>NZ_VJWO01000032.1:0-76831 GCF_014889455.1 Pseudomonas sp. K8
GGGTCAATGAACAACTGTCGCGACCGCAACCCGCGCAGATCCTGATCGATTCGGCCGCAGCCGGGCGCGGGGTGGTGGTGAGAATCCCCTTTTACCCGCTGGACCTCAACCGGCCTCCCAGTACCTACCGGGCGGTACGCGATCGCATTCGCTTGATCATCGGCGAGCAAATCATCGAGCACATCGTCACAGAGAATGAGGCCAGCAGCCGCAACCCGATTTCAATCACGGTCTATTACGGCACCTGGCTGCGCATCGGCAGTGGCTTTCAGGCCTGCGCCTACGATGTCATCGATGAGGTCGGCAACTACGCGTCGGGGCGCTCGCCGATGCAACTGATCGAAGTGCGGCTGGATCCCAACGAACGGTTGCTGGACGCCGCCCAGATTGTCGAAGCACCGACCGGCACGCTGGACGCGGACACGCTGGCAGGCAAAGACGCAACCCTCAGGGTGGCGGTCGAGGGAAAAGGCTGGGCGTCGGGCGACGGTCTTCGACTGACCATTCGCGGGCGTTTGCCGGAAGGTGTCGATGTCGAACAGACCTACGATGCCAGTATCACATCGACCACAACGCCTTTCGTCGACGTCCCTTGGCCGAATGCTGACGTGCGTATGCTTATCGGCGCCTTGATCCAACTGAGTTATGAGCGAATTCGCACAGGACAAGTCAACCGGCCCTCGGAAAACACCTTCGTCCAAGTGAGCGGAACCCCCGAACAAACCGGCCTCGTGGCACCGCAAGTGCCCGCCGCCAGCGGCGGCGTCCTGCATCCCTTGACCGACCCGGTGACCGTTACGATCGCGGCTTATACCGGCCAAAAGCCCTTTGACCGTGTCACGCTGGTGCTGGAAGGCACCTACGCCAACGGCCACCGTTTTTATCAGGAGCACGGGTTGCCGGCCGGCGAAGGCAGCGTCGTGTTCGAACTGCACAATGGGATCGACGGTGACATCCGCCAGCTCGATGGCGGCGAGCTGATGCTCTACTACTACATCAACACCGCCGGGGGGCGCCCACCGTCGGCCATTCTGCAACTCAACATCGGCGAGCCCCAGGACGCCCTGCCCGCGCCTGAGGTGTTGCAAGCCCCCGCCCCCGCCTTCAACTTCGACCCCGAGCAATCCCGAGGCAATGCCAACGTGAGGGTTGCGGCGCATGCCGCTTTCACGGAAGGCGCCACGGTCACCCTGTACGTCGAAGGCAGCGCCATGGGCGGCAGCGCCCCACCGGACCGGTTCCCCATCACCCGGCCGTGGGTCGGGCAGGACCTGGCGTTTGTCATCGCACGGGTGTTTGTCGTGGCCAACCTCAACGGCTCGGCGCGCATTTACTATCGGGTGGAGCACGCCGGCCAGCGCACCCGTTATTCCCAGGCGTTGGTGATGACCGTCGGTAGCGGCCTGCAACTGCCGGTGCCGCATATTCTGGAAAGCACGATCAACATCGCCGACCCCTCCACCGCCCGGCTCAACCCGCAACATGTGCTGGAGCCGCCGGTCTGTACGTTTCGGGTGAGCTACAAGCCGATGCTCGCCGGCGATGATATCCAGCCCAGATTCATCGGCACCTACGGGCTCGGAACGCCCGTCATCAATCCACGGCCAGGCGACCCGCTGAAGGGTTATGTCGACTTCATCATCAGTAATCGGGTGATTGCCGCCAACCTGGGCAGAGACGCTGCATTGTCCTATACCGTGACCCGCGCCGGTGCCACCAGCGCCTCCCAGGTGCTGACCTTGACCATCGACCCGCTGACTGAACAAGCGCTGGACCTGGTCAACGTGCCCCAGGCGTCGAACGGCATCATCAACGCCAACGTGACGCACAGTGCAGTGATTCAGGCATGGCCGTTCATGCGGACCGGGCAGCCGGTGTGGCTCGAAATCAAGGCCGCGGCCAATCGGGTGCTGCGCGACGGCACACCGCTGAGCGCCGCGGAATTCAATGCCAAACGCGTGGAAGTCCGCTTACCCGCCGATTATCTGCGTTCCTTGCCGACCCAGAGCACCCTGCGGGTTGAGGCGCGGGTATCGCTGAACGGCAGCGCCCATAAGGATTTCGCTATCGCCTTTCGCCCTGTCGACTACCGCATGAGCAACACCGTGGGCATCTTCGCCACGATCCCGGTGGGCAATTCGCCGAACGCCCTGGCGCTCAGCCCGGACGGTACGCGGCTCTACGTCGCCTGCACCTTCGGCCGCACTTCGATCTGGGTCATCGACACCCTGCGTAACCGCGTCATCGACAGCTTCGACGTGCCGGGCTCGCCGTTGCGCCTGGCCATTCATCCAACGGCCGAGCGTCTGTATGTGACCGACAACAGCAGCGCCACCAATACCCCGATTCGCCTCTACAGCACGCGGGACTATTCGCTGATCGACACGCTGACCGGGTTCACCACCGTCCGAGGCATTCGCTTCAATGCCAACGGCTCGCGCCTGTATGTGGCCGATGAAGGTGCATCGCGCCTGGTCGTCATCGACACAAGCAACCACCAACGCGTGGCTTCAATCCCGGTGCGCGCGCCCATCGATGTCGCCGTCAGCCCCGATAACAACCGCGCACACGTGGCCACATTCTTCGACTGGTCCATCATCAATCTGCCGACCAACAGCCTGATCAACAGCGCCGACACCCGCTCCGCCCCCGTCGCCATCGCCCATAACCCCCGTGGCTCTCAGGTGTATATCAGCGCGCGCGAAGGCGGCAGCGTCACGATCGGCAATACCTCGACCCAGCGCATCGAGCAGACCTTGACCGGGTTGCTGGGCCCCTACGACATCGCCTTCGAACGCGGGCGTGATCGGGCCTACGTGTCGCAGACCGATGGCGACCTGCTGGGCATTATCGATACGCGCTCGCGACAGGTGATTGGCAGCTATGCCGGGTTTAACAAGCCGCGCGGGCTGGTGGTGGCCCCAGACGATTCCCACGGCTACGTGGCCAATATCGGCGGGGATTCAGTGTCGTTGGTGGTGTTTTAGCTGACGGACAAGTCGGGTTCACCATTCGTCGGCACTGTCATTTCTCACAGCTAGGCAGGCGATAGATGACGGGCGCTGAATCAAGCCAGAGACCCACTTGTGTGACGGGTTTCCGATCGTTTTCCCTATGACAAGGAATCCTAATCATGACATACGATCAAGCCCCTGACCCCATCGACAACCAGTCGATTTTTCCGGAGGCCCTTGATATTTCCTCCAGCGATACACTCGGTGTGCTTCACCCCAATGACCTGCGTCGCAAAGGCTTCACCTCACCACCGCCAACCGACGTTGCATTGAACTCAAGAACATTTATCAACACTCCATTTTCCGACTTGCCCCTGTATTTCCCAACGTTATGGGAACCTGTCGCAGGTGCTGACGGTGGCTTCAATGATGCCGCCTTGAAGGTAAACCCTTCGGGGGTCATCTGCATCCTTCTGCCGTATCTGGAACAAGCTGAAAATGACTTCATTTGGCTGGAACTCAACGGCGTGCAAGTAGCCTTCCATACCGTCAGCGCTGACGAAGCCGACTTGGGCACGCAAATTGTCCTGTTTATAGAAAGCACCCGCTTTATCGATCAGGCAAACAATAAGGTACAGGCCTTTGTCGAACAACTGAGCGGCACAATTGATAAAAGCAAGCTGTTCACAATCTACGTTGATCGTGAGCACCCAGTCGGCCCGGACCCTATCGTCAGCACGCCCAACGTCAACGAAAATATGGCTGCCGTGAAGTTTGCAGACCCACAGATCGAGGCCTTCGGCGTGATCACGAAGGAAAATGCCATCGCTGGGGTCGAGATATTGATTGAAGACTATCCACTGAATCCCGCAGTTCCCACGAAACATCACCGTAAAGAAGGCGACGTAATTTTCGTAAGTATCGGCGGCTTGCTGATCAAACACACGGTTACCAATTTTGAAGCCTCAGGCAACTTGCCTATTAGTGTCTGGGCCTATTTCGGCACATGGGAAGCGCTACCTGACAGCGAATATATTGTGGAATGGTATGTGCTCGACAAGGTGGGTAATCATTCCCCAGGCTTCTCGCCTCGCAGGCTCATTGAAGTGCAATTGGGGAGTGGCAGCGAACCAATACTGCCCGCCGTGTTTGTAACCGAGTCCGACTACGACGAGGAGCACGATCAGGACTTTATCGATATCCGTGATCTCGATGGCGACGCAAACATCGAATTGCCCATACGCAATAACGGATACGCCGTCAGCGATACGGTGCGCCTGACGATAAAGGGCCTCAGCGCCAGCAGCGTGCCAGTCGAAATAACCATCGACCATCGGGTGACCTCGATCACTCCAATCAGGGTCAACATCCCCCTGCCTGCTGACTTTCTGCTGCCCCTGCCGGGTGGGCACATCTTCATCACTTACAAACGGATTCGTCCAGGCGTTGCTGATCGTCCCTCCAGAGGCTCGCTCTACGCGATCTACGGTGACCCGGTCGGAACCCGTTTACCACCACCACAAGTCCTGGATTTGGACAGTGACGGCTCTCTACCCGACCATACCAATCCGGTACGCATTCTGGTGCCTAAATTCCTCGGGCAGCATGAAAATGACAGAGTCGACTTGATAGTGGTCGGCCGTAGCGCCAATAACGTGCCCAGCTATGCCGAATTCACCGAAATGGCAGGTATCGGTGACGTTGTTTTCTTGTTGGAGAGTGCATTCTTCAATGCACTGAGCGGTGGGTATTTTACTGCTCATTACTTGATCAATGGTGGCGTAACAAGGCCAGCCTCTGAACAGGTAACGGTGCCTGTCGGTGATGCAAGGGCAACATTACCGCCCCCCAGGACATTGCAAGCGTTACCGCCCGGTTTTGTGTTCGACCCCGGTACCAACCTGGCCAACCTCAATGTCAGGATTGACCCCCATCCGTTCATTGTAGAAGGCGTAGAGATCAGAGTGATCGCCACAGGTACCCGTCCAGGCGGCAGCATTACGACTGACTGGTTCAATGTCGATATCAACTGGGAGGACGCGGTCATCCCTTTCACTATTCCGAGAACTATCGTCCTGGCCAATCTCAACAGCACGATGACGCTTTCCTACGAGGTAAGGCCTAAGACGCCAGGTGCAATTTCCCGGTTTTCCCAGGAGCTTGTGATCTACATCGGCATTAAGCTGGAACTGTCCGAGCCGCCGGTTGTTGTGCAGGCCACCGCAATTACGCCAACCCTGTCGCGCCTGAACCCGTTGCACGTGCTGCCTCCGGTCGAAGTAGAGTTCAGGGTGAAATACTTCCCGATGCTCGACAGCGATGACGTCAAACTGAGGGTCGTGGGCAAATCAGGCTTGGGGACTCCCGACATTCCGTCAAAACCCGGCATTGCGGAGCCTGGCGAAGACTATATTAGATTCGAACATTTCAGCGATTTTGTCGCCGCCTACCTGGGGGACTCTTGCGAGGTGTATTTCGAGGTTACCCGCAGCGGCAATACCACTGGGTCGGTACCACTGACCCTCGAGGTGGAGCCTCTGCCGGCACAAGCATTAGACTTGTTGAGCGTTCCTGAGGCCACGGCAGGTGTCATTGATATCAGAAACGCCGCCACCGTCAGAACCGCTGCCTGGCCCTTTTATGCAGTAGGACAATCCTCGTGGATCTATCTGGAAGGTGTCAAAGCCGGGAATCAACCCCACTTGCTCACTTTGCGAGATGCTAGCAAGGCTCTTAATCAACAGGAGTTTGATCAAAGGTTTGTACAGGAGCCCGTACCGAGTGCCTATTTGAGCCAGCTGCTTGCAAACAGCAAGCTGCACGTCAAAGGCTCTGTATCCGTGGACGGTACCAATGGCGAGGCTAGCGCCTTGAACCTGGAAGACGTCAGCTATACGGTCAGAACTACGCCCGCTCTGGCAATGGATACCAGCCCAAGGTTTCTAAATCTCAATGGTTACTTGCTGGTGAACTTTTTCGGTGGTTTCAATGAGATCTTTTACTTTGGCTCAGCTCGGACTGCCACTGGCGGCGTACCACCGTACACCTACAGTTCCAATAATCCAGGAGCCATTTCCGTCAATGCGGGGGGCCGCGTTCACATCACTGCCGCAGGTACCGCGACGATCACAGTTCGGGACAGTGCGCAACCCGCGCAAACAGCCAGCTATAACGTGACTGTCAACGGGTCCTTCCGCAGATGCCGGTTTGTGGGGACAGGGCAATGGCATTCCATGGTGAGTGCAGCCGCTGCATGGGGCGGCGTACTTCCTAACTTCAGTATCGCTGTTGAGCTTAGTGGCCAATACAGTGGGCGCTGGCCATCGATGGGTAATATATGGACCACTGAACAAGCACCTGGCCAACCGCAACCTGGGCTGGCTTATTGCTTTGTCAACATTTATGGAAACCGGGGGTGGCCACCTAATGACATGCAGTGGGGTAGTACAACTAACAGCTTCGATGGTTTAGCGATTTACTAACACTGTAAACATAAAAAGCCCCGTTTCTTCCGAGACGGGGCATTTTTTCATTACCCAGCATGTTGAGTTTCCTTCGGGCTATACGCTCACGCTTTTAACATCGCCACCCAACCGCGCACGCCCGGCGGCGGTTCAATATGTTTACCCGCGCAATATCTCCAGGGTTTTACCATTCGTCGGCACTGTCATTTCTCACAGCTAGGCAGCCCATTGCACGGGGCGTTGAATCAATACTGAAGCGCCCTCCTCCTCCCCACGGAACATTGCGCCCACGCCTATTGCCCAGACAGGACGATGATCATGACCTTCGATCAAGACACTGACGCCATCTCAGACGACAACACTCTACCCGCGCTCATCGCCCCCTCCCACCACCGGCCCGGCGGGCTTATGCCCAATGAACTGTTCCCCGACGATGCAACCTCCGGCATCCGGCCGTTCAGCGACCTGGTGGTGCTTTTCCCCACTGAAACAAAGCCGGTTAGCGGCCATGATGCAGCGTTCAACGCAGCGGCATTGACGGTCAACACCAACGGCGTCATCTGTCTGCTGCCGGGGTATCTGAATAAAGCCGAACATGACTTTATCTGGATTGAAATCAACGGAGTGCGGGGGCCTATCCACACTGTTACCCAAGAAGAAATCGACCTTGACCAACTCACCCTCCTGTTTATGGACGCCGGCCGTTTTATTGACCAGGCGAATAATACGGTGCAAGTCTTCGTCGAACATCTGAGCGGCACCACTGATAGCACCCGCCAGTTCAATTATCTCGCTGATCGCGAGCCACCTGTCGGCAGGGACCCGATCGTCAGCACGCCGTATAACGACAACATGAGTCCCGTCAGGTTTACCAACCCGCAAATCGAAGACTTCAGGGTAATTACCGATGCCGATATCAGCGCGGGCGTGAAGATACAGATTGGTAATTACCCACTTGACAGGGCAGAGCCTCAAGTTCACCACCGCAAAGAGGATGACGTCATTCACCTGAGTATCGGTGGCGTGATCATCAAGCACACCGTCACGTCTTTCGAGGCCTCTGGCAATAACCCGATAACAATCACGGCGTATTTCGGAACCTGGAACCAGTTGCCCAACGGCGCGCACCTTGTCGAATGGTTCGTCGTCGACAAGGCAGGTAATAAATCACCGGGGTTCTCCCCCTCCCGAATGATCGAACTGCGGGTCGGGAGTGGCGTTGAACCTCTGCTGTCGCCTGTGCATGTCACCGAGTCCGATTACGACCCGGACAGCGAACAAGACTTCATCAATGTGCCGGACCTCGATGGCGACGCGACCATTGAACTGCCGATACGCGGCCAGGGGTATAGCGTCAACGACAAGGTTATCCTGACCGTCAGCGGACTCAGCGCAGACGGCGTGCGTACCGAAATCACCCTCGAATACGACGTACAATCTATCAACGTGATCCGGGCGCTTATCCCGCTGCCCCTTTCCTTCCTGCGGCCCCTGGCAGGTGGTCGTATCCTGATCACCTACAAACGCGTTCGCCCTGGAACTCCCGACCGCCACTCCGAAGGGGCGCTATATAACATTTTCGGCGACCCCGTCAGTCAACGACTGCCGCCTCCAGAGGTACAGGACCTGGTCAATGGCGCACTGCCAGAAGATACCAACCCAGTCCGCATCGTGGTCCCGCACTACTTCGGGCAGAACCCCAACGACCGCGTTGACTTGATCGTACTGGGGCACTCCGCCAACGGTACGTCCACTTATGCCGAATACACGGAAATGGCCGGCAATGGCGATGTTGAATTCTTGTTGGACAACGCCTTCTTTACCGCACTCAGCGGTGGTTATTTCGAGGCGCATTACCTGATCAATCGAGGTAACCCAAGACCCGCCTCAGAAAAGGCAAGCGTGCCCGTCGGCGATGCCCTGGAAGACCTGCCAGCGCCCACCACATTACAGGCGGTGGCGCCTGACTTCACCTTCAACCCATTGATTCACAAGGCTAACTTGAACGTCAGGGTGCGTCCGCACCCCGCCATCGTCGCAGGCACCGAACTCAGGCTGATCTTTGTGGGGTCGGCACCCGGCGGCAGTTTCACCAGCCCCTGGTTCGCGGTCGACATCAACTGGGAAGACGCCGAGATCCCTTTCACCGTCCCTCGCAATATTGTCCTGAACAATGACGATGGCACGGCGCGCTTGTACTACGAGCTCAAGCCCATTAGCGGTCCGAACCGTTTCTCTCTCGACCTGCTTATCAAAATAGGCACGCCTCGCACCCTGCTGCTGCCCCAAGTAGTGCCAACCACATTCATCTCGGACACTCGCGTTGAACTCAACCCCACACACGTGATTGCACCTCAACCACAAACGATTGAAATTCGCGTGATCTCAGACAAACTCCCGCGTGATGCAGACATCAAAGTCAATATCAAAGGCAAATCGGGGATTGGTAATCCAAACATTCCTGCGAAACCGGCCGTGCCTGAAGCGGGTGAGAACTACACACGCTTCGAGCTGTCGAGCGACTTTGTTGCGGCTTATCTGGATGGTGAGTTCACGGTGTCGTACCAACTCATTGAATCCTCAGGAACGACGATTTCCGGCGACCTGACAGTAGAGGTCCTGGCGCTGCCGAGTTCGTTGCTGGACCTGGTCACTATCCCTGAAGCCTCGGGTGGGACGATCAATACGGCGGTGGCGAACAACGTGCGGATTGATAAATGGCCGTTCTTCAGGGCCGGGCAACCCGTGTGGATTCAGTTACTCAGCACGACCAATCGCGACCTGCGGCTTGCGGTCGGCGTGACATCCGCGGAATTCAATGCAGGACGCACGCTCGACCTGATACCCGCCAGCTATTTGTCGGGCTTGGAGAACAACAGCGAAGTTGCGGTCAAAGCCTGGGTATCGCTGGACGGTTCCAACAGCCTGGATACGGCCAAGTACTTCAAGGTGCCTACTTATGTGACGCGTAAGGGAACCGGGGAGATTATTCGTCACATTACAGCTGGGAATGGCCCGGCTAAAATCGTAATCAGTCGAGACGGCACAACGGCATGTGTCGCGAACTCGCGTGCCAATGCGATTTCAATCATCAATCTTACAACTGATGCAGTCAGAACACTGAGCACTCCCTATGCCTATGCTGCTTATAGATTGGCGTTGCACCCTACTGACTCAAGGCTCTTTATCTCGGCCTATGGCGTTGCTGCCAACTCCAACATCCTAGTCTTTAATATCAGCTCCTTCAGCTTCTCCTACCCCTACAACTATGGCGCCATAACCCAGGCAATTTGCCTAAACCCCACCGGTTCGCGAGTACTTTTCGGCCCTAACACCGCATATGGTAACTATGCGCTGTTCGGCTACAATACAATAAGCAACCAGCTTTCAACTTACTATACTGGCACGTCCGCCCCTAGAGCTGCGATAGTCGACCCACAAGGCATATCGGCATTTACAACGGGCGTCAACACGGAGCGATTTATTTTCAGCAGCGGGCTGCGTACCCACACCGTTGTCAACGGGGGAGTTGCTCAAGAACTTGCCCACAGCCCTCTTAACTCCCCCTTGGAACGACTCTATGTGTCGGTATCGGCCATAAACAGAGTTGAAATCTACAACACCGCCGATGAGGGTCTTACTCACGTCAAAACCCTAACCGGGCTGAGTGATCCAAGAGGAATTGCCTTCCATCCCACTCTCCCCCGGGCGTATGTAGCGGAACTTTCCGGTAACCGTGTCAGAGTCATTGATACGACCACCGAGACACTCGTTGGTACTATTACTGGTTTTGATCAACCCGATGGGGTGGCTTGCACACCCGATGGCCAATACTTGCTGGTCTGCAACTCTGGCAACACGACCGTGGCGGTGGTGAGCATTTAAAAACCACCCCGCCCTGCCTTAAAGCAAAAAAATGCCCCGCCTCTTTCGAGACGGGGCATTTTCATTACCCGCACGGTTTATACCGCTACCGCGCTATACATCCAGCCCGTTAAAAATCGTAGCGCAAGCCCAGGTTAACCCCATACGGCTGCTTGATGTTCTTGCCCGTGCTGTGTTCCAGATCCGCATGCAACTTCAGGTTCTGCGATACCGACATCGCCACACCCGCACCCAGCTTCAGGCGCGAACCCGACAAGTCGTTGTTGAACGAGTTGTCGTTGACGAACACTTTGTTGCTCTGATCGAACTCGTGGGCCACCGCTGCCTTCAAGTACGGCTGCAAGACGCCGCCGCTTTCCAGCTGGATATTGCGCCCCACGGTAGTACCGAGTTCACCGATCACCGTACTGGAGCGGTCACCCTTGGCGTCCAGGCCATTGTCCAGCGTGTAGCTCTGGGCCTGGGTAATCACCGCAGACAACTGGCCATATGGTTCAACGAAGAAACCGTCGTCCAGCGTGATGTGGCGACCGACTTCCGCCGATGCGCCCACCGCGTTTTGCGTGTAGTTGCCCTTGGCTTTCTTGCCGTCACTCATGGCCACATTGGACTCGTTGTGCAGGCGGTTGAACTTGAGCACACCGTCAAAGTAGAACCCGCTCTCGGCATCCAGCCAGGTGGCGTAACCGCCGACATAGTAGCTGTTGACGGTTGCACTGCTGCCATGGTTCAGGTCCAGGTCCGAGGTGCTGTGACCGGCCATTGCACCGATCAACCACTGGCCGTCGCCACCCGATACCGGCACGTCGGCACCAAGGGTGAAGCCGCGTTGCGACTGGTTGTAGCCCAGGCCGGTCTTGTCATTGGACACCTCATACTTGTTGCCATAGGCGCGGGTCCACAGCCCAGCCGACTGACCTTCGCTAAAGCGCAGTTCACCCATGCGGGTGCGCAGGGTGGTCATTTCACCCAGCAACACAGTGGGGGCCGCGTTGAACAACGCCAACACCGAGTTGGTGCTCGGGCTGATCACCTTGCTGCCTGGGTCGAGCAGCCAGTCCTTGCCGTCGTTGTCATTGATCAGGCTGTAGGAATAGGTCCCGATATCCACGCGGTCGCCGATCAGGCTGAACTGGGCGCCAGCATCGGCGGTGTGTACGACATGCAGGCGGTCGTCGCTCAACGGGTCGGCACCGCTGCTGGCGATCAGCAGTTTGTGGTCGCCCGACGACGTGCCAGTCACATTAAGGAAATCGCTGCTCAGGGTGGCGAAATCCGCGCTCATGATGAAGGTGCCGTTGCCCGATAGGTTGGCCACGTCCAGCTGGTAGAACGTACCGGTCTCGCCGAACTTGACGTTGCCGCCGCTCAGGGACAAGTCACCCACCTGCTGATGGTCGACCATCACCCAGGTGGCGTCGCTGTTGATCGCCAGTTTATCGACGTGCTCCAGGCGACCGGTGAGGACCGAGCCGTTGTTCAGCCCCACACTGGCGGTACCGCCACCGTTGATCACGTCACCGTTCATGATGGCGCGATCGAGGTTAAGGTCCAACTCACTGAGGCTGCCAACCTGGATATTGCCGCTCAGAGCGCTGCTGTTGACGCGCATGTTGGCCGAGCCACCCGCGGTCAGTTCCAGCATGTTGCCGTTACCGCCCACCAGGGTGGAGCCATTGTTGACATCGATTTCAACCGTGCCGGGAGCATTCACCACAATGGCCGCTCCGGTCTCACCGACCACAGCCGTCTGGTTGAACGTAAAGGAGGCCGAGTCTGGGGTTATCGGATGACGATAGATTTCAATGCCGTTGGTGGCGCCAGTGATGCGACTCTGGTTTGCGATCAATTGGCCGTCGACGGCCAACAAGCCCTGCTCGCCCCCTCTGACCTCACTGTTATTCAACGACAGCACACTGGAGCCGTTCAAGATGACGCCTTGCGTGGCGCCTTCGATCGAGGTATTGAAAACAGTAGCGGTCGACGCCCGGTTATCCACGGTGCCGACGATCAAGCCCGTGGATCGTCCACTGGAAATATGTGCATCACGAATAGTGGCGTTACTGCCGTAGAGCGAAACACCGACTTCATTACCGGCTTGTACCCGGCCGCCATTCATTTCGAATGTCGAGTCGCGGGCAAGGACACTGACGATCCTGGCGCCATTGGAGATGAGTTTTGCATCACCGCTCAATTGATAGCGGTCAAAAGGCGAACTGGCGTCAATCGTCAGTTCATGGCCTGGAAAAATTTCGAGTGCAGCTGCTTTCGTAGCGGCCAACGACAGTGGCATCAGTGCCAGTACCTTAATAGCGGTCGCCAGTCGAGAAGGGGTGAACGTTTTAACATTAGTCATGGGGGTGATAAACCTCTAGTCGGGTGACTGAACAAGCCAAGCGATTAACAGATCTATCGCCTCAGGCTCTCAGCGGCGCCAAGAGTACGGACCTAGAGGGGAACTTCATGTAGGGCAATTCCAGTGCCTTGTAGGACTTTCCTTAAGAATGCGCCCACTAAAATTTAACGCGCGTAGCACCTCCTTCTCGTGTATCAAAACCATGGTTCCGATCCCGCAAAATGACGGGGCCTCACCAGATCAGAGCCAATAGACCGCTACCCGGACGCTTTCGCGACCAGGTAGCGGCCTATTGGCTCAACGCATTCACACTGGGTACTAACCGCAGATGGTGCCATCTGTCTGGCGCCGTGTCATCAGCACAATGGTGGCCGGTGAATTGCCTTCAGTTACGCCATCCGCTTTTAATACGTGATAGGTCGCTTCAATACGCCCGACCAGGACAGGCTGGATATAGGTCGGGAACGGTACGGTAAAAAGCTCTCCTGGATGGCCAGGATTGTCGTGATTGTGAGTAATCGTCACGCTAGGGAAGGACTCATCAACCGTAATGACCGTGGACTCGAAATCATCCGGGCCAAAGATGACCCAATGAAGCGTAATCCGATCGCCCGCCCGCAGGTTTGCAGGGTCCTTGATAACGGTTCTGATCCCACTGGGAATCCCTTGCGCGCAGGTGAGCGCAAATCGGCCATCACCGAAGGACAACCCATCCGGATAGTTGATGGGCAATAGGTTATCCACCGCAAATGCGCTGACTGACACCGTTGTTTCCACGGAGTCGATGACGTTATCGTTCGCGCCGTTATTGAGCGTGTACCAGGTGGGAATATCACCGTTGCCTGCGTCCTTGATCACCGCAGCGGGAACCGTAAGCACAAACTCAGTAGCGCTCTCATCTGCAAGAGTGACTTCGTAAGGAGGGTCATAACAAGGCAGGCCTTTCCACCACAGTTGAATGCGATGCCCCGCCGTCGCCCCCGTATACACGTCAAACCGCGCCGTCGCGTCGTCCATGTCGCCTGGGCCGATCTGATTGGTCAGCCCCTCGGATGAAGTCACCTCCACCGGATCAAGGTCAGGGTTGACAGGCCCCGGATCTTCCGGACGCCCACCCGCCGACCTCAAGTCGACATCCACCGTGATGGTGTCGGAAGGCCCGGTGATGACCCCGCCACGATCAATGTTGTAAAGCACGTCAGCCTCGTAAGGCGCGTCAAGACCGCCATCGCGAAGCACGTCCCATGGGATTGTCACCCTGAGCGGCCAGACCATATTCACAATGCCAACGAGCAGCAGGGTATTGAACTCGACAAGAACGCGGTCCCCAGCAAGTGCGTTGTCGTATTCGCGGATCCAGATCTCGGCGCGGTTCAATTGGGCGTCAAGCAGGTCAAGCGGCGCCTCGGGGCACTCGGGGTCACGCAGGTTCTCGGGAAGATCTTCCGTTACCAATGTGAACTCTCGAAACGAGCTCGGGTAGCTGGTTGGGTTACCGGCACGATCCGTGTAGACATAGTTGAGCTGCTTCACGCCGCCGCCACTCGCCTCAAGCAGCGCTTTGGTCAGACTCACCATCACGGGAGCCGTGGTGCGCGGTAAATCATCAATGGTCAATGAGGGGGTATCACTTGGAAACTCTGTGTAGATCTCCAGTTTGTCACCCACTTGCGGGTCCAACCGACGTGGAACCTCGATCACCATGGCGCCGCCATTAGCGTCCAGGTCCTGCAGCGTCACGAAATTGCCGACCCAACTTGGTAACGTCACCGAGCCAGGCCTGATACCTGCGTTAGGATCTCGGCGGTCGCTGGTGACAGGGGTAGGCGCGGCAGGGCCATCTGTCGAACCGTTAGATGAAAACACTTCATACGTCAGGTTCTTCAGCCCATGTTCGCCAATATCCTCCTCCGGTATCGAGAAACGGTAGGGCCAGGTATGGGCAGACAACGGTTTACTGAACGGGATGCGACTGCCATACAGGACATTATTGATAAAGACCTCCAAGCCGTCGTTGCCAAAAGGCAGGATCTCAATCCACATGTCGATTTCGCACTGAACACCCTCAGCGTACAACTCACTGATGTCCATCAAGTTCGGCTGCCCGTTCGTCACTGGCGGCAGTGCATTCATCACCCGCAAATCACTCAACACCAGCGGCCCCACAGGGGTTCGAGCCCACGGCGGCCGTACCAGCAGGGGGGAATCGGGCGCCACTGCCGTTTTTTTTGTGCTCCGGGCCTTTAATTGAGGTGCTTGGTTTTTTTTGGACTTCGCCATAGCTAGTTACTCTCGCAGGATAGAGAATGGCTCGTTCTCCGACATCTAACTGGGCCGAGTGACAGCCCTATTAAATCTGCGTCTTGCAAGGCGCGCACCTGTCAAACTTCACAGGTGCGTAAACCAATAAAGCGTGTATCCGCGCTGATTCAATCAATACATAGCGTTTTAATAACCGATCAAAATCAACAGTCCAACTATCAGCAACATAAAGTCTAAGTGGTGATGAAAACGCCGACTATAAAAAAGAGGGCATTAGGTGTAATGCCCTCTTTCGCTCCGCTGTTTTTCAATGATTCATGACGTACGGACAGGTCCGAGGCACACGCCACCAAGCGGTCTTTTCAGATTAATGAAAATCAGTTTTTTAGACGACACACCTGTTGCCCCCGAAACTTTGAACAGCCGGTAGTAAGTCACGCCTGAGCCAAAATCACTGACTAGCCCTGGACGGGTAAACAATGGGTCAAAGGGTGTGATGAGAACATCTACTCGTCCGGCGTTCCTATGATCCTCGGTCAACACGACGTCGAACGTGACACTCGTTCCCGGGAAAGGATCACCATTGCCGGCTTTTGTGGGATAGCTGCTCCAGTACACTTGAATCCTGTCACCCACCTCGAAATGGGTCACATCCCAGAGCACCCCGATGAAGACACCTGTCCAAGGTTCCGGGCGGGTATCACAGGCAACGAAATCACGGGTGCTGTCGTTCAGTAATACAGGCTTTTCCAAGCCCCTGAGTGTATCGAGTTCCACCCGCACCAGTTTGGTGGGGCTGCGTTGGCGGTTGACGGAATTATCCGTCCAGTAATACACCGGTATCTGGCCGGACGCGGCGCCCATGATCACGATCCAGGGCACAAAAAAAGCCACCGTTTGGCCGGGCAGGTCTGTGGGCTGGATCTCGTAGTCGCCTACAAATGCAGCCTCACCGCCCCAGAACAATTCCAGCCGGTGCCCAGGTACCGGGGCGGGAGTGCTCCATAGCGGCACCTCTACACGGACGGGCCCCGGGGCATCCAACTCGGTGACAACGTCGTCCCCTGTGACACCTTTCACGACAACCCGCGCCAACTGGGTATTGATCGGGTCGGGACCTTGCGGGTCTGGCCCGGCCACACTGAGGTCCTGAATAAAAAAGTTGTTGGGCGAGTTTCTCGACGCAGTACCGCGCTGAAACAGGTAACGCACGCGCACGGGAATCGACTGCGCAAAACCACCGGCAGAGAGGATCTCCCAAGAAACAGGAACACGGATGGGCCACGCTTGCCCTGCACCGACCGTAATAGGGGGCAGCGAGTGGGTATTCCAAAAGATGACAAGCCGGTCGTTTTCCTGCGCCCCAAAAATCTGAGGAATTTCGATAACTACGCCGGTACGTGCATCGTCCAGGTCAATCAGGCCATCGAACTCCGCCAAGGGTACTTCAGGCCGTGGCAGATCCGGCAAAACCTGCAGGTTGACGTTTATTTCGTTCACCGTGGAAAACGGCCCGACATTGCCCGCACGGTCAGTGAGCTGATAGGAGGCAAACCTTCGGCCCTCCCCACTGTCGCGAATAAAGGCCTCATCAAAATGTATTTCTATCGGCGCGCCAGCAATATGCCCCAACCCGATGCTCAGCGTGCCCGCAGAACGGACGTTGGGAAGTTCCCCCCAAAAGAACTCAATCCGGTCCTCAAGGCGAATATCCGGCCAACGCACAACTTCTGCATCGACACCGTTGTGCGCCACAAGGTAGTCGTCGGTCACCCCGTCGCTTATCACTTCAGGGTCAAAAATCAGCGCCGGCCCTTGATTGCCATTATTGGGCGCATTCTTGTCGACATTGACCATTGTTCGGAAAGAGTCAGTCGTCGTCAGCAGCGGAGCACTCACCCGATACGTGAGCTGGCGAATCCCCCCCGTAGACAGCACACTGGCCGGCAACAGTTGAACCAATGGAAATTCGACGTCCGGCTCGTAAGGGCCAAAGATCTCATGGCGGTGAACCTCAAGGCCCTGCCAGAGATACTGAACCAATGTCGTCATCGAGACGTTAGCGAAATTTACCGGCCAAACCCTCTCGATCGTCACCATCAATGGCTGATTCTGAAGGGCTAACGGAATCGTGTACGCAGCCTCGTCCGACAGCAGTGGCAAGGCTTCAGGCACCAAGGGTACGTCGAGAGTCTGGATGGAAGCCGAACGCTTGCGTTGGGGGGCGTCGACGGGTTCTGAAGCAATCGACTCGGCGGTTGAAGATACTTTCGAATCAGACATTTCTACTCTCCTCGCAATGAGTCACAGGTTGACCATTGACAAACGCGCCGGCCGGCATGAGACCGACGAGGCCAGGGAGATCATTTAATGCTGATACAAGACGGTCGGATACTGTCAGAAATAACAGGTACCCCCCTTGATTCGCGCATATCAAGGGGGCGCAGTTAGCCACGCGCGCTGCGAATCAAGCGGGTGACACATCGCAGCGAATGGTTCAGACCGGTGGCAACACCCAATCAATCGGCGTCTCGCCATTCTGCTCAAGAAACTTGTTGGTGCGGCTGAAATGCCCGCAGCCCAGAAAGCCGCGATATGCCGACAACGGCGACGGGTGGACCGACGTCAGCACCAGATGCTTGGTCGCATCGATCAGCTTCTGCTTGCTCTGTGCATGCGCGCCCCACAGCAGGAACACCAGGTGCGGTTGGTGCTCGCTGACGACTTCGATGATCCGATCGGTAAAGAACTGCCAGCCCTTGCCCGCATGGGCGTTGGCGTTGGCGCGCTCCACGGTCATGGTGGTATTGAGCAGCAATACGCCCTGGTCGGCCCAGCTTTGCAGGCAACCGTGGTTGGGGATGTCGATATTCAGGTCGCGCTTGAGCTCTTTATAGATATTGACCAGCGACGGCGGCGCCGGCACGCCCGGTTGCACCGAGAAACACAGGCCGTGGGCCTGGCCGGGGCCGTGGTAGGGGTCCTGGCCGAGGATCACCACCTTGACCTTGTCCAGCGGCGTGGAATTGAGCGCGTTGAAGATCAGCGGGCCAGGCGGGTAGATCTCCTTGCCGGCCGCGTGTTCCTGGCGCAGGAACTCACGCAACTGGGCCATGTAGGGCTGCTCGAACTCATCGCGCAGGGCGTGTTTCCAGCTGGGTTCGAGTTTGATACGGTCGCCTTCGCTCATGATTGACTGGTCTTGTAAAAAAGAATGAGGCGAACCCTAGGAAAGCCGACCCCGCTTGTCAATTGATCTGACACACAACCGGCACTTTCCCATGAAGGGATCATACTCAACCTTCACCTTCCCGATTGAGGTCACGATGAACCTGCACTTCGAAGAGCTGACCGGCAGCGGCGGCGCGCGCATCGGCATCGCCAGCCTGGACGCCGAAAAGGCCCTCAACGCCCTCTCCCTGCCGATGATCCTGGCCCTGGGCGATCGCCTGGACGCCTGGGCCAAAGACCCGAACATCGTCTGCGTGCTGTTGCGCGGCAAGGGCCCCAAGGCATTTTGCGCCGGCGGCGAAGTGCGCAGCCTGGCCATGGCCTGCCGTGAACAACCCGGCGTCGTGCCGGAGCTGGCCGCGCAGTTTTTTGCCGCGGAATATCGCCTCGACTATCGCCTGCACACCTACCCCAAACCGTTGATCTGCTGGGGTCACGGCTATGTGCTGGGCGGCGGCATGGGCCTGCTGCAAAGCGCCTCGGTGCGTATCGTCACCCCCAGCAGCCGCTTGGCCATGCCCGAGATCAGCATCGGCCTGTACCCGGATGTGGGCGCCAGTTGGTTCCTGTCACGCATGCCGGGCAAACTGGGGTTGTTCCTTGGCCTGACCGGCGCGCACATCAACGGCCGCGACGCGCTCGATCTGGGCCTGGCCGACCGCTTCATGCGCGACGACCAGCAAGACGAACTGCTCGAAGGCCTGTTGCAACTGAACTGGCAGGAACAGACCGCGATGCAGCTCAACAGCCTGCTCAAGGCCTTGGCCCAGGAAGCCATCGACCAGCAACCCGAAGCGCAATGGCTACCACGCCGGGCGCAGATCGATGAGTGGCTGGATGTCAGTGACGTGCGCAGTGCCTGGCGGGCCTTGAGCCCGTTGCGCGAGCACGCCGACCCGTTGCTCAGCCGTGCCGGCAAGACCCTCAGCGAAGGCTGCCCGCTGACCGCGCACCTGGTGTGGGAACAGCTCCAGCGCGCCCGCCACCTGTCGCTGGCCGAGGTGTTCCAGATGGAATACACCCTGAGCCTCAATTGCTGCCGTCACCCGGAATTCAGCGAAGGGGTCCGCGCGCGGTTGATCGACAAAGACCAGCAGCCTCATTGGCATTGGCCGGATATCAATGCCATTCCGCAGGCCGTGGTGCAGGCGCATTTCAACAAAGCCTGGGAAGGCCGCCATCCGCTCGCGGATTTTTCCTACTTTTGACAGTCAGTTTTTTGGCTTTTTAACCGTGAATGCGCAATTGTCCGGCTGACTGTCCTGGCAGATATACACCGGCAGGCCGAAGGGGTCGCTGGCAAGGTGCCAATGCAAAGTACCGGTCAGCGACATCGTCTCCACCTCTGCCGATTTGCTGTACCGCAAGTCCACTCTCTGACCGTCACCGGTCAGGTAGCTGCACTTGTCTACATAGCCGTTTTCCCGATCCTGTTCCTTGCCCGGGGTAAAAATGGCGCCAATAAATTGGTCGACAAAGTCCCGATAGCCGATCTTCGGGCTTTGCCAGACGAGTGTTCCCGCCGTCGCCTGGAAGTGGCCATCGACGTACTTGATTGCCGAGGAATAAGGGCAGCCTTGGTCCGCTTGCACGTGTGCAACGCCGCCGACCATGAGGAGTAAAACGCACATCAATTGTCTGATCATCGGGGGTTCCTTCGCTCACTGGGCGGTCAAAGAGGCGCAACGGCCGCTTCCAGTTGAATGCACTAGAAACCCAAACGATAGCTGTTAAATCTGACAGTACTGCTAAATGCTACGAAAAAGCGGCGCTGCCTGCGCCGCTTGCCTTCAAGCGCGGTCAACGATGACCGCCGCGACCAGCGCCACGATCGCCACCGCGACCGTGCCCGCCATTGCCCCAGCGATCCCCCCAACCCTGGTTTGGATAAGCCCGGTAACCCATGCGGGGCGCCGGCTGGTAATAACGTGGCACCGGCTGGTAATAACGCGGCGCCGGCGCGTAGTAACGCGGCGCCGGGTAATAGCCACGCCGATATTGATACGCCGGGCCGCCGCCGTAGTAATACACCGGCGCGGGCGCGGTATAGACCTCGGAACGGTAATAACCTGGGCCTCCATCGTAATAGGGCACGCACGCAGAAAGGGATAGACCGAGCACAGCGATAAGAAGCAGTCGTCGATACATGGCGGCCTCCTGGACCGCGAAAGAGCACCGCCAGCGACGCTGGGGGGCGGCATTCAACTTTTGCTGAATGACGAAATATCTGACATCAAAAAGCGAAACTGGTGCGATTTCGACACAGACTGAAACATCTGTTTCGGACGAGCCGAATGCCTCATTGCAGTGCGACGGCGCACCACTGCAACGCAGCCGCACGCACTCAAGCGTCGGGCGTTGCGCGCAAACCCGCGACCTACACGCCCGCGCCCTACTTGGCATGACTCTCGCTTAGCCTCTTGCGTGCAGGATTCATCACAGGTTCGCGGCACCACAATTTGCAATGGCTGACTAGGGTTCCGGCTCGCGAAACGCGAGTGGCTGGTCCGAGAGTCGGCGACCTCCAGTTGAGGTTACACGGCGGGATAAAAGCCCGGGAGACAAGCCACCGTTCACGGTGCCGCGTTGCTCCTGCTCGCCCTCGATCAACTGGAGAAGCCCCATGCCCTCAATCCGTTTACCCGCCCTGCTCGCCGCCGCCTTTGCCGCTGTGCTGAGCGTCCAGACCCAGGCCGCCGTCAAAGACCACTTCAGCGTGTGCTGGACAATCTATGCCGGCTGGATGCCGTGGGAGTACGCCGGCAGCCAAGGCATCCTCGACAAGTGGGCCAAGAAGTACGGCATCACCATCGACGTGGTGCAACTCAATGACTACGTCGAGTCCATCAACCAGTACACCGCCGGCCAGTTCGACGGCTGCACCATGACCAACATGGACGCCCTGACCATCCCCGCCGCCGGTGGCGTCGACAGCACCGCGCTGGTGGTCAGCGACTTCTCCAACGGCAACGATGGCGTGGTGATCAAAGGCAGCGGCAAGACCGTCGCCGACCTCAAGGGCATGAACGTCAACCTGGTGGAACTGTCGGTGTCCCACTACCTGCTGGCCCGCGCGCTGGAGTCGGCGGACCTGACGGAAAAAGACCTGAAAGTGGTCAACACCTCCGACGCCGACATCGCCGCCGCCTTCAACACCGACCAGGTGCAAGCGGTGACGACCTGGAACCCGATGCTCTCTGCGATCAACGCCAAACCCGGCGTCACCCAGGTGTTCGACTCCAGCAAAGTGCCCGGCGAAATCATGGACATGATGGTGGTCAACACCCAGACCCTCAAAGACAACCCGGCCCTGGGCAAAGCCCTCACCGGCGCCTGGTTCGAAGTGGTCGCCCTGATGAACGCCAAAGGCGCCGCCAGCAGCGAAGCCCTGGAACACATGGCCAAGGCCTCGGGCACAGACCTCAAGGGGTTCCAGTCGCAACTGGACACCACCAAGTTGTTCGCCACGCCCAAGGAAGCCCTGGCCTTCGCCACCAGCGCGCAGCTGCCAGCGACCATGCGCAAGGTCGCCGAGTTCTCGTTTGAACACGGCCTGCTCGGCGAAGGGGCCAAGGACACCAGCGCCGTGGGCATGAGCTTCGCCAATGGCGTGACCAGCGGCGACAAAGCCAACCTCAAGCTGCAGTTCGACCCCCGCTACGTGCAGATGGCCGCCGACGGCACGTTGTAAGAGGACCCGGCCATGCGCCTGATCAACCGTCACCCGGACCGCTCCAGCCGCCTGTTGTTGGTGCTGCTGCCGTTCGCCCTGCTGCTGTTCGCCTACTTCGTGGGCTCGGCCGAGCGCCTGGCGGATAACCCCAACGACAAACTGCTGCCCAGTGCCGGGCAAATGTTCGAGGCGGTCAAGCGCCTGGCATTCAGCGCCGACAGCCGCACCGGCGAATACGTGCTGTGGCAGGACAGCGCGTCGAGCCTGCGCCGCCTCGCGCTCGGCCTGGGCATCAGTGCCCTCGCCGGCCTGTGCCTGGGCATCGCCGCCGGGACGTTGCCATTGTTCGGCGCGCCGTTGTCGCCGTTGCTGACGGTACTGTCGATGGTGCCGCCGCTGGCGATCCTGCCGATCCTGTTCATCGTGTTTGGCCTGGGGGAATTGTCCAAGGTGATGCTCATCGTCATCGGCGTCACCCCGTGCCTGGCCCGCGACCTGGAACAGCGCGCACGCGAAATTCCTGTGGAACTGCTGGTGAAGGCACAGACCCTCGGCGCGTCGACCTGGACCCTGATGCTGCGCGTGGTGTTGCCACAACTGTTGCCGCGCCTGCTGATCTCGCTGCGGCTGATGCTGGGCTCGGCGTGGTTGTTCCTGATCGCCGCCGAAGCCATCGCCTCCACCGACGGCCTGGGCTACCGGATTTTCCTGGTGCGCCGCTACCTGGCGATGGACGTGATCCTGCCCTACGTGGTGTGGATCACCCTGCTCGCCTGGCTGATGGACTGGGGCCTCAAGGCCCTGACCCGGCGCGCGTTCCCCTGGTACGAAGGAGCGCGGGCATGAGCTTTATCAGCGTCAACAATGTGTGGCAGCGCTACGGCGATCAGGTGGTGCTGGAGGGTTTGAATCTGCAGGTCGCCGAGGGCGAATTCTGCACCCTGGTCGGCACCTCCGGCTGCGGCAAATCGACGTTTCTGCGCCTGCTGCTGGGCCAGGAAACCGCGAGCAAGGGCCACATCCTGCTCGACGGCCAACCGCTGGCCGGCGAACCGGATGCCAGCCGTGGCGTGGTGTTCCAGCGCTACTCGGTGTTCCCGCACCTGAGCGTGCTCGACAACGTCGCCCTCGGCCTCGAACTGCCGCGCGCGCCGTTGCTCGGACGGCTGTTCGGCAAAGCCAAAAAAGCCGCGCGCGAACAGGCCGCCGCGCTGCTGCACAAAGTCGGCCTCGGCCACGCGTTGGACAAGTACCCGGCGCAGCTCTCCGGCGGCATGCAACAACGCCTGGCCATCGCCCAGGCCCTGATCATGAAACCGCGCGTATTGCTGCTGGACGAACCCTTCGGCGCCCTCGACCCGGGCATCCGCAAAGACATGCACCAGTTGCTGCTGGAGCTGTGGCGCGAAACCCGGCTGACGGTGTTCATGGTCACCCACGACCTCAGCGAAGGCTTCAGCCTCGGCACGCGCCTGCTGGTGTTCGACAAGGTCCGCGTCGACCCCCACGCCCCCGGCGCCTATGGCGCCCGTATCACCTACGACATCCCTTTGAACAGCGAGCGGCGCAAGGCGCTCGCCGCCGAACTTGGAGCGACTTCCAAATGACCGATTCGACTCAACTGTTCCCGCCGTTCGCCGAAGAAATACTGCCCGGCGGCGGCCACCGTTCCTTCGTGCTCAAGCGCGGCCAACTGCTGCGCCTCACCGACCTGCGCGGCGGCGCCAACGTCAGCCTGACCCTGCTCAACGCGAACGAAAAAACCGAACGCCTGAACCTGCCCGACAGCCTCAAATGCCAACACACCGCCAAGCTCACCCGCGGCCATTGCCTGTACTCGGACATGGGCCGCGTGCTGGCCGCCATCACCGCCGACACCTGCGGCTGGAGTGACAGCATCGGCGGCGTGCTGTGCGCGGCCGAGGTGGCCGAGAAGTACGGCCAGGGGCGCTACCAGGAACTGCGCAACGGTTTCTATCGCAACGGCACCGACAACCTGCTGGTGGAATTGGGCAAGTGGGGCCTGGGGCTGTCCGACCTGCTGATGACCCTCAACCTGTTCAGCAAAGTCAGCGTGGACGACAACGGTGGCCTGCACTTCGTGCCGGGCAATTCCAAGGCGGGCGACTACATCGAACTCTACGCACCGATGGACACCCTGGTGGTGCTCACCGCGCTGCAGCATCCGATGGACCCCAACCCCGACTACGCCCCCCAACCGCTGAAACTGAGCTGGATGAACGCCGACCCAAGCGTCGCCGAACACTGCCGCACCTCGCGCCCGGAAAACGCGCGCGGTTTTATCAACACCGACCGTCTGTTCGCCTGAGGAGCTGCCATGTCTATCGCACTGAAACAACCCGACACGGCGGTGTACCGCGCCACCATTCCCGCCGGCGAGCCGTGGCTGATGGAGGTCAAGGCCGGACAGACCCTGCGCATCCTTGACCTGGAGGGCAACCAGGCGGTCGACACGCTGTTCTACAGCGTGAAAAACCCGCGCGAGCGCTACGACGTGCAACGCACCTTGCGCCGCCAGAACAGCGTGTACCTGGGCGCCGGCAGCGTGCTCTATTCCAACCTCGGCCAGCCGATGCTGACCCTCGTCGCAGACACCTGCGGGCGCCACGACACCCTCGGCGGCGCCTGCGCCCAAGAGAGCAACACCGTGCGCTACGCCCTGGAAAAACGCTACATGCACAGCTGCCGCGACAACTACCTGCGGGCCTGCGCCCATGACGGTCGCCTGGGCAAACGCGACATCGGCCCGAACATCAATTTCTTCATGAATGTGCCGGTCACGGCCGACGGCGGGTTGACCTTCGAAGACGGCATTTCCGCCCCCGGCAAGTACGTCGACCTGCGCGCCGAGATGGACGTGATCGTGCTGATCTCCAACTGCCCGCAATTGAACAACCCGTGCAACGCCTACAACCCGACGCCTGCGGAGTTACTCGTATGGAACTGACACTCAAGCGCTTGCGCAGTTGGTTATTTGCACTCTGCCAGGCCCGAGCCGGGCAGTGTCTTCAAAACCGCTGAACCCTGTGGGAGGGGGCTTGCCCCCGATGGCGGCAAGTCAGCCAAACACGCACCCACTGGCTCACCACCATCGGGAGCCCCCCTCCCACACTCACGACATGCACTGCGGACGACCGTAGTGCTCCTTCACTTTGCGGGACGGCCCGCAGGGTTTTGCCATGTTCGAAAAACTCTTGATCGCCAACCGTGGCGCCATCGCCTGCCGCATCCTGCGCACCTTGCGCGAGCTGCATGTAAAGGGCGTCGCCGTGTACGCCGAAGCCGATGCGGCCAGCCTGCACATCCAACACGCCGACGAAGCCTACAGCCTCGGTGAAGGCGCCGCGGCCGGCACCTACCTGGCGGTGGACAAAATCCTCGCCATCGCCAAGGCCAGCGGCGCCACGGCGATTCATCCCGGCTACGGCTTTCTCTCGGAAAACGCCACCTTCGCGCAAGCCTGCGAAAACGCTGGCATCGCCTTTATCGGGCCGACCCCGCAACAGCTGCGCGTATTCGGCCTCAAGCACACCGCACGGGCGCTGGCCAAGCAACACCACCTCCCCTTGCTCGAAGGCAGCGAACTGCTCGACAACCTCGACGCCGCCATGCTCGCCGCCGACCGCGTGGGCTACCCGGTCATGCTCAAGAGCACCGCCGGCGGCGGCGGCATCGGCATGCGCGTATGCCGCCACGCCGCGGAGTTGAACGAGTGCTTCGACGCCGTCAAGCGCCTGGGCCAGAACAACTTCAGCGATGCCGGCGTGTTTATCGAGAAGTACATCGAGCACGCTCGCCACCTGGAGGTGCAGGTGTTCGGCGACGGCGCGGGCGAGGTGATCGCCCTTGGCGTGCGCGATTGTTCGGTGCAGCGGCGCAACCAGAAAGTCCTCGAAGAAACCCCGGCGCCGAACCTGCCCGAAGGCATGGCCGAGGCCCTGTGCTCGGCCGCCATCACCCTGGCCAAGGCGGTCAACTACCGCAGCGCCGGCACCGTGGAATTCATCTTCGATAGCGCAGACAGTCGCTTCTACTTCCTGGAAGTGAACACGCGGTTGCAGGTGGAACACGGCGTCACCGAACAGGTGTGGGGCGTGGACCTGGTGCGCTGGATGGTGCAACTGGCGGCGGGAGACATGCGGCCATTGAGTGAGTTGGCGTTGAAGCCCCAGGGCCATGCGATCCAGGCACGCTTGTATGCGGAAGATCCAGGCCGCGATTTCCAGCCGAGCCCAGGGCTGTTGACCTGCGTGGATTTTCCGCAGGCCGAAGGCTTGCGCATCGACACTTGGGTTGAAGCCGGTTGTGAGACCCCGCCGTACTTCGACCCGATGATCGCCAAGCTCATCACCTGGGCGCCCACCCGCGAACAGGCGCGCCTGGATTTGCATCGCGCCTTGAGCGACAGCCAGCTCTACGGCGTGGAAACCAACCGCGATTACCTGCGCCAGATCCTGCTGGCCGCGCCCTTTGCCGGTGGCCATCCGTGGACGCGCTGCCTGGAAGATCTGGTCTACGTTGCCCACACGTTCGAAGTGCTCAGCGCGGGCACGCAAACCAGCGTGCAGGATTATCCCGGACGCCTCGGTTATTGGGCCGTGGGCGTACCGCCGTCGGGGCCGATGGACAGCCGCGCGCTGCGCCTGGGCAATCGTCTGCTGGGCAATCGCGAAGGCGCGGCAGCCTTGGAGATCACCATGAGCGGGCCGCTGTTGCGCTTCAACTGCGCCGCCGTGGTGGCGGTGACGGGGGCGGAGATTCCGCTGCTGCTGGACGATCACCCCGTGCCGATGAACACCACGCTGCGGATCGAAGCCGGATCGCGGTTGAGCCTCGGCACTCTCGCCGGGGCCGGCGCGCGCAGTTACCTGTGCCTGCGCGGCGGGCTGCAAGTGCCGGATTACCTGGGCAGCCAAAGCACCTTCACCCTGGGCCAGTTCGGCGGGCATGGCGGGCGCGCGTTGCGCGCGGGCGACGTGCTGCATCTGTTGCCGCTGGTCGACGTCACCGCAGGGCAACAACTGATCGCACAACCGCTGGCGCAGGTCCGCACGCTACGGGTGATTTATGGCCCCCACGGCGCGCCGGAATACTTCCGGCCCGAGTACATCGACACCTTCTTCGCCACACAGTGGGAAGTGCATTTCAACTCCAGCCGCACCGGCGTGCGGTTGATCGGCCCCAAGCCATTGTGGGCGCGCACCGACGGCGGCGAGGCCGGGCTGCATCCGTCGAATATCCACGACAACCCTTATGCGATCGGCGCGGTGGATTTCACCGGGGACATGCCGGTGATCCTCGGGCCGGACGGGCCGAGCCTGGGTGGGTTCGTGTGCCCGGTGACGGTGATCGAAGCCGACCTGTGGCAACTCGGGCAACTCAAGGCCGGCGACAAACTGCGCTTCGAAGCGGTGAACCTCGAGACCGCCCGCGATCTCGCGCTGAAATGGGATCAAATGCCGGAGCCAGGCTTGCCCGCGATGCAGGCGACGCGCGCTCACAGCAACACCGAGGCGATGCCATCGCGAGCAAGCCCGCGCCCACAGTGGCCCGCGGCGCCTGTGGTGTTGGATATCGGCCAGGAAGATACGCGTCTGGTTGCCCGATTGGCCGGCGACACCCACCTGCTGCTGGAAATCGGCGCGCCCGAGCTCGACCTGGTGCTGCGCTTTCGCGCCCACGCGCTGATGCAGGCCCTCGAAACCCACGCACGGCACGGCGTGATCGACCTGACGCCGGGCATCCGCTCGCTGCAGGTCCACTACCAGCCGGAACAATTACCCCTGGCCGACCTGCTGGGGCTGATCAGCGGCGAATGGACGGCCGTGTGCGCCACGCCCAACCTGCAAGTGCCTTCGCGCATCGTCCACCTGCCGCTGTCCTGGGATGACCCGGCGTGCCAGTTGGCCATCGACAAATACATGACCACCGTGCGCAAGGACGCGCCGTGGTGCCCGAGCAACCTGGAGTTCATCCGCCGCATCAACGCCCTCGCCGACCTCGACGCGGTGCGCCACACCGTGTTCGAAGCGAGCTATCTGGTGATGGGCCTGGGCGATGTCTACCTCGGCGCCCCGGTGGCCACGCCGCTGGACCCGCGTCATCGCCTGGTGACCACCAAATACAACCCGGCCCGCACCTGGACCGCCGAGAACTCGGTGGGCATCGGCGGCGCGTATCTGTGCGTGTACGGCATGGAAGGCCCCGGCGGCTATCAGTTCGTCGGGCGCACGTTGCAGATGTGGAACCGCTATCGCGAAGTCGCGGCCTTCGACGGCAAACCGTGGCTGCTGCGGTTTTTCGACCAGATCCGCTTCTACCCGGTGAGTGCCGAAGAACTGGTAAAGATTCGTCGGGACTTTCCGCTGGGGCGCTTTGCGTTGCACATCGAGGACAGCGTGTTGAACCTGGCGGACTACCAGGATTTTCTGGCGCGTGAAGCCACCGGTATCGATGCGTTTCGTGAGCACCAGCAACAGGCGTTCAATGCCGAGCGCGAACGCTGGATCGCCAGCGGCCAGGCGCACTTCGACAGCGAGGAAGCGCCAGCGCCGCTCGCGCAGGACACGCCGCTGAAGGCCAACGAGCACAGCATCGACAGCCATATCGCGGGCAATCTGTGGCAGGTCCGGGTGGCGGTGGGCGAACGCGTTGCGGCCGGCGATGTGCTGGTGGTGCTGGAGTCGATGAAAATGGAGATCGCGCTGCCGGCGCCGTTCGCCGCAGTGGTGCGGGAAATCACCGTGCAGCCCGGCAGCGCGATTGGCGCCGGCCAGCGGGTCGTGGTGCTGGAACGGGACTGAGCGGCGCTGTATCGTGCAGGGACCTTCGGCGCCCTGCCCGATCCAGCCTGAACCGAACGATGACCACAGCCACCCTCTGCCCCGCCTGCGGCGCCCGCAACGACTGCACCCTGGCCGACCCGCGCACCGCCGACCAGACCTGCTGGTGCTACAGCGTCACCATCGACCCGGCGGTGCTCGAAGCCCTGCCCGATGCATTGCGCAACCAGGCCTGCCTGTGCCCGCGCTGTGCCCAGGTCGATGCACAGTTGCGCGGGGCTGAGCCGTTGTAATGCGGGTTGATCGATTCCTCAGCAACCTGCCGCGTTTCAATCGCCAACAAGTGCGCCTGCTGTTGGTGGAACGGCGGGTGAGCGTCGATGGCGTGCCCGTCAGCGATCCTCACCACGAGGTGCGCGAATTCAGCCGGGTGTGCGTGGACGATGAGGTGCTGCAGGCGGGTAAACCGGCGCGCTATTTCATGCTGCACAAACCCCAGGGCTGCGTCAGCGCCACCTGCGATCCCCAGCACCCGACCGTGCTGGATTGGCTGGACGAACCGGACAAGGACGAGCTGCACATCGCCGGCCGCCTGGACTTCAACACCACCGGGCTGATGCTGATCACCAACGACGGCCAGTGGTCGCGGCGCCTGACGCAACCGACGACCAAACTGCCCAAGGTCTACCTGGTGGAGACCGAACAACCGATCGGCGCGGAATACGCCGCCACCTTCGCGGCGGGCGTGTATTTCGCGTTTGAAGACCTGACGACTCAACCGGCCCAGCTGGAGCTGTTGGCGCCTCGCCTGGCACGCTTGAGCATCATCGAAGGTCGCTATCACCAGGTGAAGCGCATGTTCGGGCACTTCGACAACAAGGTGCTGCGCTTGCATCGGGAACGCATGGGGCCGCTGGCGTTGGATGACGCGCTGGCGCCCGGTGAGTATCGAGCGTTGAGCGCCGATGAAATCCGCCAGGTCTGACGACCGTTCGGCCGGTGATGGCTAAAACCCATCCCTGCGACTTGCGACATCCCGAACCGACTGCTTGAATCAAAACGTCAGCCAAAAGATGACTGGCGAGTCGCCTATAACCTCCAAGAAACACCTTGCCGCGCCCGCGCTTGATCCACGGGCCTTCCCGGCAAACAACCCGCCCTGGTAACACCCGTCGGCCAGCCGTCATCGGCGCGACATGGGCGCTCATCTTCAAGGCGTATGCCTACCTGTCACAAAGCTCGTGCAGAGTGATCTGCGCGCCCTACCCGCTTGCCAGGAGTCTTACGACATGAGGCCAGAAATCGCTGTGTTGGATATACAGGGTCAGTATCGGGTTTACACGGAGTTCTATCGCGCGGACGCGGCTGAAAAGACCATCATCCTGGTCAACGGCTCCATGGCCACCACGGCCTCCTTCGCCCAAACCGTGAAAAGCCTGTACCCGCAGTTCAACGTGGTTTTGTACGACCAGCCCTACGCCGGTCGCTCCAAAATCCATAACCGCCATGAGCAGATGCTGACGAAGGAAGTCGAAGGCCAGATCCTCCTGGAACTCATCGACCACTTCGCCGCCGAACACGTGTTGTCCTTCTCCTGGGGCGGCGCCGCCACCCTCGTCGCCCTCGCCCAACGCCCGCGCCGCGTGGAAAAGGCGGTGATCAGCTCGTTCTCGCCGGTGATCAACGCGCCCATGCGCGACTACCTCGAACGCGGCGTCGACTACCTCGGCAAGCTCGACCGCGACCGCGTCGGCCACCTGGTCAACAGCACCATCGGCAAACACCTGCCGTCGCTGTTCAAGCGCTTCAACTACCGCCACGTCAGCAGCCTGGCCGAGCACGAATACGGGCAGATGCACTTCCACATCAGCCACGTACTCAACAGCGACCGGCTGTGCTACCTCAAGGCCGCACGCCAGATCACCGTGCCGGTGCTGTTCATGAACGGTGAATGGGACGAATACACCAGCGCCGAGGATGCCCAGCTGTTCGGGCAATACGTGCCAAACAGCAGCTTCAGCACGATCCAGGCGACCGGGCATTTTCTGGACATGGAGCACAAAGCGGCCAGCCGCGACAGCCGCGACGCCGTGGTCGGCTTTCTGAAGCCCGCGCGGCAGACCCACCGATTGCGCTATCACCAGGGCCAGGCGCAGCATGCCTTTGCGCTCTGAAACACAGCCGACTGTAGGAGCGAGCACGCCCGCTCCTACAGTCGGTCGGCTCGCCGCCTACGCAAACACGCGCAACCTGCACATTTCTCAAAGAAAAACTTCAAATCGCGGCGCACATCTGGTACAAAGTCAGCCGCTCTGAGCGGGTGTCGTATAATGGCATTACTCCAGCTTCCCAAGCTGATAACGAGGGTTCTAATAGGACACCCCGTTTTGTGAGCAAAGAAATATGTGTAATGCGGGTATAGTTTAGTGGCAAAACGAAAGCTTCCCAAGCTTTAGTTGAGGGTTCGATTCCCTCTACCCGCTCCACAACACAGCACCACGCCCCAGCAAATATGGATTGCCCCTCCCCTCATCCCTGATCAGCATTCCCTCCATCCCGACCTACTTTCCAATCGCACAGCCCCTCCCCTCCGTGCCAATGAACGACCATCCGCGATCACATTAGGTTGTGAATAAAGAAACTCTGAAAACGCACGCCAAACGGTCAACTATCGGACACGGTGAATACGCGCTAGGCAGTGAGACCTGCATGAGGCAGGAAATCATAGATTAACTACGCCGCGCATCAGACCAAAGCCATCGTGTGAACTCAAAAAAGGTTCGGCCTGGAAGATCAATATCGTCTGCTGGAAGGTCAGCAGATTCCAACGCAGCGCGAAAGCGTTGCCATTGCTCTCTGGCTATCTCCGTGGACTGGATCATCATCTTCCTCTCCATGCTTTTATCTCCTTTATGCCGCTTTACATGGACTGTTACGGCTCAAGCCGAAGCAGCATTCATCATATTCGCTTTACCGAATATTCGCTAAAGCGTATATTCGATTTTCCATATACATCGAGTTCAACCATGAGCCCTGCGATCAAAGTGCTTTTCGTATGCGTTGCCAACTCAGCCCGCTCCCTGCTTGCAGAGGCTTTGCTGCGGCACACCGACCCGCGCTTCGAGGCCTTCAGCGCAGGATCCGAACCGTCTGAGGTTGATCCGCGCACGACTCAAGCATTGGAGGCAGTTGGAGTCGATGCAACGGGCCTGCGCAGCAAGTCCATCAGCGAGTTTCAAGCTGATCGATTCGATTACGTAATCACTCTTTGTGATAAATCCGCAAGCGAGTGCCTACCAATGCCCAGCGCAGGTGAAGTCATTGCCTGGGACTTTCCTGACCCAGTAAATAGCGATGATCCCGGCGCATTTCGCCACACGCTCCACAACATCCACGAGCGCATCAAGCTCTTCGTTTTGCTTAAGACCAAACACTTGGAGGATCTATGACAGACCCCATGAACCCCATCACGCTATTCAAGTGCCTGGCAGACGACACCCGAACCAAAATTACGATGCTCGTCGTGAGTGAAGGCGAGTTATGTGTCTGCGAGCTGACAGCCGCTCTTGAGATGAATCAGCCCAAAATTTCTCGTCACTTGGCGCTGCTTCGTTCAGCAGGCTTGCTGATGGATCGTCGCCAGGGTCAGTGGGTGTACTACCGCCTGAATCCCGATTTGCCTGCGTGGGTAACTGCGGTTTTGAAAGAAGTCGTAGACGCCAATCAGCAATGGCTGGAAACCGAGACTAAACGCCTGTGCGCTATGAACGACCGTCCGATCAATCAGGCCGTGTGCAGTTGATTCACGCCCAACCGGATTAACAAAATGCTGATTGCCGTATTGATATTTATCGCCACCATCGTACTCGTCATCTGGCAGCCCAAGGGGCTCGGAGTTGGTTGGAGTGCCACGTTGGGTGCCATCGTGGCGTTGCTGGCAGGCGTCGTTACTCTTGCAGACATACCCGAGGTCTGGCGCATCGTCTGGAATGCTACCGGGACGTTCATTGCGGTCATCATCATCAGTTTGCTGCTTGATGAGGCAGGCTTTTTCAAATGGGCTGCGCTGCATGTGGCCCGATGGGGAGGCGGGAGCACCCGCAAGCTGTTCGCATTTATCGTCCTGCTGGGCGCAGCGGTGTCGGCCCTGTTCGCCAATGACGGAGCAGCATTGATCCTCACACCCATTGTGATCGCGATGTTGCTGGCGTTGCGTTTTTCTCCTGCGGCTACTTTGGCATTCGTCATGGCCGCCGGTTTTATCGCCGATACGGCGAGCTTACCGCTGGTGGTTTCCAACCTGGTCAACATCGTTTCTGCCGACTACTTCGATATCGGCTTCAACGAATATGCTTCGATCATGGTGCCGGTAAACATCGTCAGCGTGGCGGCGACATTAGCCATGCTGCTGTGGTTTTTCCGCAAAGATTTACCAAAGACCTATGACCTCAACCAACTGGACAATCCGGACGAGGCAATCCACGACCGGGCCACTTTTGTAGCCGGCTGGTGGGTGCTGGCACTACTCCTGATCGGCTTCTTTGTCATTGAGCCATTGGGGGTACCAATCAGCGCCATTGCAGCGGTCTGTGCGTTCATTCTCTATGTCATCGCGGCTCGTGGTCACGCCATCAACACAAGCAAGGTGCTCAAAGAGGCGCCATGGCAGGTGGTGATTTTTTCTTTGGGTATGTACCTGGTTGTGTATGGCCTGAAGAACGCCGGCCTGACCGACCACATCGCGCAAATCCTGAACGTGTTCGCCGGTTATGGCGTTTGGGGCGCGTCCCTGGGTACAGGGCTGCTAACAGCGCTGCTGTCATCGATCATGAACAACATGCCCACCGTTCTGGTAGGCGCCTTATCCATTCATGCCGCCGAAGTCGATGGTGTAGTCCAGCAAGCGATGGTTTACGCCAACATCATCGGCTGCGACCTGGGCCCGAAGATCACCCCAATTGGGAGCTTGGCCACTCTGTTGTGGCTGCACGTGCTGGCCCGGAAAAACATAACGATCAGCTGGGGTTACTACTTCAAGACCGGGATCGTGCTGACCGTGCCCATCCTCGTCGCCACATTGTCCGCCCTGGCACTGCGCCTCAGTTTCTGAATCAAGGAATCATCTGATGAAAGTCTTGTTCATGTGTACCCACAACAGCTGCCGCAGCATTCTGTCCGAGGCGCTTTTCAACCACTTGGCGCCCGAGGGTGTAGAAGCCGTCAGTTCAGGAAGCTTTCCCAGTGGCCGGGTGAATCAACGGGCATTGCAAACGCTTGAGGCGGCGGGTATCTCTACGGTGGGCTTGAGCAGCAAGGCTTCGGATGCTTTTGAAGGCTCGCCTCCAGACATCGTGATCACTGTCTGCGACCGGGCAGCGGGTGAAGCATGCCCAATCTTCTTTGGGCCAGCTTTGAAGGCGCATTGGGGGCTGGCCGACCCGTCTGAGGCTAGCGGGTCGGAAGCCGAGATCACCGCAGCGTTTGAAGCCACACTGGCCAAAATTCACGAACGCGTGAGTGCGTTTCTTGCACTGCCGCTCAAGACCATGAGCCCTGACCAACTGAAAGCTGAACTGAACCGCATCGGTTCGCTTTAAAGATCAACCGAGGCGGCGTCCTAGCCGGCGCCGTGGTAGGAGTTTATATGCAAGATACATTGCCGAACGTACACACCGACCTGATCGACATTCCGTCGTTGGAGCAACTGGAGCCGCGTACACCGTCACTCCATAAGCCTCGAATTCTGCTTTTGTACGGATCGACGCGAGAGCGCTCTTTCAGCCGGTTAGTCACGCAAGAGGCGGCACGCCTGCTGAATGAGTTTGGCGCTGAAACCAAGATCTTTGACCCATCGGGTCTGCCGCTGCCGGATGACGCTCCCGATACACATCCCAAGGTCGCTGAGCTGCGCGAGCTGATGCAATGGTCTGAGGGGCAGGTGTGGTGCTCCCCTGAGCGTCACGGCTCGATGAGTGCAGTATTCAAAGCCCAAATTGACTGGGTTCCGCTGGCGATTGGCGCTGTACGACCTACGCAAGGCAAAACCCTTGCTGTGATGCAGGTCTGCGGCGGCTCGCAATCTTTCAACGTGGTCAATCAGCTGCGCGTACTGGGTCGATGGATGCGGATGTTCACCATCCCAAACCAATCTTCGGTGGCCAAGGCGTTCACCGAGTTCGACGAGGTAGGCCGCATGAAGCCGTCCTCGTACTACGACCGACTGGTGGACGTGATGGAAGAGCTAATGAAGTTCACGCTGCTGTTGCGGGGTCGCCAGGACTACTTGGTTGATCGCTACTCCGAGCGTAAAGAGTCCGCTGAAGAGCTGTCCAAGCGCGTCAACCAGCGCTCCATTTAACGTCACCGCGAGGAAACTGTATGAGTCAGATAACGATCTACCACAACCCGCAATGTGGCACCTCTCGCAACACCTTGGAGCTGATCCGCAACAGCGGAGAAGAGCCGACTGTTATCGAGTACCTACAGACCCCACCTGACCGCACCACGCTTGTCAGGTTGATCAAGGATATGGGTATCGAGGTGCGGGCCCTGCTTCGTATCAAAGGCACTCCCTACGAGGAGCTGGGACTCGGTGATACGTCACTTACTGATGACCAGCTCATCGATGCCATGATGGCTCACCCCATTCTGATCAATCGCCCCATCGTCGTGACGCCCTTGGGGACACGCTTGTGTCGTCCGTCAGAGGCAGTCCTCGACCTTCTGCCGCAAGAGCAGCGCGGCAGCTTCGTCAAAGAAGACGGACAAGTCGTCATTGATGAGAATGGCCGTAGGGTTTAAACGGATGTGAAGCAGATGGGCCTGGAGGGATGCTGGTGAATCAAAACTCGAAATTTGATGCAGTGGTCATTGGCGGTGGCCAATCCGCGCTCACCGTTTGCATGAGGCCTAATTGCCGGCTGGCCAATGGCAGCTTTAGCATGTTCAACAGATGATCGAGATCAGATTGGATTCGTTCTTGGGTCTCTATACTGGCGACAGTTCAGCATCGACTTAAGGTTTCCCCCCCATGACTCATTCGGCCCGTGACAAACTAGACGTAGTCATTATTGGCGGGGGGCAGTCAGCTTTGGCAGTGGCGTATTTTCTGCGCCGAACTCAACTGTCGTTTGTCATCCTCGACGCCGAGGAAGAGCCCGGTGGTGCATGGCGGCATGGCTGGAACTCGCTGCGTTTATTCTCCCCGTCCACTTGGAGTTCGATCCCAGGCTGGATGATGCCTCCTGCGCAGGAAGGGTATCCAACGCGAAATCATGTGATCGACTATCTCAGCCAATATGAGCAGCGCTATCAATTCCCGGTTGAGCGCCCGGTTCGGGCCGTTTCTGTAGAGCGTATAGAGTCTGGCTTACGAGTGCGTTCTGACGCCAAGTATTGGGATGCCAAGATTGTAATCAGCGCTACCGGCACTTGGAGCAATCCGTATATCCCTCACTACCCTGATGCCGAGTTATTCGCCGGTCGGCAATTGCATTCCGCGAACTATGTCGATGCACAAGCGTTTGCTGGCAAGAAGGTTTTGGTGGTGGGTGGTGGCAATTCAGGAGCGCAGATTTTGGCAGAAGTCTCCAAGGTCGCTGAGACCACTTGGGTGACGCCTACTGAGCCGGTGTTTTTGCCTGATGAAGTGGATGGGCGGGTGCTATTCGAACGTGCCACTCAGCGCTTGAAAGCTCAGCAGGAGGGGCGTGTCATTGATCAGCCCGTCGGCGGGTTGGGAGACATTGTCATGGTGCCGCCAGTTGTAGACGCCCGTGAGCGTGAAGTTCTCAAGTCTGTACGCCCTTTTGAACGCTTCACTCGCGACGGTGTGACGTGGGCCGACGGCTCCGAATCTGCAGTGGATGTAGTGATCTGGTGTACCGGATTCAGGCCCGCACTTCAGCATCTTGATTCGTTGGGGGTGATCGACACTGAAGGTCGTGTTGAGGTCGACGGCACTCACTCGATCCTGGAACCAAGACTATGGCTGGTGGGCTATGGCGAGTGGACAGGTTCGGCTTCCGCCACACTGATCGGTGTAACACGCACAGCACGCAGCACAGTCAATCAGATCGCGACCTATCTTGACGAGCCGTCCGTGGCCTAGTGCGCCTACACCCCAGGAGTAGAGGACATGAATGAAATGATCGTGCGCTGGCCGGAGCGCAATCCCCGCCTGTTTTTAGCGGTTGCAGCGCTTGTCTGGTTCGGATTGTATGAAGCCCTGATACCTGTTTCAGAGGTTTTGGTCGCAGCGCTTCCGGTTGATCGAAATAGCCACCTTGGAGGCGCGTTACAGTTTTTTTTCTACGACACGCCCAAAGTGTTGATGCTGTTGACTGGCATCGTGTTCTTGATGGGCATGCTCAACTCCCACTTCACGCCTGAACGCACCCGCGCAATATTGGCAGGGCGAAGCGAGGGCACGGCCAATGTCATGGCGGCCTCGCTCGGTGTGTTTACCCCATTTTGCTCGTGCTCAGCCGTTCCTCTTTTTATAGGTTTTGTTCAAGCTGGCGTGCCCCTGGGGGTAACGTTCTCCTTCCTCATTTCTGCGCCCATGGTGAATGAGGTCGCGCTGACACTGCTGCTTGGCTTGTTCGGCTGGAAAGTTGCGTTGCTGTATCTCAGCCTAGGGTTGTTTATTGCGATTGTGTCTGGCTGGGTCATTGGCCGCCTGAAAATGGAGGCCTATCTGGAAGACTGGGTTCGTGACATGCCCAGGATCCAGGCAACTGCCGGGGACACCCGCATGCCCCTGTATGAGCGGATAAGTGCCGGGTTTGGCAGCGTGCGTGAAATCGTCGGAAAAGTCTGGCCTTACATCCTCGCCGGTATTGCCATTGGCGCGGGCATTCACGGGTATGTGCCAGAGGATTTCATGGCCAGTTTCATGGGCAAGGAAGCCTGGTGGTCGGTTCCGCTCGCGGTTCTTATCGGCATCCCCATGTATACCAATGCGGCAGGCATCATCCCCATTGTGCAGGCACTACTCGCAAAGGGCGCGGCACTGGGCACTGTGCTGGCCTTCATGATGAGTGTCATCGCTCTATCTCTTCCGGAGATGGTGATTTTGCGCAAGGTGCTTAAAGTTCGCCTGATAGCCACCTTCATTGGGGTCGTCGCCGTCGGCATTCTCATCGTTGGTTACGTCTTCAACTTCGCTTTGTAATCCACCTACCGAGGTTTTTATGAAAGACATCAAGGTTCTGGGCACCGGTTGTGCAAAATGCAAATCGACAGTCGCCATCATCGAACAAGTGGCGAGTGCGAAAGGCGTCCCCGTAAAGCTGGAAAAAATCGAAGACATGCAACAGATCGTCAGCTACGGGGTCATGTCCACCCCGAGTGTTGTGATTGATGGAAAGGTTGTTCACTCAGGGGGCATCCCGACCCGTGACAAGGTTGAAGAGTGGCTCAGCGCTTAGAGGGACTAGAGGCTCCTCAGGCCACAGTGGGGTGACCGCTGCTGGCTGAGAACGCAGCTCGCCTACCTACACACCTACACAACCTTCGTACCTCCTTGTCCATTAAGGGTTCGATTCCCTTCACCCGCTCCACTCAGATATTGGTCTCGCGTCAGGATGGTTTTGACGGGGGATGTAAAAAACCGGTCCTTGGTGGCCGGTTTTATGAGTGAAATATAGAGTCGGGCGCTTCAAAGCCTCGGAAGCCTTCAAAATAAACACCGCAAAACATGTACAAAACAATATTTTTGTACAACTATCAGTCCTTGAACCTCAGCACCCCGCCCCACTCGATCAAGGAGCCGGTCCATGGCACGCCTACTGGTTTCACTGCTTCTGGTATTGAGCCTGTGCAGCTGCGGCAACGTAGAGGTCGACCACTATGCCGACCAGCAACCGCAGTTGGACCTGGAGCGTTTCTTCAGCAAACCCGTCAAGGCCTGGGGCATATTCCAGAAGCGTTCGGGGGAAGTGGCCAAGCGCTTTGAGGTAGATATCGCCAGCCGACGCGAGGGCGATGCGTTAATTCTCGACGAGCGTTTTCTCTACAGCGATGGCACGCGTCAGCAGCGGGTGTGGACGTTGACACCGGATGGCCCCGGGCGCTGGCGCGGGCGCGCGGGGGATGTGGTCGGCGAGGCGATTGGCGAGGTGGCCGGCAACGCATTGCGTTGGCGCTACCGCCTCAACCTGGCGGTGGATGGCTCGGTCTACGAAGTCAGTTTTGACGACTGGATGTACTTGATGGACGAAGACACGTTGATCAACCGGTCGAGCATGTCCAAGTTTGGCGTCGAATGGGGCCAGGTCACGCTGTTCTTTCGTCGCCAATGAACGACCCACTGCGAGGCTGAATCATGAACATGCAAATGCTGACCGAACTGGCCGTGAAGGGTGAGATACGCGAGCTGGAGCTGCTGTCGCTGGAGGGCGGTTTCTACATCGCGCGCGTCAGGCTCGAGCATACGGCGATGACGCTGCTGAACGAGGATGCGAAACCGATGCGTATCGGCTCGACCACGCATTTGCGCGACCTGTTGCAACGGGTTCCGGCGTTTCCTTGTGTGCTGGTGCAGCACTGCGTCCACGATGAAATGTGCGGTACCCGTGAAGACCCCATCGGTGCGTTGCGTATTCCGTTTACGTTGGCCCAGTCCTTCTAGGGTGCATTTCATTCTTTGGCTGGCCTTCCCCTTGGTATGGGTGGCCTGGAAAGGGAAACCTATCGCACGCGATCCTGTGCCGCTTCTGTCACATGCCTGGGGCGTGGAAGTCCCGGACATTCCTGGTTGCTACTTCGTCGGTGACGACTTGGACGACGCCACGGCCATGGCCCGTGAAGCGATTGAAGGCCACTTCGAAATTCTCGCCGAAGACGGTGCGCCGATTCCCAGCGCGCAGAAAGTCACCCTGCATGCAGCCAACCCCAAGTACGCTGGTTGCATGTGGGCAGTGGTGGACATCGATGTCACCAAATACCTGGGCAAGGCGCAGAAACTCAACATCACCCTGCCAGGCTATTTGCTCAATCGTATCGATGAATACGTACTGCACCATCCCGAGAAAAAAAGCCGTTCGGGGTTCCTCGCGTCCGCAGCGCTCAAGGTGCTGCAACAGGATCGATAGCGGCATCTGAATGCGCCGACAGACTCGTTCCGGCGGATGTCGCCCCATCCGCCTCACTGCTCATGGCGCTTCTCCACATCACCGGGTTTCGCTATTTTTCTGAATGCCTCGACTGGAACGCCCAGTCGGCGGAATTTGACCGCAAGAAACGTAGTTTTCCTCCAGGTCGATGGAACTACCGTAGCGCTGTACCCTTTTACGTCCGTTCTCCGAGGAGCCCGTTGATGGCCTACGAATACACACTCATGCCCTCCCCCGTCGGCGAACTGACCCTGGTGTCCCGCCATGGCAAACTCAGCGCCATCCTATGGGAAACAGAGCGCGCGAACCGTGTACGCCTGGGGGAATTGCGCGAAGTGAAAGACAACCCCGTGCTGTTGGAAACCGAGCGCCAGTTGCAGGAATACTTCGCCGGTGCCCGTCATCGGTTCGAGCTGGAGTTGGACTTCACCGGCACCGACTTTCAGAAACAAGTCTGGCAGGCACTGCTGACCATCCCCTTCGGCGAAACCCGCAGCTACAGCCAGATCGCCCAGCAGATCGGCAACCCGAAAGCCGTGCGCGCCGTGGGCGCGGCCAATGGGCGTAATCCGATCTCGATCATTGCGCCGTGCCATCGGGTCATTGGCGCATCGGGCGGCTTGACCGGGTTTGCCGGCGGGCTTGCGGCCAAGCAGTATCTGCTCGCACTGGAAGGCACAGGCCAGGCGGAACTGCGGTTCTGAGTGCGCCGGCGACCAGGACCGACTTGAACCCGGCATAAAAAAACGGCGGTTGGATGGGCGCCAACCGCCGTTTTGCATATCGAGTGCAAGCCTCAACCGTCGCCTTGACGGCCTTTACCGTAGGTGGATGCCAGGGCGCGGGCCTTTTGCAGACGCTCTTCCAGCTTGGGCAGCGTCTCATCCACCAGCGCTTTTATTTCCGGGACATCCGACGCGGCACCTTCCTGCTTGAACAGCGCGATGGCGTCTTCGTTTTCCTTGACCTGTTGCGCGGTGTAGGCAGCATCGAAGGAATCACCGTCCTTGAGCTCGGGCATGAGGGTTTCGGCTTTGTCGACGATCTTCTCGCGCGGCGCCACGGGCAGGTCGAGCTTCTTGGCGATGGCCGCCAGATGCTGGTTGGCCAGGGTGCGCTCGTTGATCACCTCGATGGTGTAGTCCTTGATTTCCTGGGACGAGGTCTTGGCGTGGGCCATGCGGCTGGTTTCGATATCGGCCATGCCTTTGGCCGAAGCCTGCTCGATGAATTCAGCCGGCGACTGGGCGAAAGCATTGCTGGCGCCGAGGCCCAGCAGCATCGCGAAACTGGCGGTGCGTAACCGGATAGCCATGCGGCTCATGATGGGTTCCTCCAGGGCAAAAATAGGTGCGAGAACATACGCCCCGCTCTGAATTCGAATTTTAACCGCCGCAAAGGTTTAGAAAAAGCTTGCCAGTGCGACGAACGGTCGCCGCCTCACGCCGGTTTACTGCCGAACAGGCCCGGCAACGCGTGGGCCAGCGCATTGATGGCGAAGCCGATGAACATCACCCCACAGAGCTTGGTGATGAGGATTTCGTGACGCTGATACACCGTGCGTACCCGCTGTGCGCCCACCACGCCGATCAGAATCGCGTAGGCCAACAGCCCGCCGATAAAGCTCAGCAAGATCAACGATGGCAGCATCGCCCAGGTCAGCAGCTCGGCACGGCTGGACAGCAAGGCGGTAAACGTGGCGACGGCCACCGGGTAGGCCTTGGGGTTGGTCAGGCCGAACAGGATGCCGTGCCAGAACGGATGCCGCGCCGCGCCCTGGGGTGCCTCACTGCTGCGGCGCTGGGTACGGATCGCGCGCCAGCCCAGCCAGAACAAGTACGCGCCACTGAGCACGCCCAGCACATCGAACGCAGTGCTGCCGACTTCCCGCGCCCCCACGATCGCAATCAGCGCGGTGCTGCACCACAGCACATCGCCGAGCAAATGCCCGCACAGAAAACCGGCCCCGGCGCGACGCCCCCGGGCCGCGCCGATACCGAACACGGCCAACACCCCCGGGCCAGGCGTAATACCGTAGATAAAACCCGAAGCGAGGACGGCGAGCAGCAAGGATGGGGTCATGGGCGTGACTCTGACTGACGGTTGAGAGGTGGAAGGATTCTGCACGTTCCCGCGCTACGGGTAAAACTGCATGCCGGCATAAGGCTTGGCGCGACAGGCTTGCAGGCGCGAGGCCAGATCACCGACATGGGCTTCGAGCTTGTGGCCATCGGGGTCGAGAAAATAGAACGAAGCGCCCTCGCTGCGGTTGTCGCGCCACTCTGCTACGCCGGCGGCTCGCAGGCGTTGCACCAGCGCGGCGAAGTCGCTCGCGCCTACCGTGAAGGCAAAGTGGGTGTATTCAGCCGCCGGCACCGACGGGCGCAGTGGGTCGAGGCACAGGCACAGCCACAAGCCGGGCAATGACAGGTAGGCGCCGTTGTCCCAGGTGGCGTCGAGACGAAGTTGCAGCAGGTCATGGTAGAAGCTGACGCTGCGCGGCAGATCGGTGACGGCCAGGGTCAGGTGGTTGAGGCCGGTGAGCATGGGGTCGTTCCTGTTAGTGGCAACCTTCGGACAATACACCCTGCACCTGCGCCTTCAACCACTGCAACCCCGAATCCCCTCCCCGCCGCGCATGCCACGCCAGCTCAAAGGCGAACGACGGAATATGAAACGGCGGCGGCACCGTCGACAGTTGCTCACGGTCGATGTTGAGCACGCCCCTCGACGAGACGGTCAGGATCAGGTCCGTGCCCTCGATCAACTGCGGCGCCACGCCCCAATGCGGCAGGCTGATCGCCACATGCCGCCGCTCACGGATCACGCTCAGCGCCCGCTCGATTTCCGGGGTGCCGCTGCCGCGCATTTCCAAGAGCACATGGGGCCGCGACAGGTAGGTGGGCAGGTCGAGCGTGCCGCTGGGTGGCAGGCTGGCGTTTATCGGCAAGGCGCCGCTGTGGATGTGGGCCGGCGGTGTATTTGGCGTGTGCTTTATCTCGTTGGCGTTGATGCTGCTGCCCAAGCTGGGCGCATCGGGCTTTATCGCGCTGGCCATGGCCGGGCAACTTCTCGCCTCGCTGCTGCTCGATCACTTCGGCCTGTTCGGCCTGGTGGAACGCCCGCTGACAACGCCCCAGGTACTGGGCGCGTTGCTGTTGATCGGTGGCGTCGCGTTGATTCAGTTCAGCGCCACCCCCGCCCGCGCACTCGCGACGGCGAGCTGATCAGCGGTTGTTCAGAGAGGCCAGCCGATGGATCTCGGCTTGCTCCACCACCGGCTGTGGTGCGCCGTGACGCACCGCCGCCAACATCGCACGGCCAACAGTCTCGGTGCTGACTACCCAACCTGGCTTTATCCGACGCACCAACGAGAGCAACGGCCCGAGTACCGTATAGAACAACGCGTACAACGGCGTCTTCGAACGCACGTCGTGCAACGGCTGAATCAGCCCTGGCCGGAACACATACACCGCCTTGAACGGCAGGCGCAGCAAGGCATTCTCGGTCTTGCCCTTGACCCGCGCCCACATCGACTGGCCCGTTTCGGAACTGTCGGTGCCGGCGCCGGACACATAGATAAACGTCATTTGCGGATTGAGCCGCGCCAGGGTGCTGGCGGCGACCAGGGTCAGATCATAGGTAAGATGGGTGTAGCGGGTTTCATTCATCCCCGCCGATGAAACACCGAGGCAAAAGAAGCAGGCATCGAAACCTTGCAGCAAGTTCTCCAGAGCCTGCAAATCCAGCATGTCCGCGTGCAGCACCTGATGCAGTTTGGGGTGCTCCAGGGTCAACGGCGTGCGGCCGACGGCGACGACTTCCTGCACGTCGGCGGCCAGCAGGCACTCGCGCAGAACGCCTTGACCGATCATGCCAGTGGCACCGAATAACAGAACTCTCATCAAATCCTCCTTCATCCCGCTAGATTTACCTAGCCGACAGACAAGTCTTTTGAACGCTATCGGCACATCCGTTTGCACGCTGACACCTTACCTAATCGCGTGACGCACAACCTGAATAAATTACATGCCCCCACGAAAACGCCACACTCTAATACTCCTCTGACGCAAAGGGCACAGATTAGAAAGCGTCTATCGAGACATCTATTCGCCATCATAAAAAGTAGGACCTTACTCACACAAATAACTCCATTTTGAGTTACGAGCACGGGAAATGTCTGACTTATTTCACAATGGTTTACCCGCTACTGTTTTCCGCCAACGCCCAAGGACGAATAGGCAAATGGAAAACACATCATTCACAAACAAATTTTCAAACTACAAAAAACTAATTGAGCTGGCTGAAACAGATTGGCACTTTGCAAAGACAGGCAGAATATGCGAACTCAACGTCACCATCAAAAACAACAACTACCTGACCGACCAGCACGGACGTGAATTCCATCACTTCTGCACAACCTCATATCTCGGCCTTGATTATCATCAAGACATAATAGAGGGAGCGATTTGCGGAATAAGGGAGGCTAAAACCCTCCGAATTGCAAACTCAAAAAACCGATGCAAACTTGAAATTCTGGAACGGTACGAACAGGAGCTTTCGACTCTCTTCGACTCCATCTGCTTGAGTACTTTATCGTGCAGTTCAGCCAGCTCGGGGCTACTCCCCTTGCTCGCCAGCGGAGTGCTTACAAATAACTGTTCGCCAACAATGGTTTTCGACAAGCATTCTCACTATTCCATGAACCATATCAAAGCCTCATGCGCTGATGAGACCGAAGTTAAAACAGCGCCACATAATGATCTTTCCTTCATTGAGGAATTATGTAAAAAACGAAAGAAGGTCGCCTATGTATGCGATGGAATATATAGCATGGGCGGAATTGCGGACATTGATGGGTTACTTTATTTGAAGTCGCGTTACGGACTATTTCTTTACATGGACGACTCCCATGCGCTATCGGCATTCGGAGAGAGAGGAAGAGGTTTCATCCGGCCGCGCATACAAACGCTAGACGATCAGACGTTAATTGTAGCCTCTCTAGGTAAATCCTTTGGTGCTAGTGGGGGATTAATCATGTTTGGTAGTGAAAGACAAAAGACCCTGATGCACCGATACGGAGGCCCTAGCAACTGGTCTCAAAGCCTAAATTCGGCAGCTATAGGTGCAGGACTAGCCTCAATAAAAATACATCAAACGGAAGAACTGTGTTCACTTCAAGAGAAACTCCTACTCAACATAAAATTATTTGACAGCCTGATACATACCGACCAATCCGGTACAAATGCTGCAATACGGCTGATCACCTGTGGCAAAGCGGAAAAAGCAAACACCCTCACCATTCATCTTGCGGAAAAAGGCTTTTTTACATCCTCCGTATTTTTCCCAGTGGTGCCAAGAGGAAAAGCTGCAATACGCGTCACTCTTCGAGCAGACATGGACCCTGCAACAATAATATTATTTTGCTCGTACCTCACCACTCTACTGAACAAGCACGAAATCAATAATTAACACTCACACCAGCTAAAAAACAACATTCACTTACTCGCATTGATTATTAACCCCTCTAAAAACCAGGCACCTGTGAACACCACGATAATCCTATAAGACGCATAACAATCCCCTTGAAACCTGGAGTGAAGGACAATACTTATTGAAAAATACCACCCCCCTAGCCCTCGCCTGCAGCGCCGCATTCCTTTCCCAAGTGGGCATCAGCAGCTACCTGCCGGCAGTCCCGGCCATCGCCCAGTCTCTACCGGCCGCCGAAGAGCAGGTCGCCCTGGCCTTGGCAGCATATCTGGTGGGCATGGCACTTCCGATGTTGCTGTGGGGCAGCCTGGGCGAACGCTTTGGCAGAAAGCCGGTGTTGCTGGTGGCGCTGGCGGTGTATGCGTCGGCGAGTGTCGCGATTGCGTCGGCGTTCAATGTTGAGTCTTTTCTGGCACTGCGCCTGATTCAAGGCCTGGGCGCGGGCGGCATATCGGTGATGGCGCGAGTATTGGTGCGGGACAGTTTCAGCGGCACGCTGTTGGCCAAAGGCTTGTCGTGGTTGGGGATGACCTTTGTGATCGCCCTGGGCATCGGCCAATTCCTGGGTTCGCTGTTGCAGGCAGCATTTGGCTGGAAGGCGATCTTTTATAGCCTAGCGATCGGCGCCGTCATATTGATGCTGGTGTTACCACGCGTGATTTTTCCGACATTGGTGAAGGCCGATTCGTCGGCGTCAGCCTGGCGCATTTACACCCGGATTCTGCGACACCCCGCGTTCCTGCATGCAGCATTAGCGGGTGGGTTGGGTTATGCGGTGATCATTGCGTTCAACACCTGTGCGCCGATGATTCTGCAGGGGCGTTTCGAGTGGAGTGCCGCGCAGTACGGCTGGCTGGGCTGGCCGATCAGCGGGGCGTATCTGGCGGGAGCGTTGATGGTCAATCGCTTCGTCGCGCACACGGGCCGTTTGATGATGATGTGCTGGGGCGTGGGGTTAGTGTTGCTCGGCACAGCGATCATGCTGCTTGGCAGTGTGTTTGCCAGCGGGCTCGCATTGCTGCTGTGGTTGCCGTATTGCCTGGCGGTGCTGGGGCAATCAATGAGTTACCCCATCAGTTTGTCCGTGGCCAATGATGAGTCACCGATCAGCGGCTCCTACGCCATGGCGTTGAGCGGCTTTATGCATCAGTTGATAGCGGCATTGATCGGTGGTGTGGCAAGCCTGCTAGTGAGTCAGCAGGCATGGCCGTTGGCGCTGTTGTGCGTGGCCTTGGCGGGCGGCGCATGTGTGTGTGTCGCCTGCTGCCGGTCGGATCAGAACGCGCTGCGGAAAATCTCCTCAATCTGACGCTGATCAGCCCGGCGTGGGTTGGTCAGGCCACAGGCGTCTTTCAACGCGTTGGTGGCCAGCAGCGGAATGTCCTGCAACTTGGCGCCCAGTTCGCGCAGGCCGGCGGGGATGTCGACATCCTGGGACAGGGTACGGATGGCGGCGATGGCGGCTTGGGCGCCCTCTTCCGGCGAGTTGCCGTTGATGTCCGCACCCAACGCACGGCCGACGTCGCTCAAGCGCTTGGCACTGACGCTGGCGTTGAAACTCTGCACATGAGGCAGCAGCACCGCGTTGCACACGCCGTGGGGCAAGTCGTACAGGCCGCCCAGTTGGTGGGCCATGGCATGCACGAAACCCAGGGAGGCGTTGTTGAACGCCATGCCGGCGAGGAACTGCGCATAGGCCATGTTTTCCCGCGCGGCCTTGTCGGTGCCGTCGCGTACCGCCAGGCGCAGGTTGGCGCTGATCAGTTCGATGGCCTTGATCGCGCAGGCGTCGGTGATCGGCGTGGCGGCGGTGGATACGTAGGCTTCGATGGCGTGGGTCAGGGCGTCCATGCCGGTGGCGGCGGTGAGGCCCTTGGGCATGCCGACCATCAGCGACGGGTCGTTGACCGACAGCAGCGGCGTGACGTTGCGGTCGACGATGGCCATTTTCACGTGACGGGTTTCGTCGGTGATGATGCAGAAACGGGTCATCTCGCTGGCGGTGCCGGCGGTGGTGTTGATGGCCACCAGCGGCAGTTGCGGCTTGCTCGATTGGTCGACGCCTTCGTAGTCGCCGATATGCCCGCCATTGGTCGCGCACAGTGCGATGCCCTTGGCGCAGTCATGGGGCGAGCCGCCGCCCAGGGACACCACGAAATCACAGGCGCTCTGCTGCAACAGCGCGAGGCCTTTCTCGACGTTGTCCACATTGGGGTTGGGCTTGGCGCCGTCGTAGATCACCGAATCGATGTCCTGCATCGCCAGTTTCTCGGCGATCATGCTGACCACGCCCGCCTTCGCCAGGCCGGCGTCGGTAACGATCAGGGCCTTGCGAAAACCGTAGTTGCGAATGGCGACCATCGCGTCGTCAAGGCAGTCAGTGCCCATGATGTTAACGGCGGGGATGAAGAAGGTACTGCTCATGGCGAATCCTCAGAGGCGTTATGCCGACAGCATCAACGTTCATCACAGGGCCCACCTTGATCAGGATCAACCCTCGCTCGTGATAAAGTCACCGACCCGCCGATTTCGAGTAGACCCGCCGCGATGAAGGATTTCCAGGATATTGACGCCCACCTTGAAGACTGGAGCGCACTGCGCAGCGCCATCGACTTCAGTGGAATTCTGATCGGCAACGGCGCCAGCCGAGCGATTTGGGAAGACTTTGCCTACGACTCGCTGTTCGAAAACGCACGCACCGTTGAAGAAAAACCCTTGAGCCAATCCGAGCTGAGCGTGTTCGACGCTCTGCAGACCCGCAGTTTCGAGCAGGCCCTGAGCGCGCTGAAGACCACCAGCCGGGTCAACAAAGCCCTGGCGGTCAGTTCGGCGGCGCCGCGCAATCGCTACTATGCGATCAAGGAAGCATTGATCAACACCATCCACGCCGTACACATCCCGTGGCGCCTGGTGCAGCCGTCGACATTGGCGACGATCAACGCGGAACTGGCCAGCTACTCCACGGTATTCACCAGCAACTACGACTTGCTCAACTACTGGGCGATCCTGCACACCCCCGGCATCGACGACCTGTTCCGCAGCGCCGACGCCAGCTTCGACCTGCGCGACACCCGCACCGACACCACGCGCATCCTCTACCTGCACGGCGGCCTGCACCTGGTGCGCAACCTCGACGGCACCGCACGCAAATTGCCGACCACCGACAGCACCCTGCTCAGCAGTTTTGCGATCAACAACACGATCAAGACCCTGGACGATGTGCCGTTGTTTGTCAGCGAGGGCAAGGTAGAAGAGAAGCTCAAGACCATCCGCAGCTCGGATTATCTGTCGTTCTGCTACGAGCAGTTACTCGGCCATGAAGGGGCACTGTGCATCTTCGGCCACGACCTGGGAGCGCAGGATAAACACTTGGTGGATGCGATTCGCCAGGCCCGGGTGACGACCCTGGCGATCGCGGTATCGGGGCGCAGCGATGGGTTTATCCGCCAGCAGAAGCGGCGGTATTCGCAGTTGTTCGATGGCAGTGGCGTGGCGTTGAGATTCTTTGCCGCGCGCAGCCATGCGCTGGGGCATCCGGCACTGTCGGTGCCGGTCGAACGCTGAGGTCCTGAGCCGCTTGCGCAGGGTCAGTGTATTTGCCTGGAGACAAACGACAATAATTCTCGATATCATTCACGACTTTTCTACGTCGTGCTTCGCCAAGAAGGATATCCATGTCGCGTCCCAAATCCGACCCGCTGTCGGACGATGCCTTTCGCGGGTTTTATGCAGACATTCTGTATTTCCTGCGCAAGCGCACGGACAACGCCAGCGACGCGGCGGACATGACCCAGGATGTCTTCACCCAATGGCTGGACTACCGCGACCGGGCCAAGGTCGAGCAGCCACGGGCGTTTCTGTTCCAGATGGCGCGCAACCTGTTGCGCGATCACTGGCGCAAACAGAAGGTACGGCAGGCCGTCCACGCCGATCAGGTTGAAAGGGATGCCGAGCCGGTCATTGACGAGCACAACCCGCCGATGGCCGCCGCGCTTCGCCTGCAACGCCTGGAACAGTTGAAAGAAGTCCTCGCCGAACTCTCGCCGCGCAGGCGAGAAGCCCTTATGCTGCATCGCTTCGAAGGCTTGAGCCAGGCGCAGATCGCCGAGCGCATGGGTATTTCGACCAGCATGGTGGAAAAGCACATCGCTTTTGCCCTGCTGCATTGCAAGCGACGCCTTCAACCTGACCCCGGCACGGAGCAGCCAGCATGAACCGCCTGAGCGACATCGACGCCCCGGACATCGAAACGAGCGACGCCGTCGATGCCCAAGCCGCCAGCTGGTTTGCACGCAACCGCAACGCCACCGCACGTGCCGACCGCAAGGCCTTCGCCGCCTGGCAGGCGGTGCCGGCCCATGCCCAAGCCTATGCCGAATTCGAACAACTGTGGGCCGACCTCGCCCAGTTGCAGCAACTGAACACGCCCGTGGCGCTGCCCAAGCGCACCGCCGTGATCTGGCGCCCGGCCCTGGCCGTGGCGGCCGCCCTGCTCTGCGCGGTGCTGACCACGCCCCTCGGCGCGCCGCGCGAGTTGTACCACACCCAGGTCGCAGCCCACGCCAAGGGCATGCGTACCCTGAACCTGCCCGATGGCAGCCGCCTCTACGTGAATGCCAACACCCGCCTGCGCGTAGATTTCAGCGCCCACCAACGCATCGTTCACCTGGACAAAGGCCAACTGTATATCGAAGTGGCGGCCGACAAGGAACGGCCGCTGTACGTGCAAGCCGGCGAAGCGACGGTGCGCGTGGTGGGCACCGCTTTCGATGTGCGACGCGGCCAGCAGCAACTGGTGGTGAGTGTTGCCCACGGCCAGGTGGCGTTCGCGCCGGATGCGACCAAACCGGTCGCGTTGCTCGGCGCCCAGCAACGCGCCACCTTCGACTACGCCAAGGGCACCGTGCAACAACAAACCCTCACCGCCGAGGAGGTTGCCGACTGGCGCAGCGGGCATTTGTCGTTCCGCAATCGCGAGCTGGCCAGCCTGATCGATGAGTTGAGTTTGTACCGTCCCCAACCCCCGCTGCAGGTGAGTCACGCCGTGGCGCACCTGAAGGTGTCAGGCAACCTGGATGTGCATGACCCGGATGCCTTGCTCAACGCCCTGCCCGCCTTGTTGCCGGTGAAAACCGTGACCTCGGCCGATGGCATTGTCCGGATCGAACCCCGAAAATAACCCTGCAGCAAACACATGAGAATATTTTTCATTCGCATGTGTGGTTTTTTTCCCCAGCCCCGTCTTCCTCCTGATTGTGTTCGATCCGCACACCTTTTTGGCTGTTTGGCCACCCCGGGGGATTTCATGTTTCGCGCGCCTTGCCACGCTTCGCACCTGCTTTTTCGACCGAGCCTAATGGCGACATGCCTGGCCTTCAGCCTCAGCGCCCATGCGCAGTCGTTCACGCTGCAACTGCCCGCCCAGGCGTTGGCCACGTCCCTGAGCCAGGTCGCGCAACAGGCGAAAATCCAGCTGCTGTTCGATGAAAAGCAGCTCAAGAACGTCCAGGCGCCGGCGCTCAACGGCGACTTCACCGCGGAAGTAGCGATTCGTACCCTGCTGAACAATGGCGCGTTCACCCTGATCAAGGTCGGCAGCACCTACGTCGTGCGCCCCGATGAGGGCAAGACCACCAGCAGCGGCGCGATCCAGCTGGACGCCTTGAGCGTGATCGGCACCGGCAATCAAGTCGACTCCAGCACCGTTGGCCGTTCGACCCTGAGCCAGGCGGACATCGACCGCTACCAGGCCAACAACATCCCCAGCCTGCTGCAGACGTTGCCTGGGATCAGCCAGGGCGGTTCGCTCAAACCCGGCGGCCAGACCATCAACATCCGTGGTTTCGGTGACGCCGAAGACGTCCCGCTGACCGTCGACGGCGCCACCAAGAGCGGCTTCGAGCGCTACCAGCAAGGCACGGTGTTCATCGAGCCCGAGCTGATCAAGAGCATCGAAGTGGAGAAAGGCCCCAACTCACCGTTCAGCGGCAACGGCGGCTTTGGCGGCACGGTGAACATGACCACCAAGGATGCCCCGGACCTGCTCAAGGACGGCCGCAACAGCGGCGCGATGCTCAAGTACGGTTATTCCAGCAACGACCACGAACAGGTCTACAGCAGCGCCGTGTATGGCCGCACCGACGATGGCCGGTTCGACGCCCTGGCCTACCTGACCCAGCGCGACGGCGGCGACATGAAGGTGGCCGCCAAGTTGCCCAACGAGAACAACCAGTACCCGATCAACCCCCAGCGCCTGCCCAACACCGCCCAGGATGTGGACGGCAAGCTGTTCAAGGTCAACGCGCACTTCACCGATGAGCACAGTGTCGGCCTGTCTTACTCGAGCGCCCGCAGCAACCGGTGGACGCCGTTTTCCGCCGCGAGCTACCCGACGCCACCGACCCAGGCCAACATCGACCGCTACGGCTACGAAGGCGCGTTGAAACGTTTCCTGGCCAACCGCGACACGCTCGACACCACTTGGTCGGGCAAGTATGAATACCAGCCCCTGGACAACCCGCTGGTGGACCTGACCGTCAAATATTCACAGTCCGACACCCAGCAGACCGACGAGCGCGACGCCACCGCGTTTTTCCAGCTGGCCACCGGCGGGCGCAAGATGGACACGGCCTACACCGACAAGCATCTCGACATCCGCAACGTCAGCCTGTTCGACACCGGGCCGTTGCAACACGCACTGACAGTCGGCGGGCAAATCCGCAAGCACACCCGCGAAACCGAGATGTGGATGCCCGGCGCCACCTACAACACGCCGCGCTACAACTATGGGCATTTCCAGCCGAGCTTCATGCCCCATGGCAAGGTGGATACCAACAGCTTCTTCATCCAGGATGCGCTGACCCTGGGCGACGTGACCGTCACGCCATCGCTGCGCTACGACCATGTGCGCAACCGCGGCGAGGCCAACGATGCGCCGTACTACAGCAACCCCGACCCGGCCATCGGCCACGACTACAGCGATCGCACCTATACCGGCTGGTCGCCGCGCCTGGCGCTGTTCTGGACCGTCACCCCGAACGTCGCCCTGTTCGCCAACTGGAGTCAGACCTGGCGCGCCCCGGTGATCGACGAACAGTACGAAGTGCAGGGCCTGGGCAGCCGCACCGCCACCAGCGTCGACCTCGACCCCGAGCGCATCACCTCGATCACCGTGGGCAACATCACCCGCTTCGACAACCTGATCGCCCAGGACGATAACCTGCAACTGCGCACCACCCTGTTCCACAACAAAGTCGAAGACGAAATCTTCAAGGCCACGGGCGTGGGCTGCCAGAACCAGGCTATCAACGGCGGCACCATCGCCACCGCGTGCCCGCCGGGGCCGAGGTCCAATTACCGCAACATCGGCGGCCTGACCATCAAGGGTTTCGAGCTGGAATCGTTCTATAACTCCACCTACCTGTTCGGCTCGGTATCGTTCGCCTACGCCACCGGCAAGCACGAAGGCGCCTACACCAACCCATGGGGCCCGGATGTGTCGGCCCGCGACATTCCGCCGACCAAATGGGTGCTGGTCATGGGCACCCACATCCCGGCCTGGGATGCCCAGGTGGGATGGATGGGGCAATTCATCGGCGCGACCGATCGCCTGCCCAGCGATAAATACTCCGGCGGCCCCGGCTCCGGCGTCGGCGACTTGTTCTACGACCAGTACGGCAACAAGCGCTACAACACCCAGGGCCTGTTCGCCAAATGGGCGCCGCAACAGGCTTACCTGAAAGGCACCGTGGTGAACTTCACCGTGGACAACCTGTTCAACAACAACTTCCGTCCGGCGCTGAGCGGCGACCGTGCCTACACCAAGGGGCGCGACGCGAAGATCAGCGTGACACGGTTCTTCTGACAGCGGCCTAGCGGTTGCGCACCAGGCTCAACTCGGCCGTCGGTGTGCGCTGCTTGCTCAAGTAGCGGGTACAGCTGACGCGCAGAAACGAAGCAAAATTGACCACCTCGCCGCGGTAGTCCATGACTTCCTCGTACAGCTTGGTGATCAGTTGATTGGTGGTCATGCCATCCACGCTGGCGATTTCGCTGAGGATGTCCCAGAACTGGTTCTCCAGGCGCACGGTGGTGACGACGCCGCAGATGCGCAGGGAGCGCGAGCGAGACTCATAGAGAATCGGGTCGGCCTTGACGTACAGCTCGCACATGGCGATGACCTCCGTTGCTTACAAGGTGATTGTCGTGCCCAGCAGGCCGAGGAACCCGGCCAGCCAGCTTGGGTGCGCCGGCCAGGCCGGCGCCGTGGCCAGATTGCCTTGAACGTGGCTGTGGGTCACTGGAATATCGATGAACGAACCGCCCGCCAGGCGCACTTCCGGGGCACAGGCCGGGTAGGCACTGCACTCGCGACCGGCGAGGATACCGGCCGCCGCCAGCAGTTGCGCGCCATGGCACACCGCAGCAATCGGCTTGCCGGCTTGATCGAAGGCGCGCACCAGTCGCAGGACTTTTTCATTCAGGCGCAGGTATTCCGGCGCACGACCACCGGGCACCAGCAGCGCATCGTAGTCGGCGGCTTCGACCTGGGCGAAATCCGCATTCAGGGCGAACAGGTGACCGGGCTTTTCGCTGTAGGTCTGATCGCCTTCAAAGTCATGGATCGCGGTTCGCACGGTCTCGCCGGCCGACTTGTCGGGGCACACCGCGTGGACGATATGACCGACCATCAGCAGCGCCTGGAAGGGCACCATCACTTCATAGTCTTCGACATAATCGCCGACCAGCATCAGGATCTTTTTCGCAGCCATGGGGCATTCCTCCAGTTCAATGGTTGGGCAGACAAGAGTAGTCAAGATAGACGCGTGCCGACGGGCCGGGTAATCCCCCGCTACTACAACTGTACGGATCAATCCGCGCCCAGCTGTAGACCCCCGATTCGCGGAGGTTGTGGCTAGATGATCGTCCACTTCCGACCACTCGATTCCGGTTCCCGCCATGAGCTCGCGCGAAAACACCGGCATGGCCCTCGGCCTGCTGGGCGTCATCATCTTCAGCCTGACCCTGCCCTTCACGCGTATCGTGGTGCAGGAAATTCACCCGCTGCTCAACGGTCTGGGCCGTGCGTTGTTCGCCGCGATCCCGGCGGCGGCGCTGTTGCTGTGGCGCCGCGAGCGCTGGCCGAGCTGGCGCCAAGTGCGCGGCCTGTGCCTGGTGATTGCCGGGGTGATCCTCGGCTTTCCGGTGTTGTCGGCGTGGGCCATGCAGACGCTGCCGGCGTCCCACGGCGCGCTGGTCAATGGCCTGCAACCGCTGTGCGTGGCGCTGTACGCCGCGTGGCTGTCCCATGAACGGCCGTCGAAAGCCTTCTGGGCCTGCGCCGCCTTGGGCAGCGCGCTGGTGCTGAGTTATGCGTTGATCAGCGGTGCCGGCAGTATTCAAGCGGGGGATCTGTTGATGCTCGGCGCGATTGCCGTGGGCGGCCTGGGTTATGCCGAAGGTGGGCGCTTGGCCAAGGAGATGGGCGGCTGGCAGGTGATCTGCTGGGCGCTGGTGCTGTCGACGCCGCTGTTGATCGGCCCGGTGGCTTACCTGGCGGTGCAGCATCAAGGCGCGATTTCCATGGGCACCTGGTGGGCGTTCGGTTATGTGTCGCTGTTCTCGCAGTTCCTGGGATTCTTTGCGTGGTACGCCGGGTTGGCCATGGGCGGCATTGCGCGGGTCAGCCAGATTCAGCTGTTGCAGATATTCTTCACCATCGCGTTTTCGGCGTTGTTCTTTGGTGAACACATCGAGCCGATCACCTGGCTGTTCGCTTGCGGGGTGATCGTGACGGTGATGCTGGGGCGCAAGACCGCGGTGCAGCCGGCGCCAATCTCGAAGGCCAATGCGATTTAACGGTGGGAGGGGGCTTGCTCCCGATAGGGGTCTATCAGCAACAAATGTGCTGACTGACCCTCTGCTATCGGGAGCAAGCCCCCTCCCACATTGGCTTCGTGTTCAGCCGAGGTAACCGTCGGTGCGCAACAGGGTTTCCAGGCAGTGCTCGGTGATGTGATAGAAGTCCTTGAGTGCCTGAATCTTGTCCAGTAGCTGCGCGTTGTCCACCGGTTCGGCGCGTTTCACCGCAAGGATCATCTTGTTCTTGTTGGTGTGTTCCAGAGAGATGAACTCGAACACCTTGGTCTCATAACCGCAAGCCTCCAGGAACAAGGCGCGCAGGCTGTCGGTGACCATTTCCGCCTGCTGGCCCAGGTGCAAACCGTATTGCAGCATCGGCTTCAACAGCACAGGGCTCTGGATCTGCAGGCGGATCTGTTTGTGGCAGCACGGCGAGCACATGATGATCGACGCACCGGAACGGATGCCGGTGTGGATCGCATAATCGGTGGCGATGTCGCAGGCATGCAGGGCGATCATCACGTCCAGCTCGCTGGGCGCGACGCTGCGCACGTCGCCGCAGGTGAACACCAGCCCCGGGTGTTCGAGGCGGGCGGCGGCGGCGTTGCACAAGCTGACCATGTCTTCGCGCAGTTCAACACCGGTGACCTCGGCCTCGACATTGAGGGTGTTGCGCAGGTAGTCGTGGATGGCGAAAGTCAGGTAGCCCTTGCCCGAGCCGAAATCAGCGACGCGCACCGGTTGGTCCAGCCTCAGCGGGGATGCGATCAGCGCATGGCTGAACACTTCGATGAACTTGTTGATCTGCTTCCACTTGCGCGACATCGACGGGATCAGCGCGTGCTTGGCGTCGGTCACGCCCAGGTCGGCGAGGAACGGCCGGCTCAGGTCGAGGAAGCGGTTCTTCTCCCGGTTGTGCTCGGCCGACGGCGCCTCACGCAATTGCTGCGGCTTGCTTTTGAACAGCGAGCTTTTGTTCTTCTTGCTGTATTCCAGCTGGGCTTCGTCGGTCAGCGCCAGCAAGTGTGCGTTCTTGAACGAGGTCGGCAACAACTCGGCAATCGCCGCCACACCGTCGGCCACCGGGAGGTTTTTGGTGATGTCGCGGGTTTTGTAGCGGTAGACGAAGGACAGGCAGGGCTGCTCCTTGACCGTCACCGCCTTGATGATCAGCCGTTGCAGCTCGGCTTCCTCACCGACGTACTTGGCCAGCACCAGCTTGATAAAGGCGTTATGCGCAAGGCTTGCGCTGAGCAGTTCGATGAACTGGGCGTGATGATCCGGCGCAGGGCGGGCAGGTTGAGCGGTGACGGACATGAACAAAAACGCCTCGGGCTGGGAATGCCGGGCATTTTAGGGGGGATGGGGGCTGAGGGCACGGGGTTATTTGATCAACGGTAAGATTGGGGGCCCCACCGCAGATCCAAATGTGGGAGGGGGCTTGCCCCCGATGGCAGTGTGTCAGTCAGCTCATCTGCAACTGATGCACCGCTATCGGGGGCAAGCCCCCTCCCACATTGGGTTCGGCACTGCTTGGGTTATTCGAGCACGATCAGGCGATTGGGCAACTCATTGCGCGCGTGCGTCAGCGGCACATGCACCTTGAGCAACTCACCGCAGGCTTCGATGCAGGCAATGAACCCGGCCAATGTCTGGCCCTGTTTCACCTGCTGGGTAAACGCCTTGACGATACCATCCCAACTGCTGTCATCCAGGCGTTTGGAAATCCCGTCATCCACCAGGATCTCCACATAGCGCTCGGCCTCGCTGACAAAAATCAACACCCCGGTGCCGCCCAGCGTGTGGTGCAGGTTTTGCTCGAGGAACTGACGCCGCGCCAGGTTCGACGCGCGCCAGTGGCGTACCGAGCGGGGGATCAAGCGGGTAGTGACTTTAGGCAGGCGAAACACCAGGCACAGCACGATGAATGTCGCCCACTGCGCCAACAACAAGGTGTACATGCTCAGGTAGCCCGAGAAATAATGCACCACCCCCGGCACCACCAACGCGATCAGGCTGGCCCACAGCAACGGGATGTAGGCGTAATCGTCGGCACGCGCGGCCAGCACGGTCACCAGCTCGGCGTCGGTCTGTCGCTCGACCCGGGCGATCGCTTCGGCGACCTGGCGTTGTTCGTGTTCAGTCAGTAGTGCCATGGTTGTAAACGCTCGTTTTTAGTTATTGTCATCACCAGCCGCCCGAAGCCCCGCCACCGCCGAAACCGCCACCGCCGCCGCGAAAACCGCCGCCACCGCCACCGTCCCGGCCGCCTCGGCCGCTGCTGCTGAGAATCGCCAACAGAATCGCCCACACCGGCAGGCCCAGGCGATTGCACAGCCACAACACGCCGATCAGCAGGATAAACAAACCGATGGAAAACCCCGGATTATCCTTGGCGAAGTTGGCATCCGCCACATGGGCCGGCACCGCCAGCGGCTCGCCGCCCACCACCTGGATCATCGCGGCGACGCCGTCGCTGATGCCCTGGCTGAACTTGCCGGCCTTGAACTTGGGCGCAATCACCTGATTGATGATCACCCACGACTGCGCATCGGTCAGCGTGCCTTCCAGGCCATAACCGACTTCGATGCGCAATTTTCGCTCATCGCGGGCGACGATCAACAGCGCACCGTTGTCCTTGCCCTTCTGGCCGATGCCCCACTGGCGCCCCAACTGATAACCGTAGTCTTCAATCGGCACGCCCTGCAGGTCAGGCACGGTGACCACCACAATCTGGTCGCCACGGCTTTGCTCCAGCGCCTGCAATTGCTGGGTCAACTGCTCGCGCACCGCCGGGTCGATCATCTGCGCGGTGTCCACCACCCGCCCGGTCAATGCCGGGAAGGTCAACGCCGCCTGGGCCACGCCCGCGCAGGCCAACAGCCACAGCGCCAGGCCTATCCGTAATAAACGCATCGACACCTCAATGCAGCTTTATTTGAACTTCACTTGCGGCGCTTTATCGGCATCGGCAGTGGTGGCTTCAAACGTGGCGCGGATCGGCAGATCGCTGTACATCACGCTGTGCCACAGGCGCCCCGGGAACGTGCGGATCTCGGTGTTGTACGCCTGCACCGCCTGGATAAAGTCGCGACGCGCCACAGCGATACGGTTTTCCGTGCCTTCCAGTTGCGACTGCAGGGCCAGGAAGTTCTGGTTGGCCTTCAGGTCCGGGTAGCGCTCGGACACCACCATCAAGCGGCTGAGCGCACTGCTCAACCCGTCCTGGGCTTGCTGGAACTGCTTGAGTTTTTCCGGGTTGTCGAGGGTGCTGGCGTCGACCTGGATCGACGTGGCCTTGGCCCGCGCTTCAATCACCGCGGTGAGGGTGTCTTGTTCATGGGTTGCGTAACCCTTGACCACTTCCACCAGGTTGGGGATCAGGTCGGCACGCCGTTGATACTGGTTCTGCACCTGGCCCCAGGCCGCCTTGGCCTGTTCATCCAGGGTCGGAATGGTGTTGATGCCACAACCGCTCAGCACTGTGCTGATCAATAGCAAAGCCGCGGCCTTCAAGCCCCAGCGGTAACCTTGTGCTGCTTGCATGGTGTTTCTCCTGCCCAACCTTGATGGAATTTGACGACTCGCCCTATAAACCGCGCACATGGGGCATAATCCGCCCCCACTACTGGAATGCATCGAGCCAATCAGCTAAAAAGATGCCCAGCGCGATAAAGAGTTCAGAGTGTGCTGCATTTTTCTGAACGACACCCGAACAACAATAGACGCTCCCCACATTTTGGCCGATCAGCCTAACCGCTGTGCAGTGCGCCGAAAAAGGATATTCATGAAGAAGCTGTGTTTGCTCGGCCTTGTTGCCACTCTGGCCACCCACCCCGTCTGGGCAGAAACAAAGCCTGCTGCGCTTAAAGACAAGGACGCCTTCGTCAGCGACCTGCTCAAGCAGATGACCCTCGATGAAAAAATCGGCCAATTGCGCCTGATCAGCATCGGCCCGGAAATGCCCCGCGAGCTGATCCGCAAGGAAATCGCCGCCGGCCGCATCGGTGGCACCTTCAACTCTATCACCCGCCCGGAAAACCGTCCGATGCAGGACGCGGCCATGCGCAGCCGGTTGAAGATCCCGATGTTCTTCGCCTACGACGTGATCCACGGCCACCGCACGATTTTCCCGATCAGCCTGGCCCTGGCGTCCAGCTGGGACATGAACGCCATCGGGCGCTCCGGGCGCATTGCTGCCCAGGAAGCTGCAGCCGACAGCCTCGACATCACCTTTGCGCCGATGGTCGACATCTCCCGCGACCCGCGCTGGGGCCGCACCTCCGAAGGCTTCGGTGAAGACACCTACCTGGTGTCGCGCATCGCCGAAGTGATGGTCAAGGCCTTCCAGGGCAGCAGCGCGGCGAATGCCGACAGCATCATGGCCAGCGTCAAGCACTTCGCCCTGTACGGTGCGGTGGAAGGCGGTCGCGACTACAACGTGGTCGACATGAGCCCGGTCAAGATGTACCAGGACTACCTGCCGCCCTACCACGCGGCGATCAAGGCCGGTGCCGGCGGTGTGATGGTCGCGCTCAACTCGATCAACGGCGTGCCCGCCACCGCCAACACCTGGTTGATGAACGACCTGCTGCGCAAGGACTGGGGCTTCAAGGGCCTGGCCGTCAGCGACCACGGCGCGATCTTCGAGCTGATCAAGCACGGCGTGGCCAAGGACGGGCGTGAAGCCGCCAAGCTGGCGATCAAGGCCGGCATCGACATGAGCATGAACGACTCGCTGTATGGCAAGGAATTGCCGGGGCTGCTCAAGTCCGGCGAGATCGAGCAGAGCGACATCGACAACGCCGTGCGTGAAGTGCTCGGCGCCAAGTACGACATGGGCCTGTTCAAAGACCCGTACCTGCGCATCGGCAAGGCCGAGGACGACCCGGCCGACACCAACGCCGAAAGCCGTCTGCACCGCGCCGATGCACGTGACATAGCACGCCGCAGCATGGTCCTGCTGAAGAACCAGAACGACACCCTGCCGCTGAAAAAATCCGCGACCATCGCCCTGGTCGGCCCATTGGCCAAGGCTCCCATCGACATGATGGGCAGCTGGGCCGCCGCCGGTAAGCCGGCACAATCGGTGACCCTGCTCGACGGCCTCAACGCGGTGATCGGCGAAAAGGGCAAGATCATCTATGCCCGTGGCGCCAACATCACCAACGACAAGGCCGTGGTCGACTACCTCAACTTCCTCAACTTCGATGCCCCGGAAGTGGTGGATGACACCCGCCCGGCCCAGGTGATGATCGACGAAGCGGTCAAGGCCGCCAAGGATGCCGATGTGGTGGTCGCTGCCGTGGGCGAGTCCCGTGGCATGTCCCACGAATCCTCCAGCCGCACCGACCTGAACATCCCGCAAAGCCAGCGCGACCTGATCAAGGCCCTCAAAGCCACCGGCAAGCCACTGGTGCTGGTGCTGATGAACGGCCGTCCGCTGTCGATTCTCGAAGAAAACCAGCAAGCCGACGCGATCCTGGAAACCTGGTTCGCCGGCACCGAGGGCGGCAACGCCATCGCCGACGTGCTGTTCGGTGACTACAACCCATCGGGCAAGCTGCCGATCACGTTCCCACGCTCGGTGGGGCAGATTCCGACCTACTACAACCACCTGACCATCGGCCGGCCGTTTACCCCAGGCAAGCCGGGTAACTACACCTCACAGTACTTCGATGACACCACCGGGCCACTGTTCCCGTTCGGCTATGGCCTGAGCTACACCACGTTCAGCCTGTCGGACATGGCGCTGTCGTCCACCACCCTGAACAAGAGCGGTAAGCTCGACGCCAGCGTCACCGTGAAAAACACCGGCAAGGTCGACGGCGAAACCGTGGTGCAGCTGTATATCCAGGACGTGGCCGGCTCGATGATCCGCCCGATCAAGGAGCTGAAGAACTTCCAGAAAGTCATGCTCAAGGCTGGCGAAGAGCGCACGTTGCACTTCACCATTACCGAAGAAGACTTGAAGTTCTACAACACCCAGCTCAAGTTCGCAGCGGAACCGGGTGAGTTCAATGTGCAGATCGGCTTGGACTCCCAGGATGTGCAGCAGCAGACCTTCGAACTGCTCTAACGCCCGCCCCCGCCCTCTGTAGGAGCGAGCTTGCTCGCGAAGACCGTTAACGATGACGCGCATGCTGAATGAACGCGTTGTTCTCAGGTTTTTCGCGAGCAAGCTCGCTCCTACAGTTAAGTGAATTAAGCGAATTAAGCGAGTTGGGTGAGTTGGGCGCGTCAGCCGCGTCGATTGAGCAGGTTCACCACCAACCGATCAATCCACCCCCACACCCGCTGCTTCACCCGCCGCCACAACGGCCGCGACTTCCACGCCTCCAGGCTCACCGCCTGGCTCTGGGCAAAATCCCGTTCGAAACTGCCGGCCACGGCCAGCGTCAGCGCAGGGTCCAACGCTTCGAGGTTGGCTTCCAGGTTGAAGCGCAAATTCCAGTGGTCGAAGTTGCACGAGCCGATGCTGACCCAATCGTCCACCAAGACCATCTTCAGGTGCAGGAAGCACGGCTGGTATTCAAAGATCTGCACGCCCGAGCGCAGTAAACGCGGGTAATAACGGTGCCCGGCGTAGCGCACGGACGGGTGATCGGTACGCGGGCCGGTCAGCAGCAAACGCACGTCCACGCCGCGCCCCGCCGCCCGGCGCAAGGCCCGACGCACGCCCCAGGTGGGCAGGAAATACGGGGTCGCCAACCAGATGCGCCGGTGGCCGCTGCTCAGCGCGCGGATCAGCGAGTGCAGAATATCGCGGTGTTGGCGCGCGTCGGCATAGGCAACACGGCCGAGACCAGACCCGGTCGGCGGTACTTTGGGCAAGTGCGGCAAGCCGAAATGGGTGGCCGGTTTCCAGGCGCGGCGGTCGTCGTTGGCCAACCATTGCCGGTCGAACAGCGCTTGCCAGTCGAGCACCAGCGGGCCGTCGATCTGCACCATCACTTCATGCCAGTCGGCGCTGTCCTGCCCCGGTGTCCAGAACTCATCGGTGACGCCGGTACCGCCGACCACGGCGATGCCTTGATCGACCAGCAATAATTTGCGGTGGTCGCGGTACAGGTTGCCCATCCAGCGCCGCCATTCCAGGCGATTGTAAAAGCGCAGTTCCACACCGGCGTCGGTCAGGCGCTTACGCAACCTGAGGGCGAACGCCAGGCTGCCGTAATCATCGAACAGGCAGCGCACCCGCACGCCCCGCTCAGCCGCCTGCGCCAGCGCCTGCACCAAGACTTCGGCGCAGGCGCCGGCTTCCACCAGGTATAACTCCAGATCCACCTGACGCTCTGCCCGGGCAATGTCCACCAGCATTTGCGGGAAAAAACTCGGCCCGTCGATCAACAACTCGAAACGGTTGGCGCTGCGCCACGGGAACACTGCGCCGCTCATGTCAGCGCGCCGTAAAGATCAGTACCGCACCCACCGGCACCGCCAAACTGATCGACGCCAGCCCAGCCGCGTTGCGCAACGCCGTCACACCCGGCACCAGCTCAAAATCCTCGGCGCGCAACACCAGCGGTTCCAGGGTCACCACCTGGAAACGCCGATCATCCAGGCGCGTGGCCAACAGCTCGGCGTTGTAGGTGTGGGTCTTGCCATGCAGCGTGACGCTTAATGGCAGGCGCAACTCCAACTGCGCGCCGGGGGCCAGGTCGTTGATCGGTTGCAGGTTGATCTGCGTGCTGATTAGCGCTTCGGGGAAGGTCTTGATCTCGAACAGTTGATTGCGCATGCGCTCATCGCGCAGCGGGATGCCGCTGTTGACCGACTCCAACTCCACTTCCACCTGCGCCGCACCGTTGCGGTCGACCTTGCCGTGCAGCACCAGGAAGCGCTGCACCTCGGCAATCTCGGTGTTTTTGGTGGTGACGAACGACAGCCGCGAGGACTCGTTGTCCAGGTACCAGTCCGCGTGGGCAGGCACGGCGGCGGCGGCCAGCAGGGCGAAGGCCAGGGGTTTGATGACAGACGCGTTGAACATTAAAGACTCGTGGGGCGGAAAACCTGAACGAACCTTAACTGTGCCGCCTGCCGGGCGCAATGTAGCTGACAAAGCCGCCCCCACCGCGGAGATGACGTGTCAGGGGTTGAGGCGGCAGCCCTGATGTTCGCCCAACCATCTGGCCGTATGGGTACGCCCCAATCCACTGGCGCTGACTTCACTGCGCTCCGGGTCATCGGTGAACGCACTGATCGGCACGTACTGCTTCACATACCCCCGGCAGTACTCGGCGGGATTATTCTGCACATACCGGCACGAGCAGTACTCCTTGGCCGTATACGCCGCGATGATGTCGGGGAAGGCTTGCAGGTTGACGCGCTCGTGCCAGCCCCAGCCCAGCACGGCGAGCAACAGCAGCAGGAAAAGACTGGTAAACGGCCGACGACGGATCATGGCTGCACCGCCGCCAGCACGCGTTTGAGCAGTTCGTTGTGGCGGTAGCTGTCATCGCGGTCATCGCCGTAGCGCACGATCACCAGGTGTTCGTCGGGCATGACATACAGCGCCTGGCCCCAGTGGCCGAGGGCGGCGAAGGTGTCGGCGGGGGCGTCGGGCCAGGGTCTTGGGGCGCCCTGCACGGCGCGGTTGAGCCACCAATGGCCGCCGGGCATGGCTTCGTCCTGGCCGGCCTTGTAGTGATCGAACGGTTGCCGATTGAAATCGACCCAGGCTTTCGGCACCAACTGTTGCTCCCGCCAGCGACCGTCGCGCGCCATCAGCAGGCCGACGCGCGCCAGGTCGCGGGCGGTGAGGTAGGCGTAGGACGAGGCGACGAAGGTTTCATCGGCATCGGTTTCCCAAGTGGCGTTATGAATGCCCAGCGGCTTGAACAGCGCATCCCACGGGTAGCTCATGTAGGCCTTGTGGCCGAGCATGCCCTTGAGCGCGGCGGAGAGCAGGTTGCTGTCGCCGCTGGAATAACGGAAGGCCTCGCCCGGCGCGCGGGCGGTGTGCATGCCGGCGACGAACTCCGCCATGTCGGCGCGGCCGCGGGTGTAGAGCATCGCGACGACCGAGGATTTCAGCGGGGCATATTCGTAATCTTCCTGCCAATCGAGGCCCGAGGCCCAGTGCAGCAAGTCGGCCATCGTCACGCTTGGATGCTGTTTCATCGGCGGGTAGAAACGTGCGGCGGGGTCGCTCAGTTTGAAGCGGCTTTCGCCGTAGGCCACGCCCAGCACGGTGGCCATCAGGCTTTTGCTGACCGACCAGGTCAGGTGCGGCGTGCTCGCGGTGGTGGGCATGGCGTAGCGCTCGTAGATGACTTCGCCATCGCGGATCACCAGCAGCGCGTCGGTGCGGATGCCTTGGCGCGTGGCGTCGTCACGCCGGGGAAACGCGTAGGTATTCAGGGCATCGACAGCGGGACCTTCGATCGGCGTGCCCTTGGCCCAGTCTTTGTCAGGCCAGGTTTCGGCGCGGGTGGTGACGGTGGCTAACAACAGGGCAACGCACAACAAGCCTCTGACCATGGACACGAACTCAAGGGGGCATTCAAGCCCGCGAGCCTAGCCGAGGCCGATGACAGATTGGCGACATAAGTGCCTGTCATCTAAGCGTCACCGTAACTTCATGGAGATGACACCGAGCCTACATAGCCTGAGTTTGGACAAACAAGTCGACCGGCCGGAACGTGGCTGGCACTCGGAGATTCGCCATGACTCAGATCGCCCGCATCAGCGACACCGGCAATGAACGCCGTCTGCAAGCCGAACGCCTGATCGGCGCCCAGGCTTTGCAAGAAGCACAGGCCCTGCGGTTCAACGTGTTCAGCGGCGAGTTCAACGCCAAGCTGAAAGGCGCGGAGCTGGGCCTGGACATGGATGACTATGATGTTCACTGCAGCCACATCGGCGTGCGGGATTTGAACAGCGGTCGACTGGTGGCCACCACCCGTTTGCTCGATCACCAGGCCGCCAGCACCCTGGGCCGGTTCTACAGCGAAGAAGAATTCAGCCTGCATGGCCTGCTGCACTTGCAGGGCCCGATCCTGGAAATCGGCCGCACCTGCGTCGACCCGGCCTACCGCAACGGCGGCACCATCGCAGTGCTGTGGGGCGAGTTGGCCGAAGTGCTCAACGAGGGCTGCTACAGCTACCTGATGGGTTGCGCGAGCATCCCGATGCACGATGGCGGCATCCAGGCCCACGCGATCATGCAGCGCCTGCGCGAACGCTACCTGTGCAACGAACACCTGCGCGCCGAACCGAAAAAACCGCTGCCGGCGCTGGACCTGCCGTCCAACGTCATCGCGGAAATGCCGCCGCTGCTCAAGGCGTATATGCGCCTGGGCGCGAAGATCTGCGGCGAGCCGTGCTGGGATGAAGATTTCCAGGTAGCCGACGTGTTCATTCTGCTCAAGCGCGATGAGCTGTGCCCGCGTTATGCGCGCCACTTCAAGGCGGCCATGTGATGGGCCGCGTGCGCGTGTACGCGCGGATCGCCCGGGTACTGTTGGTGGTGGCGCTGGGCTTGAGCATGGCCAGTGTGTTCGGTGTGTTCGAGCGCCTGGGGGTGGCCAACTCGATGGTGCGCCGTCAGCGTTGGTCGCGATTCTTTATGTCGCGGCTGACCAACGCCCTGCCCTTTCGCGTGACAGTACACGGTGAATTGCCGCAGACACCGATGCTGTGGGTGAGCAATCACGTGTCCTGGACCGACATCCCGCTGCTGGGCATGGTCACGCCGATGTCGTTCTTGTCCAAGGCCGAAGTCCGCACCTGGCCGGTGGCCGGCTGGTTGGCGGCGAAGGCCGGCAGCCTGTTTATTCGCCGCGGCTCAGGCGACAGCCAACTGATCCGCAAACAGATGACCCGTCACCTGGAGCAGCAACACCCGCTGCTGATGTTCCCCGAAGGCACCACCACCGACGGGCGCAGCCTGCGTACCTTTCACGGGCGCCTGCTGGCCAGTGCGATCGAGGCGGATGTGTCGCTGCAACCGGTGGCGATCCGGTATCTGCGCGATGGGCAAGTGGACCCGCTGGCGCCGTTCATTGGCGATGACGATTTGCTCTCGCACCTGATGCGCCTGTTTGCCAACGACCAGGGCGATGTGGAAATCCATGTGCTCACGCCGATTGCCTGTGCCGGGCAGGAACGCGCGGCGCTGGCATTCCAGGCGCAGCAGGCGGTGCAGAAGGCGTTGTTCGGGCCGCTGCCGGAAACAGAACAGATTGCGGTTCGGCCGGCATTCGCCGCCTGAGGCGAGCACAGTCAACAATGTGGGAGGGGGCTTGCCCCCGATGGCGGTGTGTCAGTCAATGCATGTGCTGACTGAACCACCGCCATCGGGAGCAAGCTCCCTCCCACATTCAGATCTCAGTGGTCAGTTGGGTTTGGGCAAATTTTTGCAGCTCTGGATAGAACAGCCGGAAGTCTTCACTCAACGGTTCGTATAACGTGCGCAATTCCTGCATCGCATGGCCCAGTTCCTCAGGCTGCGTCAGGCGCCGCGAGATCCCCCGCAATACCTGCTCCATCACCGCGAACTCGCGGTATGAGCCCAGCCAATCATCCGCCGCCATGTACGGCGCAATCTGCGCCAGCCGCCCCGGCAACTGCGGTTCGGCCGCCAGCACGCGGTACACCTGGGAGGTGAAGTGTTCCAGGGGCTGCTCGGCATACAGCGCCCAATCCCGCGCCAGGCAGTGATCGAAAAACACATCGAGGACGATCCCGGCATAACGCCGGCGCGTCAGGCTAAAGCGCGACAACGCTTCGCCGACCTGCGGATGACTGTCGGTGAAACGGTCGATGGAACGATGCAACTGGATGGCCGCTTCGATCGGCGGGCTGAACTGGCCTTGCAGGCGACCTTTGACGAAGTCGCCATACAGGCTGCCCAGCAGTTGCGCAGGAAGTTGGCCGCCCAGGTGCAGATGTGCGAGATAATTCATGGTGTGCAGTCTATCACTGCCGTCAACGCATCGTTATAACCCGATATACCGATTCAGTCTGGCCTAAGACCGAAATCATATTGGAATATCGAGATATACCGATTTAAAGTTCGCCTCATCGCGATATAACGCTTTACGACACCGAGCAACCGCCATGTCCATCGACCTCGACGAAATAATAAAAGCCCTGGCGCACCCAGTACGGCGAGACATCCTCACTTGGCTGAAAGACCCGAAGGTGCAATTCCCCGAGCAACTGCACAACCACGAATACGGCATCTGCGCCGGGCAGATCGACCAGCGCTGCGGCTTGTCCCAGTCAACCGTGTCGGCCCACCTGGCGACCTTGCAACGGGCGGGATTGATCAGCAGCCAGAAGGCCGGGCAGTGGCACTTTTTCAAACGCAACGAGGAAACGATCCAAGCCTTCCTCACTGCGCTCATCACTGAGCTCAGTTCTGAAATCCGCGCACCACTGTAACAAGGACACGCACATGCCCCTCTCGCTCCTCATCCTCGCCCTGAGCGCCTTCGCCATCGGCACCACCGAGTTCGTCATCATGGGCTTGCTGCCCGATGTGGCGGCGGACTTGGGCGTGTCGATTCCCGGCGCTGGCTGGCTGGTGACCGGCTACGCCCTCGGCGTGGCCATCGGCGCGCCGTTCATGGCGCTGGCCACCGCCAGGCTGCCACGCAAGGCCGCGCTGGTCGCGTTGATGGGCATCTTCATTATCGGCAACCTGCTCTGCGCCCTGGCCAGCGACTACAACGTGCTGATGTTTGCCCGCGTGGTCACTGCGCTGTGCCACGGTGCGTTCTTCGGGATCGGTTCGGTGGTCGCCGCCAACCTGGTGCCGGCCAACAAGCGTGCGTCCGCCGTGGCCTTGATGTTCACCGGCCTGACCCTGGCCAACGTATTGGGCGTGCCCTTGGGTACGGCGCTGGGCCAGGAAGCCGGCTGGCGCTCGACCTTCTGGGCGGTGACCGTGATCGGCGTGATCGCGTTGATCGGCCTGATCCGCTTCCTGCCGGCCAAGCGCGATGAAGAAAAACTCGACATGCGCGCCGAACTGGCCGCCCTCAAGGGCGCCGGCATCTGGTTGTCGCTGACCATGACTGCGCTGTTCGCCGCGTCCATGTTCACCCTCTTCACGTATGTCGCGCCGCTGCTCGGCGACGTCACCGGCGTATCGCCCAAGGGCGTGACCTGGACCCTGCTGCTGATCGGCCTGGGCCTCACCGTGGGCAACATCATCGGCGGCAAGCTGGCGGACAAACGCCTGGCCGCCACCCTGATCGGCGTGTTCATCAGCATGGCGGTGGTCTCCACCGCGCTGACCTGGACCAGCATCGCGGTGATCCCGACCGAAATCACCTTGTTCCTGTGGGCCACCGCCTCGTTCGCCGCCGTGCCCGCGCTGCAGATCAACGTGGTGACCTTCGGCAAGGCCGCGCCGAACCTGGTGTCCACCTTGAACATCGGCGCCTTCAACATCGGCAATGCCCTCGGCGCCTGGGTCGGCGGCAGCGTGATTGCCCACGGTTTCGGCCTGACCAGCGTGCCCCTGGCCGCCGCGGCCCTGGCGATCCTCGCGCTGCTGGTGACCCTGATCACTTTCCGTCAGAGCGGCGATGCCGACCTGGCCCCTGCGACCAACTGATCAACTTAAAGAGAAGGGTGTTATCCCATGACGACTATTTTCGATCCGATCACACTGGGCGACCTGGAACTGTCGAACCGCATCATCATGGCGCCGCTGACCCGCTGCCGTGCCGACGCCGGTCGCGTGCCCAATGCGCTGATGGCCGAGTACTACGTACAACGCGCCTCCGCCGGGCTGATCCTCAGCGAAGCCACGTCCGTGACGCCGATGGGCGTGGGCTACCCGGACACCCCGGGCATCTGGTCCAACGATCAGGTACGTGGCTGGGCCAATGTGACCAAGGCCGTACATGCCGCGGGCGGCAAGATCTTCCTGCAACTGTGGCACGTCGGCCGGATCTCCCACCCTTCTTACCTGAACGGTGAAACCCCGGTGGCACCGAGTGCGATCCAGCCTAAAGGCCACGTCAGCCTGGTCCGCCCGCTGGCCGACTACCCAACGCCTCGCGCCCTGGAAACCGCTGAAATCGCCGACATCGTCGACGCCTACCGCACCGGTGCCGAGAACGCCAAGGCCGCCGGTTTCGACGGCGTGGAAATCCACGGCGCCAACGGCTACCTGCTCGACCAGTTCCTGCAAAGCAGCACCAACCATCGCACCGACAACTACGGCGGCTCCCTGGAAAACCGCGCGCGCCTGCTGCTGGAAGTGACCGACGCCGCCATCGAAGTCTGGGGCGCCGGCCGCGTGGGCGTCCACCTGGCACCGCGCGCCGATTCCCACGACATGGGTGACGACAACCTGGCCGAAACCTTCACCTACGTCGCCCGCGAACTGGGCAAACGCGGCATCGCCTTTATCTGCTCGCGTGAAAAAGAAGGCGCTGACAGCCTCGGCCCGCAATTGAAAGAAGCCTTTGGCGGCGTGTACATCGCCAACGAACGCTTTACCAAGGACAGTGCCAACGCCTGGCTGGCCTCGGGCAAGGCGGATGCGGTGGCCTTTGGCGTGCCGTTCATTGCCAACCCGGACCTGCCGGCACGCTTGAAAGCCGATGCGCCGCTGAACCAGGCGCACCCGGAAACCTTCTATGCCAAGGGCCCGGTCGGTTACATCGACTACCCGACGCTGGCGCTGTGATGCGTTGAAACGAAAAAGCCCCGGCTCGCAAGAACCGGGGCTTTTTTTCGCCGATCGGGAACACACCGCGGATCAAATGTGGGAGAGGGCTTGCCCCCTCCCACATTTGATCTCAGCGGTCCGGAGAAACATTCCTTCACAGCCTTGCAACAAAAACGCTACAAAATACTTAGGCGGCTATCTTTCAACCACTCGCCAGCCCGTATATAAAGTCATCCCACCAATAAGTCAGCAGGACGATTGCCCGCCCTTAGGCTTTACTGTTGAAACAATTGGATGCAATTACATATTTTGACTTAATTGCGCAGGCTAGGGCTCAAGCGCAGCATGTCCAGCCCTGCATCGGCCCAACGCTCAGCTTCCTGGTGCAGCTCAAAACTGTCCGGCACCAGCAGCCATTGGCCCAACAAGCCATTGATATAGGCATGAATGCATACCGCTGCGCGCGTGGTGTCGAGGTTTTCCGGGAGTTGCCCGCGATGCACCGCGTTACGCAAGGTCAGGCTGATACGCAGGTTGCACTCCAGGCTGTGGGTCTGGCGTTGGCGGCGCATGTCGCACATCTCATCGGTGAACTCGCACTTATGAAACAGGATTTCGTTGATGCGCCGGGTTTTCGGATCCAGGGCCACTTGATGAAAAAGATGAATCAGCAGCTTGCGCATACACCCCAGCGGGTCGACTTCATCCTCGCTTTCACTGGCCCTGGCCAGCTCGTCCAGGGGTTCGTGCAGGGTGTCGAGCAATGCCTGCAACAGGTCGGACTTATTGCTGAAGTGCCAATAGATGGCGCCTCGCGTTACCCCGGCCAGCGCGGCGATGTCCGCCAGTGTGGTCCGCGCTACACCCCGCTCATAAAAGGCCTGCTCAGCAGCGTCGAGAATCTGGCTGCGCGTTTCCTGAGCTTCCTCTTTGGTGCGACGGACCATGGCAATAAAACCTCAATCAAAACATGTGGGACTATCGGTAACGCTGCTTTAATAGGCGCTAACGAGCATCTGAATAATTGTGGGACGACACCGTCATGGGCGCCGAACGTACTAAAATCGAGGCTCGGGGCGATGCTGTGTCAACACTGCGCGAAGCCTGTCAAGAGTTTACAAACAACCATGAACGTAAGTATATTGCGTAGCAAGCTACTTATCTACTCACAGCTTGTTTTTTACCCTTCCACCCTTCTTGTGCGCAGTCTGCGCGCCTGACCCGAGGATCTTCATGCAACTTAAGCCAGCTGTTACCGCTCTGGTCACTGCCGTCGCCCTGGCATCGCTGCTCAGCGGATGCAAAAAGGAAGAGGCGGCTCCGCCCGCGCAAACTCCTCTGGTCGGCGTGGTCACCCTTCAACCGCAAGCCTTTACCCTGACGTCCGAGCTGCCAGGCCGCACCACCGCCTACCGCATCGCGGAAGTCCGTCCGCAGGTCAATGGCATCATCCTCAAGCGCCTGTTCAAGGAAGGCGGGGATGTGAAAGAAGGCCAGCAGCTTTATCAGATCGATCCGTCGGTCTATGACGCCACCCTGAAAAGCGCACAGGCCAGCCTGTCCCAGACCAAGTCGATCGCCGACCGCTACAAGCAGTTGGTCGACGAGCAGGCCGTCAGCCGCCAGGAATACGACACCGCCGTCGCCAACCGCATGACTTCCGAAGCAAACGTTCAAACCGCCCAAATCAACGTGCGCTACACCAAGGTGTTCGCGCCGATCTCCGGGCGTATCGGGCGTTCCTCGGTCACCGAAGGCGCGCTGGTCAGCAATGGCCAGACCGATGCCATGGCGGTGATCCAGCAACTGGACCCGATCTACGTCGACGTCACGCAGTCTTCGGCTGAAATGCTGAAGCTGCGCCGCGACCTGGAAAGCGGCCAACTGGAGAAAGCCGGCGCCAATGCCGCCAAGGTCAAGCTGACCCTGGAAGACGGCAGCAGCTATGGCCTGGACGGCAAACTGGAGTTCTCCGAAGTGTCGGTTGACCAGACCACCGGTTCGGTCACTCTGCGCGCCGTGTTCCCCAACCCTGACCACACCCTGCTGCCCGGCATGTTCGTACACGCCCAGTTACAAGCCGGTGTGAACAGCAAGGCGATCCTGGCACCGCAGCAAGGCGTGACCCGAGACCTCAAGGGTATCCCGACGGCGTTGGTGGTCAACGCGGACAACAAAGTTGAGCAGCGCGTGCTGGTCGCCAACCGCACCGCCGGCGCTTACTGGCTGGTGGAAAAAGGCTTGAACGCCGGTGACCGTGTGATCACCGAAGGCTTGCAGTACGTCAAGCCGGGCGTCCAGGTCAAGGTCAAGGACGCCGACAACGCCCAGCCTGCCGGTACCGCCGCTCCTGCTGCCGCTGCTGCTGGCAAAGGGGAGTAACCCATGTCGAAATTTTTTATCGACCGTCCCATTTTCGCCTGGGTGATTGCCCTGGTGATCATGCTGGTCGGGGCACTGTCGATCCTGAAGTTGCCCATCAACCAGTACCCGGCGATTGCGCCGACCGCCATTGATATCCAGGTGACCTACCCAGGTGCATCCGCACAAACCGTGCAGGACACCGTGGTGCAGGTGATCGAACAACAGCTCAACGGTATCGACAACCTGCGTTATGTGTCATCGGACAGTAACTCCGACGGCAGCATGACCATCACCGTGACGTTCAACCAGGGTACCAACCCGGACATCGCCCAGGTCCAGGTGCAGAACAAACTGAACCTGGCGACCCCGCTGCTGCCGCAAGAAGTGCAGCAGCAGGGTATCCGCGTGACCAAGTCGGTGAAGAACTTCCTGATGGTGATCGGTCTGGTGTCGGAAGACGGCAGCATGACCAAGGACGACCTGTCCAACTACATCGTGTCCAACATCCAGGACCCGATTTCCCGTACTGCGGGTGTAGGTGACTTCCAGGTATTCGGTTCGCAGTACGCCATGCGTATCTGGCTCGATCCGGCCAAGCTGAACAACTATCAGTTGACCCCGGTAGACGTCAGCACCGCGATCTCGGCACAGAACGTACAAGTGGCCACCGGCCAATTGGGCGGCCTGCCTGCCCTGCCCGGCACCCAATTGAACGCGACCATCATCGGTAAGACCCGCCTGCAGACCACTGAGCAGTTCGGCAATATCCTGATGAAGGTCAACACCGACGGTTCACAGGTTCGCTTGAAGGACGTCGCGCGTATCGAGCTGGGCGGCCAGACCTACAGCATCAGCGCGCAGTTCAACGGCAACCCGGCGTCCGGTATGGCGATCAAGCTGGCCTCCGGCGCCAACGCCCTGGACACCGCCAAGGCCATCCGTGCCACGGTCGCGTCCCTGGAACCGTTCTTCCCGCCAGGCATGAAGGCGGTGGTGCCGTATGACACCACTCCAGTGGTGACCGAATCGATTTCCGGTGTGGTACACACCCTGGTCGAGGCGATCGTGCTGGTGTTCCTGGTGATGTTCCTGTTCCTGCAGAACTTCCGCGCCACCATCATCACCACCATGACCGTACCGGTGGTATTGCTGGGTACCTTCGGGATCCTGGCCGCGTTCGGCTTCACCATCAACACCCTGACCATGTTCGGCATGATCCTGGCCATCGGCTTGCTGGTGGACGACGCCATCGTCGTGGTGGAAAACGTCGAGCGGGTGATGGCCGAGGAGCACCTGTCGCCGAAAGAGGCGACGGTCAAGTCCATGGGCCAGATCCAGGGCGCCCTGGTGGGTATTGCCCTGGTGCTGTCGGCGGTACTGTTGCCGATGGCATTCTTCGGCGGCTCCACCGGTGTGATCTACAAACAGTTCTCCATCACCATCGTTTCGGCCATGGCGTTGTCGGTACTGGTTGCGCTGATCTTCACCCCGGCCTTGTGCGCCACCATGCTCAAGCCGATCGACCCCGAGACGCACGGCCAACCCAAGCGTGGTTTCTTCGGCTGGTTCAACCGCACCTTCGACCGTAGCGTACTGAGCTACGAGCGCGGCGTGGGGAACATGATCAGGCACAAGATTCCGGCGTTCCTCGTTTACGTGCTGATCTTTGCCGGCATGATCTGGTTGTTCATGCGGATCCCGGCAGCGTTCCTGCCCGACGAAGACCAGGGCGTGATCTTTGCCCAGGTGCAGACGCCGGTCGGCTCAACGGCCGAGCGCACGCAGAAAGTCATCGACGACATGCGTATCTTCCTGCTCAACGACAAGGAAGGCGAACCCGGCGAAGGCAAGGGCGTGAAATCGGTCTTTACCGTGAACGGCTTCAACTTCGCGGGGCGTGGTCAAAGCTCGGGCCTGGCATTCGTGATGCTCAAACCGTGGGATGAGCGTGACGCGTCCACCTCGGTGTTCGAGATCGCCAAGCGCGCCCAAGGGTACTTCATGCGGACGTTCCAGGACGCCATGGTGTTTGCCATCGTGCCACCGTCTGTACTGGAGTTGGGTAACGCGACCGGTTTCGACGTGTTCCTGCAGGACCAGGGCGGCGTCGGCCATGACAAGTTGATGGCTGCGCGCAACCAGTTCCTGGGCATGGCCGCCCAGAGCAAGATCCTCGCCGGTGTGCGCCCCAACGGCGTGAACGATGAGCCGCAGTACGAGCTCACCGTCGACGACGAGAAGGCCAGTGCCCAGGGCATTACGCTGTCGAGCATCAACCAGACCCTGGCGATTGCCTTGGGTGGCAGCTACGTCAACGACTTCATCGACCGTGGTCGAGTGAAGAAGGTGTACGTGCAGGGTGAGGCCGCCAGCCGGATGTCCCCTGAAGACCTGAACAAATGGTTCGTGCGCAGCAGCTCCGGGAAGATGGTGCCGTTGTCGGCCATCGCTTCGGGCAAGTGGATCTTCGGTTCGCCGAAACTCTCGCGCTACAACGGTGTGGCGGCGATGGAAATCCTCGGTACCCCGGCACCGGGCTACAGTACCGGTGAAGCCATGGCCGAAGTCGAACGCATCGCCAAGCAACTGCCGGCGGGTGTCGGCTACGCCTGGACGGGCCTGTCGTATGAAGAACGCCTGTCCGGCTCCCAGGCACCTGCGCTGTACGCCCTGTCGCTGCTGGTGGTGTTCCTCTGCCTCGCGGCGCTGTACGAAAGCTGGTCGATCCCGATCGCGGTGGTACTCGTCGTGCCGCTGGGTGTGGTGGGTGCGTTGATCGCCACCAGCCTGCGTGGCTTGTCCAACGACGTGTTCTTCCAGGTGGGCTTGCTGGTGACGGTGGGCCTGGCGGCGAAGAACGCCATCCTGATCGTGGAATTCGCCAAAGAGCTTCACGAACAAGGCAAAGGCATTGTCGAGTCGGCGATCGAAGCGTCGCGCATGCGTCTGCGACCGATCATCATGACCTCCATGGCGTTCATCCTCGGCGTATTGCCGCTGGCGATCTCCTCGGGCGCCGGCTCAGGCAGCCAGCATGCAATCGGTACCGGCGTTATCGGCGGTATGATCACCGCCACGGTCCTGGCGATATTCTGGGTGCCCCTGTTCTTCGCAACCGTGTCCGCCATGGGCGAACGCAAAAAGACTGAACCCAAGCAAACTCCTAAAGAGGCTGGCCAATGAGCAAGTCGCTACTTTCCTTAGCCGTCACGGCATTCGTGCTCAGTGGCTGCTCGCTGATACCTGACTATCAGCGCCCCGAGGCGCCGGTGGCCGCGCAGTTCCCGCAGGGCCCGGCGTATTCGTCGGCCCAGGCTCCGAACCAGGCCGCCGCCGAACAGGGCTGGAAGCAGTTTTTCCATGACCCTGCCCTGCAACAGCTGATCCAGACCGCACTGGTGAACAACCGCGACCTGCGCGTCGCGGCCTTGAACATCGATGCCTACGCAGCGCAGTACAACATCCAGCGCGCCGACCTGTTCCCGGCCGTATCGGCCACTGGCAGCGGCAGCCGTCAGCGCGTACCGGCACGCTCGTCGCAAACCGGTAAAGCAGGCATCAGCAGTTCGTACTCGGCCACCCTGGGCATCAGCTCCTATGAGCTGGACCTGTTCGGCCGTGTCCGCAGCCTGAGCGAGGAAGCGCTGCAGAAATACTTCGCAACCGAAGAAGCGCGGCGCAGCACCCAGATCAGCCTGGTGGCCAGTGTGGCCAACGCCTACCTGACCTGGCAGGCCGACAAGGAATTGCTCAAGCTGACCCAGGAAACCCTGGGCGCATACGAGCAAAGCTACAAGCTGACCTCGCGCAGCAACGAAGTCGGCGTGGCCTCGGCCCTCGACCTGAGCCAAGCGCGCACCTCGGTGGAAAACGCCCGGGTGGCCCTGGCACGCTATACCCGCCAGGTGGCCCAGGACGAAAACAGCCTGACCCTGCTACTCGGCACCGGCCTGCCGGCGAATCTCGCCAGCAAGCCGCTGTCGGATAACCTGCTCAGCGAAGTACCGGCCGGGTTGCCATCGGACCTGTTGCAGCGTCGCCCCGACATCCAGCAGGCCGAGTACAACCTCAAGGCGGCCAACGCCAACATCGGCGCCGCCCGTGCGGCGTTCTTCCCGAGCATCAGCCTGACAGCCAACGCCGGGACCCTGAGCCCGGACCTGGGCGGTCTGTTCAAAGGCGGCTCGGGCACCTGGTCGTTCGCCCCGCAGATCAACATCCCGATCTTCAACGCCGGCAGCCTGCGCGCCAGCCTGGACTACTCGAAGATCCAGAAAGAGATCAACGTGGCGAACTACGAGAAGGCCATCCAGACCGGCTTCCAGGAAGTTTCCGACGGCCTCGCCGCGCGTGAGACCTACAAGGAGCAGTTGGAGGCCCAGCGTGGTTTCGTCGCCGCCAACCAGGATTACTACCGCCTGGCCGAGCGTCGCTACCGCATTGGTGTCGACAGCAACCTGACGTTCCTCGACGCCCAGCGCCAGCTGTTCAGTGCCCAGCAATCGCTGATCACCGACCGCCTCGCGCAGTTGACCAGCGAGGTCAACCTGTACAAGGCCCTCGGCGGTGGCTGGAATGAACAGGCGGCGAGTAACCAGCCGCTGAAAGAAGAAGCGCCAAAGATGAAGTTGTTCTGATAGTCGCGCTGTAAACCAAACCGCTTCCCTCACCGGAAGCGGTTTTTTTATACCTGAGCGGTACCCACCGCGCCCGGACAAGTTGCGTTCGATCAT
>NZ_VJWO01000033.1:0-73730 GCF_014889455.1 Pseudomonas sp. K8
GCGATGTTGTGGGTCAGTTCCAGTGCCCGAGCGAGACGCATAAAAAAATCCGATGCCAGTGTAGGCATCGGATTTTGATTTTTTGCGGCCAAAGGTCAAGCGAGAAGGCTTAACTGATCGGCATTAAGCGGTGTGGGTTATTTGTCGCGAATCGAGAAGTTCGCCATATGCTCCAAGCCCTTGATCAGCGCCGAGTGGTCCCAGTTGCCGCCCCCGATCGCGGTGCAGGTGCTGAACACCTGTTGGGTGCCGGCGGTGTTCGGCAGGTTGATCCCCAGCTCCTTGGCCCCGGCCAGCGCCAGGTTGAGGTCCTTCTGGTGCAGGTTGATGCGAAAGCCCGGATCGAAGGTGCCCTTGATCATGCGTTCGCCGTGTACTTCAAGGATCTTCGACGAGGCGAAGCCGCCCATCAGCGCTTCACGCACCTTGGCCGGGTCGGCGCCGTTTTTCGCGGCGAACAGCAGCGCTTCGGCCACCGCCTGGATGTTCAGCGCGACGATAATCTGATTCGCCACTTTGGCTGTCTGGCCGTCGCCGTTGCCGCCGACCAGAGTGATGTTCTTGCCCATGCTCTGGAACAGCGGCAAGGCACGCTCGAAGGTCTGCGGCTCACCGCCGACCATGATGCTCAAGGTGCCAGCCTTGGCCCCGACTTCACCGCCGGACACCGGCGCATCGAGGTACTGCGCGCCGGTCTGGTTGATCCTGGCGGCAAAGGCCTTGGTGGCGGTGGGGGAGATCGAGCTCATGTCGATCACCACTTTGTTCGGCGACAGACCGGCGGCCACGCCATCGGCGCGGAACAGCACGTCATCGACCTGCGGGGTGTCGGGCACCATGACGATGATGAATTCGGCTTCCTGGGCGACGTGCTGCGGGGTGGCCAGCGCGATGGCGCCGGCGGCGATCAACTCGGCTGGCGCCTTGCCGTGATGCTCGGACAGGAACAGTTGGTGACCGGCTTTTTGCAGGTTGGCGGCCATGGGTTGGCCCATGATGCCGGTGCCGATGAATCCGATTTTAGCCATGAAGAAATCCTCTTTTTATTCGATAGAGCGCGGTCTGCCAAACACATGGGGTCCAAATGTGGGAGGGGGCTTGCTCCCACAGGTTGGTTTCGTGTTGTGCCTGTCACAGGGCGTTATGGGTCTTGAGCCAACCCAAACCCGCTTCGGTGGTGGTCAACGGCTTGTATTCACAGCCGACCCAACCCTGATAACCGATACGGTCCAAATGCTCGAACAGGAACCGATAGTTGATCTCCCCGGTCCCGGGCTCGTTGCGACCCGGGTTATCCGCCAGTTGGATGTGGTTGATCTCACCCAGGTGCGCAGCCAGGGTGCGGGCCAGATCGCCTTCCATGATTTGCATGTGGTAGATGTCGTATTGCAGGAACAGATTGGCGCTGCCCACCTGTTCGCGAATCGCCAGGGCCTGCGCGGTGTTGTTCAGGTAGAACCCAGGGATATCGCGGGTGTTGATCGCTTCCATCACCAGCTTGATACCCGCCGCTTGCAGCGTGTCGGCGGCGTATTTGAGGTTGGCGACAAAGGTCTTTTCTACAATGGCATCGTCCACGCCCTGCGGCCGGATGCCCGCCAGGCAGTTGACCTGGGTGTTGCCCAGCACCTGGGCGTAAGCGATGGCCAGGTCGACCCCGGCGCGGAACTCCTCGACCCGATCCGGGTGGCACGCCAGGCCCCGTTCGCCCTTGGCCCAATCGCCGGCCGGCAGGTTGAACAGCACCTGGGTCAAGCCATTGGCATCCAACTGCGCCTTGATTTCGGCAGAGCTGAATTCGTAGGGGAACAGGTATTCGACGCCTGCAAAGCCCGCATCGGCGGCCGCTTTGAAGCGAGCGAGAAACGCCTGTTCGGTGAACAGCATGGACAGGTTGGCGGCAAAGCGCGGCATAGGGTTCTCCTTAATCGAGCAGGGAAATGGCAGTCGGCGCATCGTTGCCGACCAGGGCCAGATCTTCGAATTCGTTGACGGCGTTGATCTCGGTGCCCATGGAAATATTGGTCACGCGCTCCAGAATAATCTCAACGATCACCGGAACCTTGAATTCTTCGAGCATTTCCTGGGCGCGGCGCAGTGCCGGCTGGATCTGGCCGGGCTCGAACACGCGCAGGGCCTTGCACCCCAGGCCTTCGGCGACGGCGACGTGGTCGACGCCATAGCCGTTGAGTTCCGGGGCGTTGAGGTTGTCGAAAGACAACTGCACGCAGTAGTCCATTTCGAACCCGCGCTGGGCCTGGCGGATCAGCCCCAGGTAGGAGTTGTTCACCACTACGTGGATATACGGCAGCTTGAACTGCGCGCCCACGGCCAGTTCTTCGATCATGAACTGGAAGTCATAGTCGCCGGACAGCGCCACCACCTTGCGGCTCGGGTCGGCCTTGACCACGCCGAGCGCCGCCGGGATGGTCCAGCCCAACGGGCCGGCTTGGCCGCAGTTGATCCAGTGACGCGGCTTGTAGACATGCAGGAATTGCGCGCCGGCAATCTGCGACAGGCCGATGGTGCTGACGTAGCAGGTGTCTTTGCCGAACACCTGGTTCATCTCTTCGTACACCCGTTGCGGCTTGACCGGCACGTTGTCGAAGTGGGTCTTGCGCTGCAGGGTGGCCTTGCGCTGCTGGCAGTCATGCAGCCAGGCGCTGCGGTCCTTGAGTTTGCCTGCGGCTTTCCACTCGCGGGCGACTTCGATGAACATCGTCAGTGCGGCCCCGGCGTCGGAAACGATGCCGAGGTCCGGGGTGAATACGCGGCCGATTTGCGTCGGTTCAATGTCGACGTGAATGAACGTGCGCCCCTCGGTGTACACCTCCACTGAACCGGTGTGGCGGTTGGCCCAGCGGTTGCCGATGCCGAGCACCACGTCGGCTTTCAGCAGCGTCGCGTTGCCATAACGGTGCGACGTTTGCAGGCCGACCATGCCTACCATCTGCGGGTGATCGTCGGGGATGGTGCCCCAGCCCATCAAGGTCGGGATCACCGGGATGCCGGTCAACTCGGCGAACTCCACCAGCAGGTCGCTGGCATCGGCATTGATCACGCCGCCACCGCTCACCAGCAGCGGGCGTTCGGCCTGGTCGAGCAGGGCCAGGGCTTTTTCCACCTGGATGCGCGTGGCCAGCGGTTTGGCCAGGGGTAGCGGCTGGTAGGCGTCGATGTCGAATTCGATCTCGGCCATCTGCACGTCGAACGGCAGGTCGATCAGCACCGGGCCAGGGCGGCCGGAGCGCATTTCATAAAAGGCCTTCTGGAACGCATACGGCACCTGGCCGGGTTCGAGGACCGTGGTCGCCCACTTGGTCACCGGCTTGACGATGCTGGTGATGTCCACGGCCTGGAAATCTTCCTTGTGCATCCGCGCCCGGGGGGCCTGGCCGGTGATGCACAGGATCGGAATCGAGTCGGCCGAGGCGCTGTACAGGCCGGTGACCATGTCGGTGCCCGCCGGGCCCGATGTGCCGATGCACACGCCGATATTGCCGGCCTTGGTGCGGGTGTAGCCCTCGGCCATGTGCGAGGCGCCTTCAACATGGCGAGCAAGGACGTGATCGATGCCACCGACCTTCTGCAAGGCCGAATACAGCGGGTTGATCGCGGCGCCTGGGATACCGAAGGCGGTGTCTACCCCTTCACGACGCATCACCAGAACGGCGGCTTCGATTGCTCTCATTTTGCTCATTGTTTTGGTGCCTCTTGCGTTTTGTAATTGTATACAAGTGGTGTTTGGTCGAAGTGTATTCACGGCAAGCGCCACAGGTCAATGCATTTTATTCAGTAGCCTTTGCGTTCGTCGGAAGGTCTTTGTAGGGTATTTTTTCGACATTCGGTAGGTTTTCGCGAAAATGTTGTATACAAAAAATAACTCTATTGTGTTCTATTTGTCGCATCCGGTATCTGTTCCAACAGAGCCCACGGCTTTCCCATAACAAGATAAGGACGGCACCCATGAGCGCTTTAACCTTGAAAGTCGCAGTCAACCTGGCCGGCCAGGCCCTCGCCGCAGGCCGTACCATTGCCTCGGCGCCGCTGACCATTGCCGTGCTGGACGGCGGCGGCCACCTGATCACCCTGCAACGGGACGACGGCGCCAGCCTGCTGCGCCCGCAGATCGCCATTGGCAAGGCCTGGGGTGCGATTGCCCTGGGCAAAGGCTCACGCTTGCTCGCGCTGGATGCGCAGCAACGCCCGGCGTTTATCGCCGCAGTGAACAGCTTGGGGCAGGGCAGCGTGGTGCCGGCGCCGGGCGGGGTGTTGATTCGGGATCAGGAAGGGCTGGTGCTGGGGGCGATCGGGATCAGCGGGGACACATCGGATATTGATGAGCAGTGTGCGATCACGGCGATTGAAGCGCTGGGTTTGTGGGCGGATGCGGGGGTGTCAGCCTGATTTTTGGATGACTGTCAGGGCCTTATCGGGAGCAAGCTCCCTCCCACCTTTGACTGTGTTCACACATTTCTATTTGTGAATACCGTCAAATGTGGGAGGGAGCTTGCTCCCGATTGCCACAGACGCCTCGGTGTTTTAGTCCGGCGCACAGCCCTTGAGCACCAACCGAATAATCGTCTGCGCCGCCGCCTCGTAATCCGCTTCATCCAGCTTGTCTTTACCCGTCACCGCCGAAATCTGCCAATCAAAATCCGCATACGTCTGGGTCGCGGCCCAGATGCTGAACATCAAGTGATTGGGATCGATCGGCGCAATCAACCCACGGTCCACCCAATGCTGGATGCACTGGATATTGTGCTTGGCCTGGGCGTTGAGTTGCTCGACCTGTTCGGCGCTCAGGTGCGGGGCGCCGTGCATGATTTCGCTGGCGAACACCTTGGAGGCGAAGGGCAGGTCGCGGGAGATGCGGATTTTCGAGCGGATGTAGTTGCTCAGTACCGCCGCAGGCTCACCCTCCGGGTTGAACGGCGTCGAGGCTGCCAGGATCGGCTCGATGATGCTCTCGAGCACTTCGCGGTAGAGGTTGTCCTTGGACTTGAAGTAGTAGTAGACGTTGGGCTTGGGCAGCCCGGCCTTGGCGGCGATGTCGCTGGTTTTGGTCGCGGCGAAGCCCTTGTCGGCAAACTCCTCGCTCGCCGCCCGCAGGATCTTTTCTTTGTTGCGCTCGCGAATGCTGCTCATAAACCAGAGGGTTCCTTGCCATGACAGGCGGTTGCGCATGGTAGCACCGGCCATCCGCGAGCCTCAACAATGTGCCCGCGACACTCTTGGGGTCGATCGTGCATCCCGGTTTTGGCCTACAAAAAACTCGGAAATAGACTATCTGTAAAATATAGACGAATTGTTTAGGTTGGCGTAGTGTCCGCTGGGTCAGTGACTGAGCCTGCGTCAATCACCCGTGTTCCTTCGGGTTAGCCAGGCCTCAGGCACTACGCAGAATAAAAATAATTCGGTAGGTGCCTTCATGAAACAGGTCAAACAGACGCTCTATGCCGTAACGATCACCCTCGGGCTGTTGTCGGTGGCCCATGCGCAGCCGCTGCGTTTCGCCACCGAGGGTGCTTATCCGCCTTTCAACTATGTGGACTCGAATAACCAACTGCGTGGTTTTGACGTCGATATGGCGAACGCCCTGTGCGCCAGGCTCGGCGTCGAATGCACGATTGTTGCCCAGGACTGGGAAGGCATCATCCCGGGCCTGCTTGCGAAAAAGTACGACGCGATCATCGCCTCGATGGCCATCACCGAAGAGCGCCAGAAGACCGTCAGCTTCACCCAGCCCTACAACCGCACGCGCATGGTTCTGGCAGTGCCCAGGGGCAGCGACATTCAGGACGCCGCGCCGGCCACGTTGGCCGGCAAGACGGTCGGCGCTCAGTCGTCGTCCACCCAGGGTATCTACAACCAGGATGTCTATGGCGCCAATGGTGCGCGGGTCAAGTTGTACGTCGGCCAGGATGAGGCCAACAGCGACCTGCTCAACGGCCGCCTGGATGCGGTGGTCAACGACAGCGCGCCAATGCAGGAGTGGTTGAAGAACACCGACCCGCAGTGTTGCCGGGTGCTGGCTATCCCCGGTACGCAAAGCGACGCCGGTATTGCCGTGCGCAAGGCAGATGAGGCGTTGCGCGCCAGGATGAACCAGGCCATCGCGGACGTGATCGCCGACGGCACGTATCGACAGCTCAAGTTGGCCCATGGCCTTGAGGATGATTAAGCGCGGGGGCGTCTTCCATGTTCGAGTCATTAGGGTTGTTGTCGTTGGGCGCCGGTGGTTGGGGCGGCGCGCTGCTGGCGGGCGCAGGGGTCACGATGGCGCTGGCATTGGCGTGTGTGCCGCTGGGGTTGCCATTGGGGTTGTTGGTGGCGCTGTGCAGCAGATCGGCAAATACCACGGTGAGGGCGATGGCTGCGCTGTTCTCCACCTGTTTTCGTGGCCTGCCGGAGTTGCTGACGTTATTGATCGTGTATTACGGCATCCAGATCGCGCTGCAGAAGTTCCAGGCGTATTGGGGCGGTTCGGCCGAGTTTGGCATCAACGCGTTCGTGGCGGCGGTGATCGCGTTCAGCCTGGTGCTGGCGGCCTTTTCCAGCGAGGTATGGCTGGGGGCGTTGAAGACCGTGGCGCGCGGCCAGTACGAAGGCGCCCAGGCACTGGGCTTGAGCCGCAGGCACACGTTTTTCAAGGTGGTGCTGCCGCAGGTGATGAGGATCGCCTTGCCGGGGCTTTCGAACAACTGGTTGAGCCTGCTCAAGGACACGGCGTTGGTGTCGACCATTTCCCTGGTGGACCTGATGCGCCAGACCAGCCTGGCGGTGAACGCCACCAAGGAACCGATGCTGTTTTATCTGGCGGCGTGTGGCCTGTACCTGCTGCTGTCGTCGATGTCGGGGTTTTGCATCGCGCAGCTTGAAAAGCACTACGGCCAGGGTCGGGAGCGTGCCTCATGATGGGGGGCGAGCGTTTTGTCGAGTGGCTCGGGCTTGAACTGCTTCAGCGCTACGGTGCGCAGTTGTTCGATGGCTTGTTGCTGACCCTGCAATTGGTGGCGATATCCAGCAGCGCCGGGATGGTGCTTGGCGTGCTGTTGGCGTTGGGCAGGACTTCACGCTGGCGTTTATTGCAGTACGGGTGCAGGGCCTATCTCTACTTTTTCAGGGGCTCTCCGTTGTTGGCGCAGTTGTTCCTGATCTATTACGGCTTGGGTTCCTTCCACGGTTTCTGGCGCGACCTTGGCCTGTGGGGCTGGTTCGGCGACCCGTGGTTTTGCGCTGTGCTGGCGTTCACCTTGAATACGGCGGCCTATCAGGCCGAGATCTTTCGCGGCGGGTTGCTCTCCGTGCCCCGTGCCCACTATGAAGCCGCGACGGTGTTGGGGTTGAGCCGCACCACCACGTTTTTCAAGGTGACCTTGCCGCAGGTGCTCATCGTGACAGTGGGGCCACTGGGCAATGAACTGATTTTGATCATCAAGGCCAGCGCGATTGTGTCGCTGGTGACCTTGCTGGATTTGATGGGCGTGGCCAAGTTGGCGTTCTCACGCACTTTTGATTTCCAGGTGTATGTGTGGGTGGCGCTGGTCTACCTGCTGGTGGTCGAGTGTGTCCGGCGAGCGGTGAACCGGATCAATCGTCGACTCACCCGCCACATGCGGCCAACTGACGAATGATAAGGAAGGGTGGATACATGGGGTCATCAGGGGAGTTTGAGCGGTCGATCTGCGCGCCTGCGCCGGTGGTGATCGACGTCGAAGGGCTGAGTAAATGGTACGGCCCATACCAGGTGCTGCACGGTATCGACCTGCGCGTGGTGCAGGGCGAGCGGATTGTGCTGTGCGGCACCTCGGGCTCCGGCAAGTCCACGTTGATCCGTTGCCTCAATCGTCTGGAACCGGCGCAGCAGGGCCGAATCCAGGTGCTGGGCGCCGACTTGAGCGCTTCGCCGACGCTCTACCGCGCGGCCTTGCGTGAGGTCGGCATGGTGTTTCAGGGCTTCAACCTGTTTCCGCACCTGACCGTCTTGCAAAACTGCATGCTGGCGCCGATGTCCGTGCGCGGCATGCCCCGCGACAGCGCGCAGGACCAGGCGATGGCGCTGCTGAAAAAAGTCGGGATCGATCAACACTGGAAAAAATACCCGGCGCAATTGTCGGGCGGCCAACAGCAGCGGGTCGCGATAGCCAGGGCATTGTGCATGACCCCGAAAATCATGCTGTTCGATGAGCCGACGTCGGCACTGGACCCGGAGGCTGTCGGCGAGGTGCTGGACGTGATGGTCATGCTCGCCGAAAGTGGCATGACCTTGCTCTGCGTCACCCACGAAATGGGCTTTGCCCGGCAAGTCGCCGGGCGTGTGCTGTTTCTCGATGGCGGGCGGATCATCGAAGACCAGCCGCCGGAGGCGTTTTTCACTGCGCCACGCACACCTCGCGCGCAAGCGTTTCTGGCGCAGGTGCTGGGGTAGGCGGCTGGTATCGAGCAGGCAAAAAAGCCATTCGAGCGCGTCGAATGGCTTTTTTACCGCGCGCCGCGCTTATTCGGCAATCTGCAACTTGCGCGATTCCGTATAGATGTAGCGCACCTTTTCGTACTCGAACGGCGAGTTCAACTGACCGTAGCGGAAGCTGGTCTGGTAACGCTTGTCGACCACGCGCAGGGCCCAGATCTCCGGATGGTTGGAGCTGACTTCGGAGACGTTCAGGAAGTTGATCTGCGATTCGGCGCTGTAGTCGACCACCAGGCCGCTGGTATCGCGCAGGTTCGATGGGCCCAGGATCGGCAGCACCAGATAGGCGCCGCCAGGCACGCCATAGAAACCCAGGGTCTGGCCGAAGTCTTCGCTCTGGCGCGGCAGGCCCATGGCGGTAGCCGGGTCCCACAGCCCGGCGATGCCGATGGTGGTGTTGAGCAGCAGGCGCCCGGTGGTTTCCAGGGAGCGGTGACCCTTGAGTTGCAACAGGCTGTTCAACAGATTGGGCACATCGCCCAGGTTGTTGAAGAAATTGCTTACGCCGGTACGCAGGAAGCTCGGCGTGACGTAGCGGTAACCGTCGACCACCGGCAGGAACACCCATTGGTCGAAGCGGTAGTTGAAGTGGTAAACGCGACGGTTCCACGATTCCAGCGGGTCGTACACGTTGAGGGCGGTCAGTGACGAGCGTTCGAATTCGCGCTGGTCCAGGCCCGGGTTGAACTTGAGCTTGCTCAGCGGCTCCTTGAAGCCGTCGGCACCCACGACGGTGGGCGCGTGAGCCTTGCTGTTGTCGGCATTGGCCACGCTTGCGCACATCAGGGCGGCAAGCAGCAGAAGATATTTAGCCACGGAAAAACTCCAGCATGGCGTCGGCGTTGACGCGGTAATTGAGGTTGCCGCAATGGCCGCCCAGCGGGTAGACAGTCAAGCGATCGCCGAAGGTTTGACGCAGGAAGCCGAGGTCGCCCGGGCCGAGGATCAAGTCGTCGGCGTTATGCATGACGGCGATTTTCGGGCTGGTGTGCAGGTAGTCCTTGAGGGCGTACAGGCTGACCTGATCGACCAATTGCAACAGGCTGCCGCCATCGGAACGGGCGCGCCACATCGGGATGACCTGTTCGGTGAGGTAGCAATCGAAGTCACATTGCAGCGCGCGCTTGAGGAACGGCGTGAGGCTGGTGCCTTCGGTGATCGGGTACTTCGGCGGGATGATCAGGCCGCGGCGGTTGATCAGATCCGAGGTGAACGCGATGTCGGCCGCCGAAAAACGGAACGTGGTGCCGATCAGCATGGCCATCTGTTCGTTGGTCAGGTGCTGCTTGGAGTTCTGGAAGTCGTAGAGCAGGGCGTCGTTAAGGTCGATGTAGCCCTTTTGCTGGAAGTAGCGGGTCAGCTTGTTCAACACCAGTTCATAAAAGGTCGTGGTGTTGTTGATGCCCTTGACCTCGGTCTGCACCAGCTTGTCGAGGTTGGTGATCGAGGTGTACAGGTTGACCGGCGGGTTGAGCAGCAGCACTTTCTTGAAGTTGAAGCTGCGGCGGGTTTCGTCGAGCTTGCTGACAAAGGCCGCATCCAGCGCACCGAGGCTGTAGCCGCTGAGGTAAAAGTCGGTGACCGGCAGTGAGGCGTTCTGCGCGCGCACTGCTTGCATCACGCGGTACATGTCTTTGGCGTCTTCCTGGGTGATACCCGGCGTGGCGAAGCGCGAGGCGGCGCTCATGAAGTCGAAGCTGGTCGGCGATGACAGTTGCACGACGTGGTAGCCGGCCTGGTAGTACAGTTTTTTCAGGTATTCGTTGATGCTGCTGTCGAACCGCGCACCGGTGCCCGAGATCAGGAAGATCAGCGGCGCGGCGCGGTCTTGCTTGGCGATGCGGTAGGTGAGTTTCTTCACTGCCCAGAAGTTGTCGGGCAGGCTGAATTCGCGCTCGGGACGCATGTTCAGGGTGTAGTCGGACTGGTTGATTTCGTCGTCGCTCGGCAAGCTGGGCCGAAGGTCAGGCGGCGTGGTGGCGATGGTCGCTTCGAACGGGTTGGTCAAAGGGAAGCCATAGCTGGCCTGGTCGATGTCGACGGCCAGTGCTGACGCACTCAAAAAAAGGCTGCCCAGCAAGGCAGCGCAGCGCAAGGAACGGAGCATGACTTAATCCCTAAGAGGAAACGTGCTGAATGAAGTTCGCAGGCTATGACCACCGCGTTGCCACCGAAGTGCCAGCCATCGGCACGAAAAGTCGGATAAAAAACGTCGGAGTCGGGGTAATAGTAGGCAGAAGATACACTTTGCCGCGTATTGATGGACACTTATCTGCGTACACATCTTGCTAACGGCCACCGGGGGATTAAGCTGAGCGCCGTTTTTGCCTATCGGAGTGTTCCATGTCCCGCCGCTTGCCGCTGACCCTACTGCTCATTGCCTTGCCGTTATGGCTGGCCGCCAGTTATGCCGCGCGTTACGGCTTCATGGAGGATGGCCGGTGGGTCGGCATTTGCGCGGATGAAGCCAGCCGTTGGGAATGCCAGGTGCGTTCGAACCTGGGCTTGATGATTCACTTCCAGGTGATGGGCTGGGCTGCGCTGATCGCGTCGGTGCTGGCGTTTTTCGTGCCGGGCCGTGCGGGGTGGGGGTTGGCGGTGCTGGGGCTGGTGTTCGGGTTGCCGGCGTTGGCGTTGTACAACACCACATTTGCGGTGTTTGCGGTGGTGATTGCCGGGTTGCGCTTGGTCCGCAAGCCACGGGCGGCCTGATAGGGCCAATCGGGGGGCAAGTCGAATCGTCGCACCGCCCCTTCCACATGGGAACGCGTTCCAAATGTGGGAGGGGCTTGCCCCGATGGCACTCTTAAGCCTTGCGCATCCGCAAGCACCGCCACAAAGCCACAACCATCAACCCACTGACCAGCGCCCAACCCCATGCCTGCTGGTTCAACAGACCTTCGCGGAACAGCTGCGGCGCAATGCCAGCACCGATGATAAAGGCCAGTAGGGCAATTTCCCGACGTGGCCCGGTCACCGGGCGAATCAGATAGACCAGGGCAGGCAGCACCAGCGCCGCACTTGGGAAGCTGCGGTAGCGCGGGTCAAACACCAGCGCCAGCATCATCACCGCGCCAGCGAACCCGGCGATTGCCACCAGCCAGCCCGCGCGCGGTTCCAGCCAGTTGAACGCCCGCTCGCGCCAACCCTCGCGGCTGCTCAAGGCCAGGGCCGCATGTGCCAGTACCAGCAGGTTCAACGCGACCAGCAGCCCCGCCCACACCCATTCATCATTGAAGCGTGCGGTTACGCGGGTCAGTTCGGCCCAGGTGCCGATGGAACAGGCGGCGACGGCCCCGAGCAGCGGCAGCAGCCAGGCGGCGCGCACGCTGCGCACTCGCCCGCCGAGCGCCAGGGTGCCCAGCAGGATGAGTCCACCGACTCCCAGCCACAGTGGCCAGTACGGTACGTTGGTCACTGGGCCTGCGAGGATGCCTTTGTCCTGGCGATCGGCATCGAACAAGCCCCAGTAGCCGCCGACAGCGCCTTCACTGGCACGCTTCCACGGCTGGTCGAAGGCTTCGATCAGGTTGTAGTGCCAGCCATTGGCTTCGGCCATGGCCACGAAACCGCGCATGAACTTGGCCTCATTGACCCGGCTCGGCACCGCGGTTTCACGCTGGCGGCCTTCGCTGGGCCAGCCGGTCTCGCCGATCATTACGTCCTTGGGCGCGAATTTATTGCCGAAGGTCTGGCGCACGTCACCGACATGCTTGAGCGCCTGGTCGATTCCCGAGGGGGCGTCTTCCCAGTACGGCAGCAAGTGGATGGTCAGGAAATCCACCGCCGGGGCAATTTCCGGGTGTTGCAGCCAGAACTCCCAGACGTCGGCATACGTGACCGGCTGCTTGATCTGGCTTTTGACCTTATGGATCAGCTTCACCAACTGTGCGGCCGTGACTTCCTTGCGCAGCAGGGTTTCGTTACCGACGATCACCGAAGTCACCACGTCGGCGTTGGCGTTGGCCGAGGCGATCAAGGCGTCGACTTCTTTTTCGGTGTCGACCGGGTTGCCGTTGACCCAGGCGCCGATCATCAGTTTCAGCCCGTGCTTGCGCGCCAGGTCCGGCAAGGCTTCCAGGCCGGTCATGGAGTAGGTGCGGATGCATTCGAAGCGGGTGGCCAGCAGGGCCAGGTCGGCGTCCATGCGCTCGGGGCGCAGCTTGAACGGCTGGTCGAACGGTGATTGGTCCTTGTCGAACGGTGTGTAGGAGGCGCATTGCAGTTTGTGGCTGGCGCTGGCCACGTCCGGCAGCACCACTGGCCGGCCGAGGCCATACCAGTACCCGACCAGCGCAAGCAGGCCGAGGATCAAGGCGAATAAATAGGGCAGGGCAGGGAAGCGGGCAGTTGCGGGCATGGTCGGCTTATCTGGGGAGCAAAGGCGCGCATCTTACCCGGATTTGTCGCGTCCCAGTGGGGCTGCATGATTTAGACATGCAAAGTTCGGGCGGGGTATGAGGTGAGCGTCCCATAACAGCGATAGCTGGCGATGTGATGTCGTTTCTTGCTTACCTGAGGTCGCTGACAGAGCAGGACAAAGGCCCCGGCAGGTTGATGATCGAAGTATCAGCACTCCACTGATGTCGTTGCCGCCGGATCGATGCGCGTGAAGGGGGCGTGGCGCACCACATAACAACAGGTTGACGTCGCTCGACATCCGTCGGGCGCAGCACTTTCGGGGAAGTACGATGAAGATGCGACGACTCTTGGGCGCAGTTGCCACTCTGGTAGTTGCGATGAGCTCCACACTGGCCAGCGCCGACAGCAAAACCCTGAGCATCGGCTACGTGGACGGTTGGTCCGACAGCGTTGCCACCACTCATGTGGCGGCAGAAGTGATCAAGGCAAAGCTCGGTTATGACGTCAAGTTGCAAGCGGTCGCCACCGGGATCATGTGGCAGGGTGTTGCCACCGGCAAGCTCGACGCCATGCTCTCTGCCTGGCTACCCGTGACCCACGGTGAATACTGGGCCAAGAACAAGGACAAGGTGGTCGACTACGGCCCCAACTTCAAGGATGCGAAGATCGGCCTGATCGTGCCGGAGTACGTCAAGGCCAAGTCCATCGAAGACCTCAAGACCGACACCACCTTCAAGAACAAGATCGTCGGTATCGACGCCGGTTCAGGCGTGATGCTCAAGACCGACGAAGCGATCAAGGCCTATGGCCTGGACTACAAGCTGCAAGCCAGCTCCGGTGCCGCGATGATCGCCGAACTGACCCGCGCCGAAGACAAGCAGGAATCCATTGCAGTCACCGGGTGGGTGCCGCACTGGATGTTCGCCAAGTGGAAACTGCGGTTCCTGGACGATCCAAAAGGGATCTATGGCGCTGCTGAAACCGTCAACAGCATCGGTAGCAAGGGCCTGGAGAAGAAAGCCCCGGACGTCGTGGCGTTCCTGAAGAAATTCCAATGGGCTTCCAAGGACGAAATCGGTGAAGTCATGCTCGCCATCCAGGAGGGCGCCAAGCCCGATGCAGCCGCCAAGGACTGGGTTGCCAAGCACCCTGAGCGGGTTGCCGAGTGGCTCGCCAAGTAACCCCCCTTTGATGTAACCCTCTGTGGGAGGGGGCTTGCCCCCGATAGCGATGGATCAGTCAGATCATCAGCGACTGACACACCGCAATCGGGGGCAAGCCCCCTCCCACATTATTTTCGCCGCCCGCAAATGTTTCTGCGCCCTCGCAAACCCTCGCTACACTCCCTCTAATACTAAGGTCGTCTGGAACCTGCCCCGTAGCCGCATACAGTGGCTATTGTTTCAATAATAACAAAGCTGTGCTGCGAGGATAAAAACAATGAACGACAGCATTTACCTCTCGATTCAAAACAGCCCGCGCTTCAAGGAGCTGGTTAGAAAAAGGGAAAGGTTCGCCTGGATTCTCTCGGCGATCATGCTAGGGCTTTACTCCGGATTCATCCTGTTGATTGCCTACGGGCCACAATTGCTGGGAGCTAAGATCAGCTCCACTTCGTCCATCACCTGGGGAATCCCTATCGGTGTCGGGCTGATTCTATCGGCCTTTGTCCTCACTGCGATCTACGTGCGACGCGCCAACGGCGAATTCGACGATCTGAACAATGCGATTCTCAAGGAGGCTGCGCAATGATCCGTCGTCTATTGGCTGTACTGGGTGCTTCGGTCTTCGCGCCTGCTATATGGGCGGGGGAGGCGTTGACCGGTGAAGTGCAAAAACAACCGCTGAATATTCCAGCGATCCTGATGTTCGTGGTCTTTGTCGGCGCGACGTTGTGCATTACCTACTGGGCGTCCAAGCGCAACAACTCGGCGGCCGACTATTATGCGGCCGGCGGCAAGATCACCGGTTTCCAGAACGGCCTGGCGATTGCCGGCGACTATATGTCGGCCGCGTCCTTCCTGGGTATTTCCGCACTGGTATACACCTCCGGCTACGACGGCCTGATCTACTCGATCGGCTTCCTGGTGGGCTGGCCGATCATTCTGTTCCTGATCGCCGAGCGCCTGCGTAACCTGGGTAAATACACCTTTGCCGACGTGGCGTCCTACCGCCTCGGACAAACCCAGATCCGCAGCCTGTCGGCTTGCGGTTCGCTGGTGGTGGTGGCGTTCTACCTGATCGCGCAGATGGTAGGCGCGGGCAAGTTGATCCAGCTGCTGTTCGGCCTTGATTACCACGTAGCGGTGATCATGGTGGGTGTCCTGATGTGCCTGTACGTGCTGTTCGGCGGCATGCTGGCGACCACCTGGGTGCAGATCATCAAGGCTGTGTTGCTGCTGTCCGGCGCCACATTCATGGCAGTCATGGTGATGAAGCACGTCAACTTCGACTTCAGCACGCTGTTTTCCGAGGCGATCAAGGTTCACCCTAAAGGTGAAGCGATCATGAGCCCTGGCGGTCTGGTGAAAGATCCGGTCTCCGCGTTCTCCCTGGCCCTGGCACTGATGTTCGGTACCGCCGGCCTGCCGCACATCCTGATGCGCTTCTTCACCGTGAGCGACGCCAAGGAAGCGCGCAAGAGCGTGTTGTACGCCACTGGTTTCATCGGCTACTTCTACATCCTGACCTTCATCATCGGTTTCGGCGCGATCCTGCTGGTCAGCACCAACCCGGCGTTCAAGGATGCTGCAGGCGCCTTGCTCGGTGGTAACAACATGGCGGCGGTTCACCTGGCCAACGCGGTGGGTGGCAGTATCTTCCTGGGCTTCATCTCGGCTGTGGCGTTTGCCACCATCCTCGCGGTGGTTGCGGGCTTGACCCTGGCCGGTGCTTCGGCGGTGTCCCATGACCTGTATGCCAGCGTGATCAAGAAAGGCAAGGCCAACGACAAAGAGGAGATTCGCGTCTCGAAGATCACCACTATCGCCTTGGCGGTGCTGGCAATCGGTCTGGGTATCCTGTTTGAAAGCCAGAACATTGCGTTCATGGTCGGCCTGGCGTTCTCTATCGCTGCCAGCTGTAACTTCCCGGTGTTGCTGCTTTCCATGTACTGGAAAAACCTCACCACCCGTGGCGCAATGATTGGCGGCTGGCTCGGGTTGGTCAGTGCTGTGGGCCTGATGGTCCTGGGGCCGACCATCTGGGTGTCGATCCTGCATCACGAAAAAGCCATCTTCCCGTATGAGTACCCTGCGCTGTTCTCGATGTTCATCGCGTTCGTCAGCATCTGGTTCTTCTCCATCACCGACAAGTCGGCGGCGGCAGTCAAGGAACGGGCGCTGTACTTCCCGCAGTTTGTGCGTTCGCAGACTGGCCTGGGGGCGAGTGGGGCGGTTTCTCACTAAGGTTGTAGCTCAATAGGAAATGCCCCGGTCGATAGGCTGGGGCATTTTTTTTGGCTGGAGTTTTGTGGTGGCTGGGCCATTGCTATCGGGAGCAAGCTCCCTCCCACAGTTGGTTGCATTCCAAGGTGGGTAGTTGGTCAGGTTTGGGGGGGGCTTAATAGGAAATGCCCCGGTCGATAGGCTGGGGCATTTTTTTTGGCTGGAGTTTTGTGGTGGCTGGGCCATTGCTATCGGGGGCAAGCCCCCTCCCACAGTTGATTGCATTCCAAGGTGGGTAATTGGTCAGGTTTGGGGGCTTAATAGGACGTGTCCCGGTCGATAGGCTGGGGGCTTGCTCCCGATAGCTGAATTTCAGACAAAACAGTTTCTTGGTTCTTGCACAAATAAAAACGGCCTCCATGAAGGAGGCCGCTTTTTTATTGCGCGTCAGTCAGATGCTTACTTGCGATCTTCCAACTTGGTAATGTCACGCGACTCGTAGCCGGTGTACAGCTGGCGCGGGCGGCCAATCTTGTACGGGCTGGAGAGCATTTCTTTCCAGTGGGAGATCCAGCCCACGGTCCGCGCCAGGGCGAAGATCACGGTGAACATGCTGGTTGGAATGCCGATCGCCTTGAGGATGATCCCCGAGTAGAAGTCGACGTTCGGGTACAGCGAGCGTTCGATGAAGTACGGGTCGGTCAGAGCGATCTCTTCCAGGCGCATGGCCAGTTCGAGTTGCGGATCGTTCTTGATGCCCAGTTCCCTCAACACTTCGTAGCAGGTCTTCTTCATGACGGTGGCGCGCGGGTCGCGGTTCTTGTAGACCCGGTGACCGAAGCCCATCAACTTGAACGGATCGTTCTTGTCTTTGGCCTTGGCGATGTATTTGTCGATGTTCGAGACATCGCCGATTTCATCGAGCATGGTCAATACGGCTTCGTTCGCACCGCCGTGGGCAGGGCCCCACAGCGCGGCGATACCAGCGGCGATACAGGCGAACGGGTTGGCACCCGAAGAGCCGGCCAGACGCACGGTAGAGGTGGAGGCGTTCTGCTCGTGGTCGGCATGGAGGATGAAGATCCGGTCCATTGCCTTGGCGAGCACCGGGCTGATCGGTTTGATCTCGCACGGGGTGTTGAACATCATGTGCAGGAAGTTTTCCGCGTAAGTCAGGTCGTTGCGCGGGTACATCATGGGTTGCCCCATGGAGTACTTGTAAACCATTGCGGCCAGGGTCGGCATCTTGGCAACCAGGCGGATCGCGGAAATTTCGCGATGCTGCGGGTTATTGATGTCGAGGGAGTCGTGATAGAAGGCCGACAGGGCGCCGACCACGCCGCACATGACGGCCATCGGGTGGGCGTCGCGACGGAAGCCGTTGAAGAACGTCTTCAACTGCTCGTGAACCATGGTGTGGTTCTTTACAGTACTGACAAACTGGGCTTTCTGCTCGGCGGTTGGCAACTCGCCATTTAGTAGCAGATAGCAGGTTTCCAGGTAGTCCGATTTCTCAGCCAGTTGCTCGATCGGGTAGCCCCGATGCAGCAAAATGCCATTATCGCCATCAATATAGGTAATCTTCGACTCGCATGAGGCGGTCGACATGAAACCTGGGTCGAAAGTGAAACGGCCCGTGGCCGTCAGGCCCCGTACGTCGATAACATCAGGACCAACGGTGCCGGTTAAAATGGGCAGCTCGACGGGGGCTGCGCCCTCGATGATCAACTGCGCTTTTTTGTCAGCCATGTGGCCTCCTATTTATGCTTCAAATCATCAGACAGACCCCCCACGCAGGGCCCGCACCACTATAGTGAGATAAATTCAGATGTCAATTTGCCTAAAGTCTTGCCCCAGAAGGCTTTAACCGGACTTTTTCCTCGAAATTTACCGCCATTTACGCCTTTTATCCTGCCAACGCAATGCGCTATTAGGGTGAGGTCAGCGCGTTGTCATTAGTAACCTAACTGTCTATACTCGGCCACCGACCGCCAAGGGCTTTTGGGCTTGCTTTCATTGGGGGTCGCACTCCCTGGGTGGTGTTACCTGACCAGTCCGCTCCCCAACAACTTTGCCCTGATTGTTAGGGGCTCTTCAGTGTGAAAAAAAGCCGTGAATAGCCAACGACCTGTAAACCTAGACCTAAGGACCATCAAACTCCCCATCACCGGCGTTACGTCGTTCCTGCACCGTGTTTCCGGCATCATCCTCTTCCTGGGCCTGGGCTTCATGCTTTATGCATTGAGCAAATCCCTGGGTTCCGAGGAAGGTTATGCCGAGGTGAAGGCATGCTTGACCAGTCCGCTGGCCAAGTTCGTAGCATGGGGCCTCTTGTCCGCTCTGCTGTATCACTTGGTAGCCGGCGTGCGCCACTTGATCATGGATATGGGCATCGGTGAGACGCTGGAAGGCGGCCGCCTGGGCTCGAAAATCGTCATCGCCGTTTCCGTGGCGCTGATCGTTCTGGCAGGAGTTTGGATATGGTAACCAGCGTAACGAATCTGTCGCGTTCGGGCCTCTATGACTGGATGGCACAGCGTGTGTCTGCGGTCGTTCTCGCGGCTTATTTCATTTTCCTGATCGGATACCTCGTCGCCAATCCGGGCATCGGCTATGAGCAATGGCATGGCCTGTTTTCCCACAATGCGATGCGAATCTTCAGTCTGCTGGCCCTTGTAGCCCTGGGCGCTCACGCCTGGGTCGGCATGTGGACCATTTCGACCGACTACCTGACGCCGATGGCGCTGGGCAAGTCTGCGACAGCAGTACGGTTTCTCTTCCAGGCAGTATGCGGCGTCGCGATGTTCGCTTACTTCGTCTGGGGTGTGCAGATTCTTTGGGGTATCTGATCCATGGCTAACATTCCAACTATTTCCTTCGACGCCATCATCATTGGTGGCGGCGGCGCCGGCATGCGCGCAGCGCTGCAACTGGCTCAGGGCGGTCACAAGACTGCCGTGATCACCAAGGTGTTCCCGACGCGTTCCCACACCGTATCGGCCCAGGGTGGCATCACCTGCGCCATCGCCTCCGCCGACCCGAACGATGACTGGCGCTGGCACATGTACGATACCGTCAAGGGTTCCGACTATATCGGTGACCAGGACGCTATCGAATACATGTGTCAGGAAGGCCCGGCCGCCGTGTTCGAGCTGGACCACATGGGTCTGCCGTTCTCGCGTACCGAGCAAGGTCGTATCTACCAGCGTCCATTCGGCGGTCAGTCGAAGGATTACGGTAAAGGCGGCCAGGCTGCCCGTACTTGCGCCGCGTCCGACCGTACCGGTCACGCGCTGCTGCACACCCTGTATCAGGGCAACCTGAAAGCCGGCACCACGTTCCTGAACGAGTACTACGCGGTTGACCTGGTAAAAAACCAGGACGGCGCATTCGTCGGCGTGATCGCTATCTGCATCGAAACCGGTGAAACCACCTACATCCGCGCCAAGGCTACCGTTCTGGCGACTGGCGGTGCAGGTCGTATCTACGCCTCGACCACCAACGCACTGATCAACACCGGCGACGGCGTTGGCATGGCGCTGCGTGCCGGCGTGCCGGTGCAAGACATTGAAATGTGGCAGTTCCACCCAACCGGCATCGCCGGCGCCGGTGTACTCGTCACCGAAGGTTGCCGTGGTGAAGGTGGCTACCTGATCAACAAGCACGGTGAGCGTTTCATGGAGCGTTATGCTCCGAACGCGAAAGACCTTGCCGGTCGTGACGTTGTAGCCCGTTCCATGGTCAAGGAAATCATCGCCGGCAACGGCTGTGGCCCGAACGGCGACCACGTGCTGCTCAAGCTCGATCACCTCGGCGAGGAAGTGCTGCACAGCCGCCTGCCAGGTATCTGCGAACTGTCCAAGACCTTCGCGCACGTTGACCCGGTGGTTGCTCCGGTTCCGGTTGTTCCGACTTGCCACTACATGATGGGCGGCGTGCCGACCAACATCCATGGCCAGGCAATCACCCAGAATGCCGACGGCGTGGACGAGATCATCCATGGTCTGTTCGCGGTGGGCGAAGTGGCTTGCGTATCGGTACACGGCGCCAACCGTCTGGGCGGCAACTCGCTGCTCGACCTGGTGGTCTTCGGCCGTGCTGCCGGCCTGCACCTGGAAAAGGCGCTGACCGACGGCATCGAATACGATGACGCTACCGACGCCAACATCGAAGCTGCCCTGGCGCGTCTGTCCGCTCTGAACGAGCGTACCGAAGGCGAAGACGTGGCTACCCTGCGTCGCGAGCTGCAAAGCTGCATGCAGAACTACTTCGGTGTATTCCGTACCGGCGAATACATGCAGAAGGGTATTGCCCTGCTGGCTGACCTGCGCAAGCGCATCGCCAACGTCAAGATCAACGATAAGAGCCAGGCGTTCAACACCGCTCGTATCGAAGCCCTTGAGCTGCAAAACCTGTTGGAAGTGGCTGAAGCGACTGCGATTGCCGCCGAGGTTCGTAAAGAGTCCCGCGGTGCTCACGCTCGTGAAGACTACGAAGACCGTGACGATGAAAACTGGCTGTGCCACACCCTCTACTTCCCGGGTGAAAAGCGCGTCACCAAGCGTGCCGTTAACTTCTCGCCGAAGACGGTTCCGATGTTTGAACCGAAAATTCGGACTTACTAAGGGTGGCTGCCATGTTGAAAGTCAGTGTGTATCGCTACAACCCTGATCGGGACGCTGCGCCGTTCATGCAGGAATTCCAGGTCAATACCGGTGGTAAAGACTTGATGGTGCTGGATGTGCTGGCCCTGATCAAAGAGCAGGACGAAGGGTTCTCCTATCGTCGCTCTTGCCGTGAAGGTGTTTGCGGCTCCGACGGCATGAACATCAACGGCAAGAACGGCCTGGCGTGCATCACGCCGCTGTCCGCCGTGGTCAAAGGCAACAAGCTGATCATTCGTCCTCTGCCAGGTTTGCCGGTTATCCGTGACCTGGTCGTCGATATGAGCATCTTCTACAAGCAATACGAGAAGGTTAAGCCATTCCTGCAGAACGATACGCCGGCTCCGGCCATCGAGCGTCTGCAGTCCCCGGAAGAGCGCGAGAAGCTCGACGGCCTGTACGAGTGCATCCTGTGCGCTTGCTGCTCGACGTCGTGCCCATCCTTCTGGTGGAACCCGGACAAATTCCTGGGCCCGGCTGCTCTGCTGCAAGCATATCGCTTCCTGGCAGACAGCCGTGACACCCAGACCTCCGAGCGTCTGGCTTCACTGGATGACCCGTTCAGCGTATTCCGCTGCCGCGGGATCATGAACTGCGTCAACGTATGTCCTAAAGGCCTGAACCCGACTAAGGCCATTGGTCACATCCGTAACATGCTGCTGCAAAGCGGCGTGTAATTGACGTTGTAGCAAAGCAGGACCGTTGTGCCCGTAAATGCTACGGCGCAGGCTTCAACCGGCGCCGTAGTCTTAACTTGAGCAGCGACTTACAAAGCCGCGGCTCTTATTTTGAAGAAATGAGACAAGCAGGGGCATTCGGGTTGGTACCCGAACTATCAGCGTGATCCTAAGTGGCTTGTTTTGGTCGCTGCACTTGGCCTTTTGCAAGCAAACTCGGTGTCGCCGCCGGTGGTGTCCCCAAATCGAGGGTGACCAAGCATGCAAGAAAGCGTGATGCAGCGCATGTGGAACAGCGGCTATCTTTCAGGTGGTAACGCTGCCTATGTGGAAGAGCTTTATGAGCTCTACCTGCACGACCCTAACGCTGTGCCAGAAGAATGGCGCACCAAATTTCAGACGTTGTCTTCAGACGGCAACGCTGCCACCGATGTATCGCACGCAACAATTCGCGATCAGTTCGTGCTGCTGGCAAAGAACCAGCGCCGCGCCCAACCGGTTTCCGCCGGAAGCGTGAGCAGTGAGCATGAGAAGAAGCAAGTTGAAGTACTGCGACTGATCCAGGCCTACCGTATGCGCGGCCACCAGGCGGCCCAGCTCGACCCGCTGGGGCTCTGGAAGCGTCCTGCACCTGCAGACCTGTCGATCAATCATTACGGCTTGACCAATGCCGATCTTGATACGACCTTCCGTGCCGGAGACCTGTTCATCGGCAAAGAGGAAGCGAGCCTACGCGAAATTCACGAAGCGTTGCAGCAGACATATTGCCGCACCATTGGCGCTGAGTTCACGCACATCACCGACTCCGAACAGCGTCACTGGTTCCAGCATCGCCTGGAAGGCGTGCGTGGCCGTCCGGTGTTGTCTGCCGATGTGCGCAGCCACCTGCTTGAGCGCGTGACCGCAGCCGAAGGTCTCGAAAAATACCTGGGCACCAAATACCCGGGCACCAAGCGTTTCGGCCTGGAAGGCGGCGAGAGCCTGATTCCGATGCTCGACGAGCTGATCCAGCGTTCCGGCTCCTACGGCACCAAGGAAATCGTGATCGGCATGGCCCACCGTGGCCGTCTCAACGTGCTGGTCAACACCTTCGGCAAGAACCCGCGCGACTTGTTCGACGAGTTCGAAGGCAAGAAAAAGGTCGAGCTGGGTTCCGGTGACGTTAAATACCACCAGGGCTTCTCGTCCAACGTGATGACCACCGGCGGTGAAGTTCACCTAGCCATGGCCTTCAACCCGTCCCACCTGGAAATCGTTTCTCCAGTGGTCGAGGGTTCGGTGCGGGCTCGCCAGGATCGTCGTAACGACGCGACCGGTGAGAAGGTTCTGCCGATTTCCATCCACGGCGACGCGGCATTCGCCGGTCAAGGCGTGGTCCTGGAAACCTTCCAGATGTCGCAGACCCGCGGCTTCAAGACCGGCGGTACCGTTCACATCGTCATCAACAACCAGGTGGGCTTCACCATCAGCAACCCGTTGGACGCGCGTTCCACCGAGTACGCCACCGACGTTGCCAAGATGATCCAGGCGCCGATCCTCCATGTGAATGGTGATGATCCGGAAGCCGTGCTGTTCGTGACCCAACTGGCTGTCGACTACCGCATGCAGTTCAAGCGTGACGTGGTGATCGACCTGGTTTGCTACCGCCGTCGCGGTCACAACGAAGCGGACGAACCAAGCGGCACCCAGCCGTTGATGTACCAGCAGATCACCAAGCAGCGCACCACCCGCGAGCTGTACGCCGAAAGCCTGACCAAGGCCGGTGTGATTGACGAAGCGCGTGTTCAGGCGAAAGTCGACGAATACCGCAACGCGTTGGACAATGGTCTGCATGTTGTAAAAAGCCTGGTCAAAGAGCCGAACAAAGAGCTGTTCGTCGACTGGCGTCCGTACCTGGGCCACGCCTGGACTGCGCGTCACGATACGTCGTTCGATCTGAAGACTCTGCAGGAACTGTCTGCCAAGCTGCTGGAAATTCCTGACGGCTTCGTCGTACAGCGCCAGGTCGCGAAGATCTACGAAGACCGTCAGAAGATGCAAGCCGGCGGCCTGCCGATCAACTGGGGTTACGCCGAAACCATGGCGTATGCGACCCTGGCGTTCGAAGGTCACCCGATCCGCATGACCGGCCAGGACATCGGCCGTGGTACGTTCTCGCACCGTCACGCGGTTCTGCACAACCAGAAAGACGCAGGCACCTACATCCCGCTGCAACACCTGTACGAAGGCCAGCCACGTTTCGACCTGTACGATTCGTTCCTGTCCGAAGAAGCCGTACTGGCGTTCGAATACGGTTACTCGACCACCACGCCTAACGCGCTGGTGATCTGGGAAGCCCAGTTCGGCGACTTCGCCAACGGTGCCCAGGTGGTTATCGACCAGTTCATCACCAGCGGCGAGCACAAGTGGGGCCGTCTGTGCGGTCTGACCATGCTGCTGCCACACGGTTATGAAGGTCAGGGTCCGGAGCACTCCTCGGCCCGTCTGGAGCGTTACCTGCAGCTGTGCGCCGAGCACAACATCCAGGTGTGCGTGCCGACTACCCCGGCCCAGATCTACCACTTGCTGCGTCGCCAGGTCATTCGCCCGCTGCGCAAGCCGCTGGTAGTGCTGACGCCGAAATCGCTGTTGCGTCATAAATTGGCCATCTCGACCCTGGAAGATCTGGCGGAAGGCTCGTTCCAGACCGTTATTCCAGAAATCGATACACTGGACGCGGCCAAGGTCACTCGCCTGATCCTGTGCAGCGGCAAGGTCTACTACGATTTGCTGGAAAAACGCCGTGCCGAAGGCCGCGAAGACATCGCCATCGTGCGTATCGAGCAGCTTTACCCGTTCCCGGAAGATGACCTCATGGAGATCATCGCGCCTTACACCAACCTCACTCATGTAGTGTGGTGTCAGGAGGAACCGATGAACCAGGGCGCCTGGTACAGCAGCCAGCATCATCTGCGTCGCAGCATTGGTAACCACAACAAGGCCCTGGGCCTGGAATACGCCGGTCGCGATGCTTCTGCCGCGCCTGCCTGTGGTTATGCATCGATGCACGCCGAGCAGCAGGAAAAACTCCTGCAAGATGCTTTCACTGTTTAACGCCTTCGCGCTGACTGAAACCGAATTTTAAGGACCCACAGATAATGGCTATCGAAATCAAAGCCCCGACATTCCCGGAATCGGTTGCCGATGGCACCATTGCCACTTGGCACAAGAAACCAGGCGAGGCTGTAAAGCGTGACGAACTGATCGTCGACATCGAGACCGACAAAGTCGTTCTGGAAGTGTTGGCTGAAGCTGACGGCGTGTTGGGCGCGATCATTGCCAACGAAGGCGATACCGTCCTGTCCAACCAGGTACTGGGCTCGATCGAAGCGGGCAGCGCTGCTGCCGCTCCGGCTGCCGCTGCACCGGCTGTTGCTGCTTCTGCTCCAGCTGCCGCTCCGGCGGCGGGTGGCGAAGATCCAATCGCCGCACCGGCTGCTCGTCAGCTGGCCGAAGAGAACGGCATCAACCTGGCTTCCATCAAAGGCACCGGCAAAGACGGCCGTGTGACCAAGGAAGACGTGGTTGCTGCCGTTGAAGCCAAGAAAAACGCTCCAGCTGCCGCACCTGCCAAGGCTGCAGCGCCTGCTGCCGCTGCTCCTGTGTTCGCCGCTGGCGACCGCACCGAGAAGCGCGTGCCGATGACCCGCGTGCGTGCCACCGTGGCCAAGCGTCTGGTTGAAGCACAGTCGAACATGGCGATGCTGACCACCTTCAACGAAGTCGACATGACCGAAGTCATGGCCCTGCGTTCGAAGTACAAGGACCTGTTCGAGAAGAGCCACAACGGCGTGCGCCTGGGCTTCATGTCGTTCTTCGTGAAAGCGGCCACCGAAGCGCTGAAACGCTTCCCGGCAGTCAACGCTTCCATCGACGGCAGCGACATCGTTTACCATGGTTATGCGGACATCGGCGTTGCCGTGTCCAGCGACCGCGGCCTGGTGGTTCCGGTTCTGCGTAACGCCGAGCTGATGAGCCTGGCTGAAATCGAAGGCGGCATCGCCGGCTTCGGCAAGAAAGCCCGTGACGGCAAGCTGACCATCGACGAGATGACCGGCGGCACCTTCACCATCACCAACGGTGGTACCTTCGGTTCGATGATGTCGACTCCGATCGTCAACCCGCCGCAAGCTGCGATCCTGGGCATGCACAACATCATCCAGCGTCCGATGGCCATCAACGGCCAAGTCGTGATCCGTCCGATGATGTACCTGGCGCTGTCTTACGATCACCGCCTGATCGATGGTAAAGAAGCCGTGACTTTCCTGGTGACCATCAAGAACCTGCTGGAAGACCCAGCTCGTCTGCTGCTGGATATCTGATAGAAGCAGCTGCGGGCCTCAAGTGACAGGCTGCCGGATACGGCAGTCGGGCTTGGGGCCTGCGGCTTGACAGCTTGCTGCTAAATAGAGGAACTATTTTCATGTCGCAGAAATTTGACGTTGTAGTGATTGGTGCAGGTCCTGGCGGCTATGTTGCCGCTATCAAGGCCGCACAACTGGGCCTCTCGACTGCTTGCATCGAAAAATACACCGACAAGGAAGGCAAACTGGCACTGGGCGGTACCTGCCTGAACGTTGGTTGCATTCCTTCCAAGGCGCTGCTGGACAGCTCCTGGAAATTCCACGAAGCGCAAAGCGGTTTTGCCATCCACGGCATCCACCACGCTGGCGTGACCATGGACGTACCCGCGATGGTCGGCCGTAAAGCCAACATCGTCAAAGGCCTGACCTCCGGCGTTGCCACCCTGTTCAAGGCCAACGGCGTAACTTCCCTGCAAGGCCACGGCAAGCTGCTGGCCGGCAAGAAAGTTGAAATCACCAAGCCGGACGGTTCGGTCGAAATCATCGAAGCCGAAAACGTGATCCTGGCTCCAGGTTCGCGTCCGATCGACATTCCACCAGCACCTGTTGACCAGAAAGTCATCGTTGATTCGACCGGCGCCCTGGAATTCCAAGCAGTTCCCAAGCGTCTGGGCGTGATCGGCGCCGGCGTGATCGGCCTGGAACTGGGTTCGGTCTGGTCCCGCCTGGGTTCCCAGGTCACTGTACTCGAAGCCCTGGACACGTTCCTGCTGGCTGCCGACACCGCAGTGTCCAAGGAAGCCCTGAAAACTCTGACCAAACAGGGTCTGGACATCAAGCTGGGCGCTCGCGTGACCGGCTCGAAGGTCAACGGCGAAGAAGTAGTCGTGACCTACACCGACAAGGATGGCGAACAGACCATCACCTTCGACAAGCTGATCGTAGCCGTTGGTCGCCGTCCAGTGACCACCGACCTGCTGGCAGCCGACAGCGGCGTGAACATCGACGAGCGTGGTTTCATCCACGTTGACGATCACTGCGCTACCACCGTTCCTGGCGTCTACGCCATTGGCGACGTGGTTCGCGGCATGATGCTGGCGCACAAGGCTTCCGAAGAAGGCATCATGGTTGTCGAGCGCATCAAGGGCCACAAAACCCAGATGAACTACGACCTGGTCCCATCGGTTATCTACACCCACCCGGAAATTGCATGGGTCGGCAAGAACGAACAGCAGTTGAAAGCTGAAGGCGTTGAAGTTAACGTCGGCACCTTCCCGTTCGCTGCTTCTGGTCGTGCCATGGCAGCCAACGACACCGGTGGTTTTGTCAAAGTCATCGCTGATGCCAAGACTGACCGCGTATTGGGCGTCCATGTGATTGGCCCAGGCGCAGCAGAACTGGTCCAGCAGGGCGCAATCGGTATGGAATTCGGCACCAGTGCCGAGGACATCGGCATGATGGTTTTCTCCCATCCGACCCTGTCCGAAGCATTGCACGAAGCCGCGCTGGCAGTGAATGGTCATGCCATTCACATCGCGAACAAGAAGAAGCGCTAAAACGAGATAATAAGAAACCACGGCGGTTGCCCGTCGTGAGCCTTGCGCGCAAGACTCACCGCGGAATATCCGCTGGACGCAGCCTTGCGCAGCTTGACCGGGCTTGAGTCCGGCAAGTTGCGTAAGCAGCAGTCACAGGTGGCGCGGCACTCATAATGAGCGCAGCGCCGAATGCGCAGTACCTAACGAAGACGGTAAAAAGCATGAATCTTCACGAGTATCAGGGTAAGCAGCTGTTCGCTGAATACGGCCTGCCAGTATCCCAGGGCTACGCAGTAGACACCCCGGAAGCAGCAGCAGAAGCTTGCGATAAAATCGGCGGGACCGAATGGGTTGTAAAAGCCCAGGTTCACGCAGGTGGTCGCGGTAAAGCGGGCGGCGTTAAGCTGGTTCGCAGCAAAGAAGACGCCAAGGCCTTCGCACAGCAGTGGCTGGGCAAGCGTCTGGTGACTTACCAGACTGATGCCAATGGCCAGCCAGTCACCAAGATCCTGGTTGAATCGTGCACTGATATCGCTAAAGAGCTGTACCTGGGCGCTGTCGTTGACCGTTCGAGCCGTCGCATCGTGTTCATGGCTTCCACCGAAGGTGGCGTGGACATCGAAAAAATCGCTCACGATACCCCTGAAAAAATTCTGAAAGCCACTATCGATCCACTGGTTGGCGCTCAGCCATTCCAGGGTCGCGAGCTGGCTTTCCAGCTGGGTCTGGAAGGCAAGCAAGTTGCCCAGTTCGCCAAGATCTTCGTAGGTCTGGCCAAACTGTTCCAGGATCACGATCTGGCCCTGCTGGAAGTGAACCCGCTGGTGATCAAGGCTGACGGCGATCTGCATTGCCTCGACGCCAAGATCAACATCGACGCCAACGCCATGTACCGTCAGCCTAAGCTGAAGACTTTCCACGATCCGTCGCAAGACGATCCGCGCGAAGCGCACGCTGCCAAGTTCGAACTGAACTACGTAGCCCTGGAAGGTAACATCGGCTGCATGGTCAACGGTGCCGGCCTGGCCATGGGTACCATGGACATCGTCAACCTGCATGGCGGCAAACCAGCCAACTTCCTCGACGTGGGCGGTGGTGCTACCAAAGAACGCGTAACCGAAGCCTTCAAGATCATCCTGTCCGACTCCAACGTCGCTGCAGTACTGGTCAACATCTTCGGCGGCATCGTTCGTTGCGACATGATTGCCGAAGGCATCATCGGTGCAGTGAAAGAAGTCGGCGTGAAAATCCCGGTTGTTGTTCGCCTTGAAGGTAACAACGCTGAACTGGGCGCTAAAGTACTGGCAGAAAGCGGTTTGAACATCATCGCGGCTACCAGCCTGACCGACGCTGCTCAACAAGTTGTCAAAGCTGCGGAGGGCAAATAATGAGCGTCCTGATCAATAAAGACACCAAAGTTATCTGCCAGGGTATTACCGGTTCGCAAGGTAGCTTCCACACCCAGCAAGCCATCGAATACGGCACCAAGATGGTTGGTGGTGTAACGCCGGGCAAAGGCGGCACCGAGCACCTGGGCCTGCCAGTGTTCAACACCGTTAAAGACGCAGTAGCTGCCACTGGCGCGACCGCCAGCGTGATCTACGTTCCGGCTCCTTTCTGCAAAGACTCGATCCTGGAAGCGGCGTTCGGCGGCATCAAGCTGATCGTGTGCATCACCGAAGGCATTCCTACCCTGGATATGCTGGACGCCAAGGTCAAGTGCGACGAGCTGGGCGTGGTCCTGATCGGTCCTAACTGCCCAGGCGTGATCACTCCAGGCGAATGCAAGATCGGCATCATGCCTGGTCACATTCACTTGCCAGGTAAAGTCGGTATCGTTTCCCGTTCCGGCACCCTGACCTACGAAGCTGTGAAGCAGACCACTGACGCCGGTTTCGGTCAGTCGACTTGCGTCGGCATCGGCGGTGACCCGATCCCAGGCTCGAACTTCATCGACATCCTGAAGCTGTTCCAGGAAGACCCGAAGACCGAAGCGATCGTCATGATCGGTGAGATCGGCGGTTCGGCTGAAGAAGAAGCGGCTGCCTACATCAAGGCCCACGTGACCAAGCCGGTTGTTTCCTACATCGCTGGTGTGACTGCCCCTGCTGGCAAGCGCATGGGCCATGCTGGCGCAATCATCTCTGGCGGCAAAGGCACTGCAGACGAGAAATTCGCTGCACTGCAAGACGCAGGCGTAAAAACCGTGCGTTCGCTGGCAGACATCGGCAAGGCCTTGGCCGAGCTGACCGGTTGGGCAGTCAAGTAAGCCTCGCGCTTAACTGACGCTTCACCAGCAAAGGCCACCTTCGGGTGGCCTTTGTGCATTCTGGGCGGCCCATTTATTGAAATGTACTTGGTCCCATGTGGGAGGGGGCTTGCTCCCGATAGCGGTGGCTCAGTCACTGATGATGTGATTGAACCTCCGCTATCGGGAGCAAGCTCCCTCCCACATTTTTTGTCTGTATTGCCACATTAAGTATGAAAACACGACATTCCAATGTCGCTTATCGGACAGTTCGCCCTGCAACAGTGCGTTTATCGGCCAAATTCTGTAACCTTGCCGCCTCTTTAAGCGCTCGCATCCCAAAAGGAAGCCGCGCGCTAGACCGGTCGGTGCCCACAAGGGCCGGCAGCATTTCCCTCATCCATAGGGAAGCCCTCTCTAAATTCCGATTCAGTAGTGTGGTATTTCCTCAAATGAAAGTGTTGAAAAGCCAGGACATCCTGGCGTTGGGCTTCATGACTTTTGCCCTGTTCGTGGGGGCCGGCAACATCATCTTCCCGCCTATCGTTGGTTTGCAGTCCGGGCCCCATGTCTGGATGGCGGCGTTGGGTTTCCTGATCACCGCGGTCGGGCTCCCGGTGGTCACCGTGATCGCCCTGGCCAAGGTCGGTGGTGGTATGGATGCGTTGAGCAGCCCGATCGGCAAGATCGCCGGTGGCCTGCTGGCGGCGGCAGCGTATCTGGCGGTAGGGCCGCTGTTCGCCACCCCGCGTACCGCGACCGTGTCCTTTGAAGTGGGCCTGGCGCCGTTGACCGGTGAAAGCCCGCTGGCGCTGTTCCTCTACAGCGCGGTGTACTTTCTGGTGGTGTTTTTCGTCTCCCTGTACCCGGGCCGTCTGTTGGACACCGTGGGCCGTTTCCTGGCACCGCTGAAAATCATCGCGCTGTCCATCCTTGGTATCGCCGCGTTTGCCTTGCCGGCCGGTGAAGTGGGCGTCGCCAACCCGGAATACGTGGCCGCGCCGTTCTCCCAAGGCTTTATCAATGGTTACCTGACCATGGATACCCTGGGCGCGCTGGTGTTCGGTATCGTGATCGTCAACGCGATCCGTTCCCGTGGTGTCGAATCGCCTAAATTGATCACCCGCTACGCGATCATTGCCGGGCTGATTGCCGGCGTCGGCCTGGCGTTGGTGTATGTCAGCCTGTTCCGCCTCGGGGCGGGCAGCCATGAGATCGCCGCCGGTGCCGCCAATGGCGCCGCCGTCCTGCACGCCTACGTGCAACACACCTTTGGTTCCCTGGGCAGCGGCTTCCTGGCCGTGCTGATCTCCCTGGCCTGCCTGGTCACCGCCGTCGGCCTGACCTGTGCCTGCGCCGAGTACTTCAGCCGGATCCTGCCGCTGTCCTACAAGACCCTGGTGGTGATCCTGGCGCTGTTCTCGCTGTTCGTGTCCAACCTGGGCCTGACCAAACTGATCGCGTTTTCGATCCCGGTGCTCACTGCGATCTACCCGCCATGCATCGTGCTAGTGGCTTTGAGCTTCTGCAAAGACTTCTGGCAGGAGCAGAGCCGCATCGTTGGCCCGGTGATGTTGGTGTCGTTCATCTTCGGCTGCATCGATGCGCTCAAGGGCGCCGGCCTGGCGGGCTGGATGCCGTCGCAATTGGCCAACCTGCCGTTGAGCGAGCAGGGCCTGGCGTGGCTGGTGCCATCTGTGATGATGCTGGTGGTCGCGGTGGTGGTTGACCGCATGCTGGGCAAGCGCAGCGAAGCGGTCGCGTAACCCCCGGCTTCACGCTGTATTGAAATGCCCCGTATCGATTGATACGGGGCATTTTTTATGGGCGGCGGGCAGTGCCTTTTTCCGTGGGCTAACGTCGAAGGAGTAACGCAAAGCTCAAGCTGGAACCCGGCGCCCACACTTAACCGGGTTCATGAAATCTGTCGTGTATAAGGACCCGCATGCCGTTTATCGAAGCCAACCTGATCCACTTGCTTGCCGCCCTCTGGTTCGTCCTCTGTTGGGGCGGCTACACCCGTTATGCCACCTGGAAAGCACGCGACACTGCCTGTCTGGCCAGCGTGCTGCACCTGTATCGCGAAGATTGGATGCGTCGCATGCTGCTGCGTGACAACCGCATCGCCGACGCCAGTGTGATTGGCAATCTTGAGCGCAACGCCTCGTTCTTCGCTTCCAGCACCTTGATCATCCTTGCGGGCATTCTCACCGTGTTGGGCGCCTCGGAGCGGGCGGTTTCATTGCTGGCCGATATTCCGCTGGTGCAGCAGGCATCCCAGGGTATGTCGGAGATCAAGCTGCTGTGCCTGGCACTGGTGTTCGTCTACGCGTTCTTCACGTTCAGCTGGTGTATGCGCCAGTACAACTTTGCCGCGGTGCTGGTGGGGTCGGCGCCGATGATCGGCGAGCGGCACGTGTCGGAGCAGGAGCGCAAGGCGTTTGCCCTGCGGGCGGCGCGGGTGATTTCGATGGCGGCCAACCAGTTCAACTTTGGCCTGCGCGCTTATTACTTCGGGATGACCATGCTGGCATGGTTTGTCAGCCCCTGGCTGTTCATGTCGATGAGCGCCGGGGTGGTGTTGGTGCTGTATCGCCGAGAGTTTCATTCCGACGTACTGCAAGTGATGGTGTATACGCAGACCGATACGTCGCTGCCGGACGTGGCCAAAGACCCGGTGGCGTAAAGCGCTGCAGGCATAGCGCCGGTTTATCGCACTCCGCGCCAACAGCAGACAAAGTAAAGCCCGCTATCTAAGCGGGCTTTCTTTTTGCAGCCAAGCTATTTCAAGCCCCGGTATCAAGAACCGGTTGCTGGGGTAGCAGGTGCTGCTTCTTGTGCTGCGGCTTTGTTCGATTCGGCCTGAGCTTTGGCAGCATCGCCGTTTTCTTTCGCAGCTTCGTTCACTTTATCCTGTGCTGCAGCCATATCTTTCTGAGCTTGCTCAGAGTGCGCGGCGGCATCTTGGGCCTTGTTTTCGGATTTCTTGTCGCAGGCAGCGAGACCGAGGGCAGCGGCCAGCATCATGGAAATAGCTAAAGTCTTGCGCATTGGGTGTTTCTCCTTAGTGAAGATATCTACTGGCCTTTCGAGCACATGGGGCCAGCATTAGTTCCTTATATCCCACAGATATATAAAGCATTTTCCCAAGGAACTTTTTCCGACGGTCCATACTGCGCCGGCCCCACATTCATCAGAGTCTGAACCGAATGACCGAAAATCCCTTGTTAGAGCGTGCCAAGCGCTTTATTTCAGCGTTGCGCCATTGCCAAGTGCTGGGCATTACCGTTCATCAAGCCAGCGAGGAGGGGATTACCCTGGTTCTGCCCTACAGCCCGATGATCGTGGGTGATCCCCAGACGGGCGTGATCCATGGTGGCGCATTGACCTCGCTGATGGACACCGCCTGCGGCATGGCCACCCTGTGCGTGTTGCCGGAGTTCGAGGTGTGCCCGACCCTCGACCTGCGCATCGACTACATGCATCCCGCCGAACCGCACAAGCCGGTGTATGGTTTTGCCCAGTGCTACCGGGTGACCACCGACGTGATTTTCACCCGTGGTTTCGCTTATCAGGACGACCCGCAACAACCCGTCGCCCACACGGTGGGGACGTTCATGCGTATGGGCAAGCGCCTCAAGGGTGCGCAGGGGCTGGGCAGTACAGTCACGGGAGAACAGGCATGACACATCACTTCAAGACACGTCTGGAGCAGGCCCATGAGCACGGCAACTACAAGGCGCTGCTCGATCTGATCCCCTACGCCAAGCTGATCGGCATCGAATGCACGCGGATAGGCGATGAGCTGCTGTTCCGCCTGCCGGCCAACAAGGACAACATTGGTAACCCGATATTACCGGCGCTGCACGGCGGTGTGATTGCAGGCTTTATGGAACTCTGCGCCGCGTTGCACCTGCTGGTATTCACCGGCGCACCGGGCCTGCCGAAAATCATCGACTTTTCCCTGGATTACCTGCGTGCCGGCCAGTTTCGCGACACTTACGCCAAGTGCCAGGTCTGGCGCCAGGGTCGACGGGTGGCGAACGTGTCGATCACCGCCTGGCAAAGCACCGCGGCCGAACCCATCGCCACCGCCCGCGCGCATTTCAAGATCGGAGAAGTGTCCCGCCCTTGAAATCCTGGTCTTAGCCCCCAACTTTGATGACAACCCGCCGCCAACCCTTCAGGGCGCGGCCACTGCCATCCAATTGGAGTTTGATGACCATGAGTGTGGAAACTCAAAAGGAAACCCTGGGCTTCCAGACCGAGGTGAAGCAACTGCTGCACCTCATGATCCATTCGCTGTATTCCAACAAGGAAATTTTCCTTCGCGAGTTGATCTCGAACGCCTCTGACGCTGTCGACAAATTACGTTTCGAAGCCCTGTCCAAGCCGGAGTTGCTGGAAGGCGGCGCCGAACTGAAAATCCGCGTGAGCTTCGACAAAGACGCCAAGACCGTCACCCTCGAAGACAACGGTATCGGCATGAGCCGTGAGGATGCGATCACCCACCTGGGGACCATCGCCAAATCCGGCACTGCCGATTTCATGAAGCACCTTTCGGGCGACCAGAAGAAAGATTCGCACCTGATCGGTCAGTTCGGCGTGGGCTTCTACTCGGCCTTCATCGTCGCCGACAAGGTTGAAGTGTTCAGCCGCCGCGCCGGCCTTGACGCCAGCGAAGGCGTGCATTGGTCTTCGAAAGGCGAGGGCGAGTTTGAAGTCGCTACCCTCGACAAGGCTGATCGCGGTACGCGCATCGTGCTGCATCTGAAACCCGGTGAAGACGAATTCGCCGATGGCTGGCGCCTGCGCAACATCATCAAGAAGTATTCCGACCACATCGCCCTGCCGATCGAATTGCCGAAAGAGCAGGCCGCCGCCGAAGGCGAAGAAGCACCGGCCGTTGAGTGGGAAACCGTCAACCGCGCCAGCGCCCTGTGGACCCGTCCGCGTACCGAGATCAAGGACGAGGAATACCAGGAGTTCTACAAGCACATCGGGCACGACTACGAAAACCCGCTGAGCTGGAGCCACAACAAGGTCGAAGGCAAGCTGGAATACAGCTCGCTGCTCTACGTACCGGCCCGCGCGCCGTTCGACCTGTACCAGCGCGAAGCGCCAAAGGGCCTGAAGCTCTACGTGCAGCGCGTGTTCGTGATGGACCAGGCGGAATCGTTCCTGCCGCTGTACCTGCGTTTTATCAAAGGCGTGGTCGACTCCAACGACCTGTCGCTGAACGTGTCGCGGGAAATCCTGCAGAAAGACCCGATCATCGACTCCATGAAGTCGGCGCTGACCAAGCGCGTCCTCGACATGCTGGAAAAACTGGCGAAGAACGAGCCTGAGCAATACAAAGGCTTCTGGAAGAACTTCGGCCAGGTCATGAAAGAAGGCCCGGCGGAAGATTTCGCCAACAAGGAAAAAATCGCCGGCCTGCTGCGTTTTGCCTCCACCCAGGGCGAAGACGGCGAGCAGGTGGTGTCCCTGGCCGAGTACCTGGCACGCGCCAAGGAAGGTCAGGACAAGATCTACTACCTGACCGGCGAGACCTACGCTCAGGTCAAGAACAGCCCGCACCTGGAAGTCTTCCGCAAGAAAGGCATCGAAGTGCTGCTGCTGACCGACCGTATCGATGAGTGGCTGATGAGCTACCTCAGCGAATTCGACGGTAAGACCTTCGTCGACGTGGCGCGTGGCGACCTGGACCTGGGCAACCTGGATTCCGAAGAAGACAAAAAAGCCGCTGAAGAAGTGGCCAAGTCCAAGGAAGGCCTGGTTGAGCGGATCAAGGCCTCTCTGGGCGACGCCGTCAGCGAAGTGCGGGTTTCCCACCGTCTGACCGACTCCCCGGCGATCCTGGCCATCGGCGAGCAGGACCTGGGCATGCAGATGCGTCAGATCCTCGAAGCCAGCGGTCAGAAGGTGCCGGACTCCAAGCCGATCTTCGAATTCAACCCGGCTCACCCGCTGATCGAGAAACTCGACGGCGAACAGAGCGAAGAGCGTTTTGGCGACCTGTCGCACATCCTCTTCGACCAGGCAGCCCTGGCTGCCGGCGACAGCCTGAAAGACCCGGCCGCCTATGTGCGCCGACTGAACAAGCTGTTGGTTGAACTGTCGGTTTAACCCCGTTGTAGAAAAACCCGCTTCGGCGGGTTTTTTCGTTCTTGTGCAACCTCAACTGGAGTAAATGATGAGCCAAGTCACTGTGCGTTCCGTGGTCTATCAGATTGATGGCCAGTCTTATGAAAGCCGCCTGGCCTTCGATGCCAGCCAAACCGGTCCGCTGCCGGGCCTGTTGATGGCGCCGAACTGGATGGGCGTGAGTGCAGGGGCCGAAGAGATTGCCAAGCGCGTCGCCAGCAAAGGCTACGTGGTGCTGATCGCCGACCTGTACGGGCAAACCGTGCGCCCGTCGAATAACGATGAAGCCGGTGCGGCGATGATGCCGTTGAAGAATGACCGCCCGTTGCTGAACAAGCGCATGCAGGCCGCGTTAGCGCAACTGCAAGGCCAGAGCGAAGCTGCGGTGGATACGTCCAGGTTGGCTACCTTCGGTTTCTGCTTCGGCGGTTGCTGTGCGCTGGAGCTGGCGCGCACCGGCGCAGCGTTGAAGGCTGCGGTGTCGTTTCACGGCACCCTCGACACGCCAAACCCGGCGGATGCGAAGAACATCAAGGGTTCCGTGCTGGTGTTGCATGGTGCTTCCGACCCGCTGGTGCCGAAAGCACAACTGCCGGCGTTCGAAGATGAGATGAACGCGGCCGGTGTGGATTGGCAACTGCTGAGCTATGGCGGTGCGGTGCATTCCTTCACCGACCCGCACGCCAACGTGCCGGGCATGATGATGTACGACGCGAAGACCGCTGCGCGGGCGTTCCAGTCGATGCATAACTTGTTGGATGAAGTGTTCAAGGGCTAAGTCTCTGGCGTCTGTCCTGGCCTCATCGCGAACAAGCCTGCTCCCACATTCGAGCGCATTCCTACAGGATAAACGCGGTTAAATGTGGGAGCAGGCGGCTATCTCACCGGCAACTCAATTCTTTCGGTTTCACCGGGCACCGTTGGCCAATCCCCAGCCGCCCAACGCTGCCGGGCCTGCTCGATCACGGCCGGGTCGCTCGCGACAAAATTCCAGTTGATCCGGCGTGGCCCATCCAGCGGCGCGCCACCGAACACCACCAGGTGACAATCGCTGTCGGCAGACAGGGTCATCGCCTGTCCGCTCGGCAACACCACCAGGCTGTGTGCCTCAAGCGGCTCACCGTCCAACTGTACGTCACCCTCCAGCACATACACCGCGCGTTCTTCATGCTCGTCGGGGATCAGCAGGGTGGTGGCCGTCTGCATCTGCACATCGGCGTACAGCGTGGGTGACAGCACCGGCACCGGTGATTTGAGGCAGAAGCCATTGCCGGCGATCAGGCGGACCTGCACGCCCAGGTTGTCGCTGGTGGGCAAGCTGGCTGCCGGATGGTGGCTGTAATGCCCCGGGCCGCTCTCGTGGTCCCTGGGGGAGGCGAGCCACACTTGCAGCCCATGCAGGCTGAACCCCTTGCTCTTGATTGCTTCGGGCGTGCGCTCGACGTGGGCAATCGCGCTGCCGGCGGTCATCCAGCTCACATCGCCGGCCTGAACCATTTGGTCCGAACCGAGGCTGTCCTTGTGCTGCAAGGTGCCTTCGAACAGGTAGGTGAGGGTCGACAGGCCGATGTGCGGATGCTGGCGGATATTCATGCCGCTGCCCGGTGCATAGCGGGTCGCCAGCATATGGTCGAAAAACACGAACGGCCCGACGCTACGGCATTCTCGCGATGGCAGCGGGCGCAGGATGGGCTGGCCTTCGACATCTTCGAGGCGAGGGCGGATCACGGTGAGGGTGGTCATGGTGCGTCCCTGTCGGAGCGGGTTGGATAGCCCTGAGCATAACCCGCTCGACCGGAGGTTGCCGCTATTGGCTGAAGGCACCTTCCGACAATTTCGTCTCGATACTCACCTCGGCGGTGGTCATCAGCTTGTGTATCGGGCAGCGGTCGGCGATGCGGTGCAGTTCGTCGCGTTGCTGATCGGTGAGCACGCCCTTGAGTGTCAGCTTGACGTTGAGGTGGTACTTGCCCTTTTGCTCCTCGCTGTCGTCGCGGGTGACTTCCACGGTTACGCCGGTCAGCGGGATGCCCTTTCTCTGCGCATACAGCTTCAGGGTCAGGGCCTTGCACGACGCCAGGGCTGCGTCGAAATAGTCGTGGGGCGAGGGCGCGGTGTCGTCACCGCCCAGGCTTTTGGGCAGATCGGTGAACAACTCGTGGTTATCGATGTTGAGGCTGTGGCGGAAGTTGTCGGCATTCAGGGTGTTGACGGTAACAGGCATGGCGAACCTCTCAAGCGTGGCAGGAAGAAAGTCATGCAGTTATAGAACATGCTGGCACTCAAGTGTTCCAGGATTTTTCCAGATGGCGGGGGGCAGGATTCCCCGCATCAGTTCGAGGCAGCGGAGCAACACCCGCGTACAGGCGAGGCGACCCCGAATTCAAGCGCAAAAAAAACGCCCCGAACCAGTCGGGGCGTTTTCATCTGATCAAGCTGCGGGGCTTACTTGCCCTGCCAGCGTTTCAGCACCAGGGTGGCGTTAGTGCCACCGAAGCCGAAGCTGTTGCTCATCACGGTGTCGACTTTTACGTTTTCGACGGTCTTGGTCAGGATCGGCATATCGGCCACGACCGGGTCCATCTCTTCGATGTTGGCCGAGCCGGCCATGAAGTTGCCTTCCATCATCAGCAGGCAGTAGATCGTTTCGTGAACGCCGGCGGCGCCCAGGGAGTGACCCGACAGGCTCTTGGTGGAGCTGATGGCCGGTGCCTTGTCGCCGAATACCGCGCGCACGCCTTCCATTTCCTTGGCGTCGCCGACCGGAGTCGAGGTGCCGTGGGTGTTCAGGTAGTCGATCGGGGTATCCACGGTGGACATGGCCATCTGCATGCAGCGGATGGCGCCTTCACCGCTTGGCGCAACCATGTCGTAGCCGTCGGAAGTGGCGCCGTAGCCGACGATTTCCGCGTAGATCTTCGCGCCACGGGCCAGAGCGTGTTCCAGCTCCTCGACCACCACCATGCCGCCGCCGCCGGCGATGACGAAACCGTCACGCTTGGCGTCGTAGGCGCGGGAGGCCTTTTCCGGGGTGTCGTTGTACTGGGTGGACAGCGCGCCCATGGCGTCGAACAGGAACGATTGGCTCCAATGTTCTTCTTCGCCGCCGCCGGCGAACACGATGTCCTGCTTGCCCAGTTGGATCTGCTCAACCGCGTTACCGATGCAGTGAGCACTGGTGGCGCAAGCGGAGGAGATCGAGTAGTTCACGCCCTTGATCTGGAACGGCGTGGCCAAGCAGGCGGAAACGGTGCTGCCCATGGTCCGCGTGACACGGTACGGGCCAACGCGCTTCACGCCTTTCTCGCGCAGGATGTCCAGCGCTTCCATCTGGTTCAGGGTGGACGCGCCGCCGGAACCGGCGATCAGGCCGGTACGCACGTTCGAGACCTGATCGTGGCTCAGGCCGGAATCGGCGATGGCGTCCTTCATGGCCAGGTAGGCGTAGGCGGCAGCGTGGCCGACGAAGCGATAGATCTTGCGATCGATCAACTCTTCGAGGGGCAGGTCGATGGAGCCGGAAACCTGGCTACGCAGACCCATTTCGGCATATTCCGGGTTGAAGCGGATGCCAGGGCGACTTGCACGCAGGTTAGCGGTGACGGTCTCTTTGTCATTGCCCAGGCAAGAAACGATGCCCAGACCAGTGATAACGACGCGGCGCATGCGGATAACCCTTAAAAGTTGTCAGTGGAAGTGAATACGCCGACCCGAAGGCCTTCGGCAGTATAGATCTCGCGACCGTCGACAGTCACCGAACCGTCGGCGATCGCCAGGTTCAGCTTGCCCTTGAGGACGCGCTTGATTTGAATGTTGTAGGTGACTTTCTTGGCACTCGGCAGAACCTGGCCAAAGAACTTCACTTCGCCCGAACCCAGGGCGCGACCGCGGCCCGGCAAGCCTTGCCAGCCGAGGTAGAAACCGACCAGTTGCCACATGGCGTCGAGGCCCAGGCAGCCCGGCATGACAGGGTCGCCTTCGAAATGGCAGGCGAAGAACCACAGGTCCGGGGTGATATCCAGCTCGGCGACCAATTCACCTTTGCCGTACTTGCCACCCTCTTCACTGATATGGGTGATGCGATCCACCATCAGCATGTTCGGGGCGGGCAGTTGCGCGTTACCTGGGCCGAACAGCTCACCGCGACTGCAGCGCAGCAGGTCTTCCCGAGTAAAGGCGTTTTGTTTGGTCATGCGAGCTCCTCAATAATCCCATGCGGCAGGGTAGGGCAAATCTTCCCGAACCGACTGAAGCGTTCATGCCTCACATCGGCAGCCTACACATAGACTATTGCGTTGTAGTGAAAGTCACAGCGTCAAGGCACTGAATGTACACTTGTTCACTGAAATTTTAAACCGGGCCTGTTTATCGGTCCGTTCGGGTGCCTAAGACTGCCGCACTTTCGTCTTTCACGCCAGTCGCAGTTGGCTGATGGCGCGGCGCTATTGCACCCAACGCTGCAGGATTTGCTGCAAATCCGTGCGTTTGAACGGCTTGGCCAGGTAATCGTTCATTCCGGCGGCCAGGCAGAGTTCACGATCGCCCTGCAAGGCGTTGGCGGTGAGGGCGATGATCGGCAGCTCGGCGCAGCCCGGCAGTTGGCGAATCTGGCGGGTGGCTTCGTAGCCGTCGATCAGCGGTAGCCGGCAATCCATCAGGATCGCGGTGAAAATCAGGCTCTCGGCGCTGCGGATCGCTTCGGCGCCGTCGGTGGCCAGGCTGACCTCAAAGCCCAGGCTGCGCAGCATGGCTTCGACCACGGTGCGGTTGACCGGGTTGTCTTCCACCAGCAGCACATGGCGGCCGTCGCCCGCGCTGGCTTTGCCTTCGGCGTTGGCGGCGATGGCCGGCACGCTGTGCTGGTCGATGGCCAGCGGGATTTCCAGGGTGAACACCGAACCGCGACCTTCTTCGCTCTGCGCGCGCAGGGTGCCGCCCATGCGTTCGGCCAGGGTGCGGGCGATGGGCAGGCCCAGGCCGGTGCCGCCGTAACGTCTTGAAATGGAACTGTCGGCCTGCTGGAACGCATCGAACATCAGTTCCAGGCGCTCGGCGGAAATGCCAATGCCGCTGTCGCGCACGGTGCAGGTGAACCACACCAGTTCATGGTCGAGGGGTTGCCAATGGGGCTCGACGCTGACGCTGCCGTGCTCGGTGAACTTGAGCGCGTTGCCGATCAGGTTCACCAGAATCTGGCGGATACGCGTCGGGTCGCCCTGCACGCGCAACGTGTCCAAGCCCGGCGGGATCGGCAGTTCGAGGCTCAGCCCGCGCTGCTGGGCGCTGTGCTGGAAGGCCTGGGCGCAGCTGTTGATCAGGTCCGCGAGGTTGAACGGAATGTGTTCCAGCTCCAGGGCCGCGCGTTCGATGCGCGAGAAGTCGAGGATGTCATTGATGACCTTGAGCAAATGTTCCGTGGACTCGGAGGCCAGCGCGGCATATTCGGTCTGCTCTTCGGTCATCTCGGTGGTTTCCAGCAACTGCAGCATGCCCAGCACGCCGTTCATCGGCGTGCGCAGCTCGTGGCTCATCATCGCCAGGAAGTCCGACTTGGCGTTGTTCGCCCGTTCGGCTTCCTCGCGGGTCTGGATCAGTTGCGCCATGGCCTGCTGCTGTTCGCGGCTGGCCTGGTTGAGGCCTTCGGCAAGGTTGTTGATGTGCCGCGAGAGGTCGCCCAGTTCGGAGTCATCGACAATCGGCAGCGGGGTCTTGTAGTCGCCTTGCTGGATCGCCTTGACTGCATTGCCCATCGCGCTGATCGGCTGCGACAGGCTGGCGGCCAGGCGCCGCGCGAGCAAAAAGGTGAACAGCAGGGCAAACAGCGCGAGCACGCCGGCCTTGAACAGAATCTCCTGTTGGCGCTGGCTGAAGGCATCGTTGGACATGCCGACGATCACCCGGCCCAGGTAGTCGGCACGCGGCGCCTTGGGTTCGTTGAGGTTGTCCTGGAAAAAGTCATTGCCCAATTGGATATGTTGCAGGCGGATCGGGGCCTGGAACACTTTGACCGACAGCGAGCGGTCGTGGTTTTCCGAAGGTTGCTCGACGTACACCAGGATGTTCTCGGCGCTGTCCTGGATCTCCAGGAAGCGCACATGGGGCGTGGCCAGCGTCGCGCGCAGCAGGCTGTCGAGCACGTCGTTGTTGCCGGAGATCACCCCGTATTCGGTGGCCGGGGCCAATTGGTTGGCGATCAACTGGCCGGTGTGGTCGAGTTCCTGGCGCAGGTCCTGGATCCGCACGAAGGTGAAGAAGCTGATCAACAGCAACGTCAGCAACAGCGCCGGCCCCAGGGTGATGAGCTGGGTGCGGGTGTTGATGTCCCAACGACGACGTAAGGTCATGGGCGTTGTTCTCCTTCGGCCAGGCGGGCGGCGACGTTGGCTTCGTCGACCTGTTCGATGCCCAGTGAGCGTGCGACTTGCGGGTTGCCCACGACTTTGAAACGCTCCGGGTACATGGCGCGCGGCCAGCCGGCCGGCGGGTGATCGAGCAGGCGGTCGAGTACGGCCAGCCAGTCGGTCTGGTCGCTGTAAGTACTGGCCAGGCTGCCGGCCTTGACGAAGCCGGCATTGGGCCCCACCAGCGGCAGTTGCCGGGCATAACTGCTCAGCAGCAGGTTCTTCGCGGTTTTCGGGTTGTATAACTGCGGGTCGTCAAGGCCGAGCAGCACATCACTGTTTCTGAACAAATGCTGCAGCGGGCGACTGTCGTTAATGTCGTCCCAGCGCTGGGGCACGATCTCCAGGCCCATCGGCGCGGCGTACTGGCGCAACTCGCGGAGCAGGAATTCACTGTCGGCGCCGTAGAGCACGCCGATGCGGCGGGCCTGGGGCAGGATTGTGGCGATCAGCCGCAGTTGGCGCTCCAGCGGCGGGTCACTCCACAGCAGGCTGATTTTGCCCGGCACGCCCTGGCCCAGGCGCTGGTGGGCTTGCAGGCGGCTGATGCGCAACACCAGGGTCGACGGCCCCTGGGCATCCTGCAGGCGCCAGTCGAGGCTGGGCAGGTCCAACAGGATCAGGCGCGTATTGGCCGGTAGGCGGCTGGGCACGGGCAGGTTGGCGAGGGGGGTGAAGGTCACACGGTCGTCGGGGCGCTGCTGGGTGAGCGCCTGGACGAAGGCCTGCACCCCGGCGCCGTCTTCGGCGGCGGTCAGCAGGATATTGGCGCTCCAGGCCGGTACGCTGAGCAGCAGGCACAGCAGCAGCAGGCCGCGTTGCCAGCGTCTGGGGAGAGAGAGGAGGGTCATCCGTGACTGAGCGCCCATGTCAGAACTCTAACTCCGCGCTGAAGTAGAGCACTTGGCGATGGTCGTAGTTGTTGTCGGCCCAGGTGGTGGGCTGGTTGTCCAGGCGTTGTTGCAACATGCCGGCCAGTTCCACGTTGGCGTTGCCCAGGGCCATGCGCTTGGCGACTCGCAGGTCGACCCGTTCGAAGCGATAGCGGTTAAGGGCGTCGTCGCCATAGTAGAACAGGGCGCTGGACCAGCCTTGCCCCCATTCGCGCAACCAGCCGGCCGAACCGCTGTTGCGTGCGGTTTGCGCCTTGTCCAGCGGGTTGCTGGTGCTGGCGTCGACGTAAGCGTAGGTCAGCCGCAGGCGGTCGGCGTTGCTCATGCGCCAGTCGAATTGGGATTCTGCGCCGGTAAAGCGCGAGCTGTTGGCGTTGCTGGCAATGTACTGATTGTTGCGCAGCGGCGAACTGATCATGTCGGTGATTTCGTCGTAGAACAGTTTCACGTCCATGTTCAGCCCGATGTCGGCAAAAAAGCCGTTATAGCCCAATTCGCGGGATTTCATCAGTTCTTTGTCGAGGTTGCCCGGACCGCGCGTGACCACGAAGTACTGCCCGGAATTCTGCCCGTAGGCCGGCGAGTCGAGGTTGGTGACGCGATAGCTCCAGTTGACGTTGTTCTCGAACATGTCCGGCGAACGGATCGCCTCGGAGTACACCGCGCGCAGGCCGTGGCGCGGGTTGATCAGGTAGTTGACTGCCACCCGCGGCGTCAGCGAGTTGCCGCTCAGGTGGGTGTCTTCGTACATGGCGCCGCCCTGCAGCAACCAGTGCTCGCTGGCGCGCCATTCAAGCTGGCCGAACAGGCGCCAGGTGGTGTCATCCAGAGTGCCGTTGAAATAGGTGTCGGAGTCGGCGCGGTCATAGCGATAGTTCATACCGCTGACCAGGCGCAGGCTGTCGGACAGGCTCAGGGTGTCCTGGATCTCCAGGTCGTAGCGGCTTTCGCGGGTGCTTTGGTCGATGTCGCCGCATACGCTCTGGCTGGCGCCGTTGCGCCATTGGTCCAATACTTGGTTGCCCAGTGCTTGTTCGTCGGCGCTGCCGGGAGGCGCAACACTTTGGCTGTAGGTGTCCATGTGCCGGGCCAATCGCTCGGCATAATTGGGGTTGAGCTGCCACAGCCGGGTCAATTCCGGGCTGAACGACACCTTGGCGTCACAGGCTTTCCAGATCTGCCGGCGGTCCCATTGTTGGGCCGAGCCCTGGATATACAGGCTGTGTTCGGGATTGAAATCGAAATTCCAGCGCAGGGAGCCGGAATAGTCCTTGGCGGTAACGTCGGAATTGTTGCCGCCCTCGGTAATCCCGGCGAATACCGGCGTGTAGGTATAAGGACGCTGGTTGGTCCCTTCCTTGGCATTCAGTTGCCAGTCGATGCTCTGTTGCGTGTTCAGCGTCTGGCTCACCGCCAGGCTGAAGCGGTTGAGACGCCGGCCGTCACGACGGTCGGCGCCCACCGCGTTGCTGTCAAAGCCATCGTCCTGCTGCCCGGACATCGACAGGCGCAGGTCGCCGGTTTCCCAGCCCACGCCCTGGCTGGCATAGAAGTCGTTGATCCCGCGTTCGCCGCGTACCACTTTTACCCTTGAACCGTGGCTGTCGGCCGGTGAGCGCGTGAGGATATTCACCACAGCCATCAACGCATTGGCGCCGTAGCTGACGGTGTTGGGCCCGCGGAACACTTCGATGCGCTCGATGTCTTCCATGGCCACCGGAATATCGCTCCAGTCCACCGTGGCCAGGCCTGCGCGGTACACCGAGCGGCCGTCGATCAAGACCTGCATGCGTCGCGCATCGCTGGCATTGGTGCCGTGGTAGTTCACCGCCGCCTGGTTGCCGCTGGTGTAGCCGACCATCATGCCCGGCACCAGCCGCAGCAACTCAGCGATGTCTCGCGCGCCGCTGGCCTTGATCAGTTCGCTGTCGATCACGGTCATGCTGCCGGGCACGGCGGCGGCCGATTGTTTGAGGCGAGTGGCAGTCAGCACCTGCGGCAGCGGTTGGTTGTCGAGGAACAGGTCGTCGGCGAACACCGCGCCGCTGCACAACAGCATCAACCACAACGATGAACGGGGAGGAGGGCCCAAATACACGGCACGGCCTTGATAATTACGGATAGCCGACCATGTTAACCGAGGCCGGGCCATTTGCCAGTCGTCGCCTTTGCAATTACCCCGCGTCGCTATGGCATTTTCCGACAGGCGTGTGAATTGATACGGGGGCTGGCCGCAAGCGGGGGGCTCCGTATAATGCGGTCATCGCCACTGGTATGGATTAACGGATTGCATATGACTGAACAGCGCCCTATTGCGGTCCTGGGAGGCGGAAGTTTTGGTACCGCCGTGGCTAACCTGCTGGCTGAGAACGGTCATGCGGTGCGCCAGTGGATGCGCGATCCCGAACAGGCCGAGGCCATTCGCGTCCATCGAGAAAACCCTCGTTACCTTAAAGGCATCAAGATTCATCCGGCGGTCGAGCCGGTCACCGACTTGCAGGCGACCCTGGAGGCCTGCGAGCTGTGTTTCGTCGCGCTGCCTTCGAGTGCGTTGCGCTCGGTGCTCGCGCCTCACGCCGAACGCCTGGCGGGCAAGCTGCTGGTCAGCTTGACCAAGGGCATCGAGGCGCACACCTTCAAGCTGATGAGCGAAATCCTCGAAGAGATCGCCCCGCAGGCGCGCATCGGCGTGCTGTCCGGGCCGAACCTGGCGCGGGAAGTGGCCGAACATGCGCTGACTGCCACCGTGATCGCCAGTGAAGATGAAGCACTGTGTGAGCGGGTCCAGGCCGTGCTGCATGGGCGCACCTTCCGCGTGTACGCCAGTGGCGATCGCTTCGGCGTCGAGCTGGGCGGTGCGCTGAAAAACGTCTACGCGATCATTGCCGGGATGGCGGTGGCGCTGGGCATGGGCGAGAACACCAAGAGCATGCTGATCACCCGTGCGCTGGCGGAAATGACCCGCTTCGCGGTGAGCCAGGGCGCCAACCCGATGACGTTTCTGGGCCTGGCGGGCGTGGGCGACCTGATCGTCACCTGCTCGTCGCCGAAAAGCCGTAACTATCAGGTCGGTTTCGCCCTCGGCCAGGGCCTGAGCCTGGAAGACGCCGTGGCGCGCCTGGGCGAAGTGGCCGAAGGGGTCAATACCCTCAAGGTGCTCAAGGCCAAGGCCCAGGAGGCCGGCGTGTACATGCCGCTGGTCGCCGGGTTGCACGCGATCCTGTTTGAAGGGCGCACCCTGAATCAGGTCATCGAGTTGCTGATGCGCGCCGAGCCGAAAACCGATGTCGACTTTATTTCCACCAGTGGTTTCAACTGAGGAACGCGTCATGAACGATCCGAAAGCAGCTCCCAAGTACGAGTCCATCGCCCTGCGCATCTTGTGGATGCTGGTGTTTGCCCTGGTGTGGCAAGTGGCGCAATTCCTGCTCGGTGCGTTGGTGGTGGTGCAACTGATTTACCGGCTGGTCTACGGCGCGCCGAACCTGGGCCTGATGAATTTTGGCGACAGCCTGAGCCAGTTCCTCGCGCAGATCGGCCGCTTCGGCAGTTTCCACACCGAGCAAAAGCCCTGGCCATTCGCCGACTGGCCGACGCCGCGTGCGCCGGAAGGCGAAGCCGCCCACAGCGTGCCGCCAGTACCGCACCCGGTGCGCGATGAAGAGCCAAAACTGTGAAACTGTGGATTTTGCGGCACGGTGAAGCCCAAGCGCATGCCCGCACCGATGCCGAGCGCGAGCTGACCGAGCATGGCCGCGCCGAAGTCTTGCGCAGCGCGGCGCACCTGATCGGCCAGCCCATCAGCGCGATCATTGCCAGCCCGTATGTACGGGCGCAGCAGACCGCGCAGCTGGTGCGTGAAGCGCTGGGCTTCGTGCCGGACATCCGCACCGTGCCCTGGCTGACACCGGACGGCAATCCGCAGCAGGTGCTGGAAAAGCTCGACACGGATGAGAATGTGCTGCTGGTCAGCCATCAGCCGCTGGTCGGCAGCCTGATCAGCTTTTTGCAGCATGGCCATCAGCGTCAACCGCTGCCGATGTACACCGCCAGCCTGGCGGAGTTGGAGGGGGAATGCCCGCTGGCGGGGCTGATGAGCCTGGTCAGTGTGAAACATCCGTAGGCGCTTTCACTGCTTTGTGTGTGCTATATAGTCAACCGAGCAAGTGCTTGGTTGGCTATCATCGGACCACAAAGGAGCGCGTCCCATGCCCGTCGCTTTTCGTTTGCCGTTGCAGGTCTTCTTCGAACGTGAAGCGCGGCATCCGCGCAAACCCTTCCTGGTGCAGCCCGTCGGCGGCGACGAGGTACAGACCCTCACTTGGGCCGAGGTCGGCCACCAGGCCCGCTGCGCCGCGCATTGGCTGCGTGCGAGGGAACTGCCCCAGGGTTCGCACGTAGCCCTGATCTCGAAAAATTGCGCGCACTGGATCATCGCCGACCTGGCCATCTGGATGGCCGGGCATGTCTCGGTGCCGCTCTATCCCAACCTCACCGCCGATTCCGTCGCCCATGTGCTGAAGCACTCCGAGGCGGCGCTGGTGTTCATCGGCAAGCTCGATGACTGGCCCGCCATGGCGCCCGGGGTTCCGGCCGACGTGCCCACCATCGGCCTGCCGCTGTGTCCGGCGGGTGACTTGGATTTCAGCTGGACCGAGCTGCAAGCCTGTTCACCGATCCAGGATCAGCCGCTACCTGCCGCGTCGGATCTGGCCACCATCATCTACACCTCCGGCACCACCGGCCTGCCCAAGGGCGTGATGCACAGCTTCGGCGCCCTGGGCTTTGCCGCCACCGGAGGCACCGAATTGTTCGGCCTGGGGGAGGGTGACCGGCTGCTGTCGTACCTGCCCTTGTGCCATGTGGCGGAGCGGATGTTTGTGGAATTGGCGGCGATCTATACCGGGCAAACCGTGTATTTCGCCGAAAGCCTTGAGACTTTTCTGAGGGACCTGCGTCGGGCACGGCCGACGGCGCTGTTCGGGGTGCCGCGTATCTGGACCAAATTCCAGATGGGCGTCTACGGCAAGATCCCGGCGACGCGCCTGGAGCGCCTGTTGCGGCTGCCCTTCATCGGCAAACGCGTGGGCCGCAAGGTGCTGGCCGGCCTGGGCCTGGACGCGTTACGCATTGCGCTGTCCGGCGCGGCGCCGGTGCCCGAAGCCTTGTTGCGCTGGTATCAGCGCCTGGGCCTGGATGTGCTGGAGGTGTACGGCATGACCGAGAGTTGCGGCTATTCCCATGTGTGTCGCCCCGGCCAGCAGACAATCGGCTGGATCGGCCTGCCATGCCCGGGCGTTGAAGTGCGTATCGACCCGCTCGGCGAAGTGCAGGTGCGCAGTGGCGCGACCATGCTCGGTTACTTCAAGGACCCGGAAAAAACCGCCGAAACCCTCACCCCGGACGGCTTCCTGCGCACCGGCGACAAGGGCGAGCAGGACGCCGAGGGCCGTCTGCGCCTGACCGGGCGTCTCAAGGAAATCTTCAAGACCAGCAAGGGCAAGTACGTGGCCCCGGCGCCAATCGAAAACCGCCTGGCCGAACATGCACGGATCGAACAGGTGTGTGTGGTCGGCGACGGCCTGCCTGCGCCGATGGGCCTGTGCGTGCTGTCGGCGGCGGGCCCGGCGGATGCGCGCCAGGCCTTGCACGGCAGCCTTGAACGCTGGCTGGAGCAGGTCAACGCGGCGTTGGACAAGCATGAGCGCCTGCGTCAATTGGTGGTGGTGAAAGACAGTTGGGCGGTGGAAAACGGCTTCCTGACACCGACCTTGAAGATCAGGCGCAATGTCATCGAATCGACCTACGGCCCACAGTTTCAGGTGTGGAGCGAGCGCACCGAAGTCATTCTGTGGCAGGATTAGGGCCATCATAAAACCAATAGGGACAACGGTATGAGCCTGTGGCGCACCCAACCCAATATCGAGCAACTCAACGCTCTGCAGAAAAACACCATCGGTGAAGTGCTGGATATTCGCTTCGAAAGTTTCGACGAAGAATCCCTGACCGCCAGCATGGTGGTCGATCAGCGTACCCATCAGCCCTACGGCCTGCTGCACGGCGGCGCGTCGGTCGTGCTGGCCGAAAGCGTCGGCTCCATGGCGGCCTACCTGTGCATCGATGCGAGCAAGTTCTATTGCGTCGGCCTCGAGGTCAATGCCAACCACCTGCGCGGGGTGCGCAGCGGGCGGGTGACGGCGGTGGCGAGGGCGATTCATATCGGCCGCACCACCCAGGTGTGGGACATCCGCCTGACCAACGATGATGGCAAGTCCAGCTGCGTCTCGCGCCTGACCATGGCCGTAGTGCCCCTGGGCGAGAACCCGCCGGCGCGATAGGCGTGGCGTGAGTGTCATCATTCCTGGCGGTTACGGTCATTGCCGTAACGGTCGGGCGTGGTGACAATCAATGTCTGTTTTTATAGATGGAACCGGTATGTCGCAGCACGTGTTTTTTGCCCACGCCAATGGCTTCCCTTCGGCTACCTACGGCAAGTTGTTTGCCGGCCTGGCCCCGGAATATACTGTCGCGCACCTGCCGCAGCACGGCCACGATCCAAGGTTTCCGGTGGACGACAACTGGCAGAACCTGGTGGACGAACTGATCCACCATCTGCAACAGCAGCCCGAGCCGGTGTGGGGCGTGGGCCATTCCCTGGGCGGCGTGTTGCATTTGCACGCGGCCATGCGCTGCCCGCAGTTGTATCGCGGCGTGGTGATGCTCGACTCGCCGGTGCTGACCCGTGCCGACCGCTGGGTGATCCGCGCCGCCAAGCGCTTTGGTTTTATCGACCGCCTCACCCCGGCCGGGCGCACCCTGGGCCGCCGTGAAGAATTCGCCGACCTGGACGCCGCGCGCAGTTACTTCGCCGGCAAGACCCTGTTTCGCGGCTTCGACCCGGAATGCTTCGACGCTTACCTGCAACATGGCCTGTATCAGGTCGGCGATCGCCTGCGCCTGCGTTTCGATCCGGCCACTGAAATCAGTATCTACCGGGGCGTGCCCCATACCAGCCCGGGCCAGGTGCGCCAGTTGAAAGTGCCGCTGGCGGTGGTGCGCGGGCGCCAGGGCCGGGTGGTGATGCGCCACCACGCCAGCGGCGTCGGGCGCCTGCCCATGGGAGAAATGCTCACCATGCCCGGCGGCCACATGTTCCCCCTCGAACGCCCCCAGGACACCGCGACCTTGCTCAAGCAGCTGTTCGCCCGTTGGGAAACCCGCGAGCGCAGTTGCGCATGAGTACGCCGGTCGAAGAAGTGCGCCTGAGCCTGCCGCATATCGAATTGGCCGCGCATCTGTTCGGTCCCGAAGACGGTCTGCCGGTGATCGCCTTGCATGGCTGGCTGGACAACGCCAACAGCTTCGCGCGGTTGGCGCCGAAACTGCAGGGCATGCGTATCGTCGCCCTCGACATGGCCGGCCACGGGCATTCGGCGCATCGTCCGACGGGGGCCGGTTATGCCCTGTGGGATTACGTCCACGATGTGCTGCAGGTCGCCGAACAACTGGGCTGGAAACGTTTTGCATTACTTGGCCATTCCCTCGGCGCCATCGTCTCCCTGGTATTGGCCGGTGCCTTGCCGGAGCGGGTGACGCACCTGGGTTTGATCGACGGTGTGATCCCGCCGACCGCCACTGGCGAGAACGCCGCCGAGCGGCTGGGCATGGCGTTGCAGGCGCAATTGAACCTGCAGGGCAAGCGCAAGCCGGTCTACGGCAACCTTGATCGCGCCGTCGAAGCGCGGATGAAAGGGCTGGTGGCCGTCAGCCGCGAAGCCGCTGAACTGCTGGCCCAGCGCGGGTTGATGCCGGTGCCGGGCGGTTACACCTGGCGAACGGACAGCCGCTTGACCCTGGCATCGCCGATGCGTCTGACCGACGAGCAAGCCATGGCTTTCGTGCGCCGCGTAGGTTGCCCTACTCAACTGGTGGTCGCCGCTGACGGCATGCTGGCGAGACATCCCGAATTGCTTTCCCAGCTACCGTTTACCGTGACGACCCTGCCCGGTGGCCATCATTTGCACTTGAATGACGAGGCGGGCGCGGTCCTTGTTGCAGACTGTTTCAATCGGTTCTTCTCTGCACCTTGACTTGGCGCGGTCAACTGCCGAGGCTGGGCGGATTGAAAGGGAGTCAACCATGAACGATCTCAACACCGATCTTGAAACTGCTGCGACCTCCGATGGCCAGGGCTCAACTATCCGATGAGCGTGCGTAAAGGCTGTATCCGTGCCCTCGGGCTGTGTGTGTTCAGCCCGTTGGTGTTCGCCGCCGATGTGCCGGGTAGCCAGGACTTGCCCGCCGTGGCCCGTCAGGTCGACGCGCAAATCATCGATTATCGTCCCGCCGAAGAAAAAGAGCGCATCTACCCCATGGGCGCGATCCGCAAGATCAGCGGCCAGTTGCGTTACGAAGCCCAGGCCACCGCGCGCGGCCAGGCCACCGCCATCACCTATGAACTGCCCGCCGAGCACACCTCCAGCGCTGCGTTCACCGCCACGCGCGAAGCGCTGCAGCAGCAGGGCGCGCAGCTGTTGTTCTGGTGCCAGGCCCGTGACTGCGGTGAAAGCAGCCTGTGGGCCAATGAAGTGTTCGGTAATGCCAAGTTGGTCGGCGCCGATGGCCAGCAGGAATACCTGCTGTTGCGTCTGGCCGCCCCGCAGGACAATTCCCTGGTGGCGTTGTACGGCATCACCCGCGGCAATCGCCGGGCTTACCTGCATGTCGAACAGATCGATGCCAGCACCCCGCTTGGGGAGCTGCTGCCGACCTCCGCCACGCTGTTGCGCGAACTCAAAAGCACTGGCGAGCTGGATTTCCCGGCTTTGGGAACGGACCCCGATGCCACCTGGTTGACCCTGATTTCCCGTGGTTTGAACCTCGACACCACCCTGCGTGTCAGTTTGACCGGCCCCCATGCCGAAGCGTGGCGCCAGGCCCTGATTGACAAGGGCGTGCGGGCCGCACGCCTGGAAACCGGTACCGAGCCAGCCAAAGGCCTGCATCTGCATCTGATACGCTGACCGAAACAGGGCGAACGGACCCGCGCCGTTCGCCTAAACTGACTGCCTTCAGCCTTTTCCTAGAGAAACTCCATGCTCAATAACGATCGCCTGCTGGTGCAAATCCTGCTGCTGGTGCTGTTCGGTGCCAGCTTCTGGGTGATGGCGCCGTTCTGGTCGGCGCTGTTCTGGGGGGCGGTGCTGGCGTTTGCCAGTTGGCCGCTGATGGTGTTGCTGACCCGCTGGCTGGGCGGCCGCGAATCCCTGGCCGCTGGCATCCTGACCTTGGGCTGGATGCTGCTGGTGGCGGTGCCGCTGGTATGGCTGGGGTTCAACCTCGCGGACCATGTGCGCGACGCGGTGGCGTTGATCAAGGATATTCAGGTCGACGGTTTGCCGGCGGCGCCGGCCTGGTTGGGGTCGATTCCCTTTGTCGGAGAACGGCTGGTGGCGATGTGGGACAGCATCGACCAGCAAGGCGCGGCGCTGATGGTCAGCCTCAAGCCGTACCTGGGGCAGGTGGGCAACTGGCTGCTGGCGCGCAGCGCGCAGATCGGCGGCGGCATCCTGGAGCTGACCCTCAGCCTGGTGTTCGTGTTCTTTTTCTACCGTGACGGGCCGCGCCTGGCGATGTTCGTCCACCGCCTGCTGGAGCGCTTGATCGGCGAACGTGCCGGTTACTACATCGAACTGGTGGCCGGCACCGTGCAACGCGTGGTCAATGGCGTGATCGGTACGGCGGCCGCCCAGGCGGTGCTCGCGCTGATCGGCTTCCTGATCGCCGGGGTGCCGGGCGCGCTGGTGCTGGGTATCGTCACGTTCCTGCTCAGCCTGATCCCCATGGGGCCGCCGCTGGTGTGGATTCCGGCCACGGCCTGGCTGGCGTGGAAGGGCGATTACACCTACGCAGTGTTCCTCGGCGTGTGGGGCACGTTCATCATCAGCGGCGTGGACAACGTGCTCAAGCCGTACCTGATCAGCCGTGGTGGCAACCTGCCGCTGGTGATCGTGTTGCTCGGGGTATTCGGCGGCCTGATCGCGTTTGGCTTCATCGGCCTGTTTATCGGCCCGACCTTGCTCGCCGTGGCGTACAGCCTGCTGATGGATTGGAGCGCGACCCAGGCCCAGAGCCGCCGCGAAGACGAACCGCTGTAGCTGAGTGGCCAAGATTTATGGGGGAGTTGGCGGGCGTTGGCCGTCAGGCGCGGGGCAACCACATCACGGCGGTCAACCCACCGCCCGGGGTTTCCTCCAGGCTCAACCGTCCGCCCAGGCGTTCCACCGCGTCCTTGGCGATGGTCATGCCCAGGCCCACGCCGCCGGAGTTGCGGTTGCGCGAGCCTTCGAGCCGATAGAACGGTTCGAACACCGCCTCGCGCTTGTCGGCGGCAATCCCGGGGCCGTGGTCGATCACGCGGATGGTCAGGGCCTCGCGGCTGTCCTCCAGTTCCACGCGCGCGCTGCCGGCGTAGCGCAAGGCGTTGTCGATCAGGTTGTTGAGGCATGAGCGCAACGCCATCGGCTGCACCTGCAAAGGCGCACAGGTGCCGGCACATTGCACATTGGAACCTTGGTCCTGGGCGTTCTCACTGATCGACTCCACCAGCGCCTGCACATCCAGCCAGTGCCGGCTTTCGCTGGTGCGTTGTTCGTGCAGGTAGCTCAAGGTGGCGTCGAGCATGCCGATCATGTCGTTCAGGTCCTGGCGCATCTGGCCTTGCAGCTTGGCGTCTTCGATCTGCTCCAGGCGCAGCTTGAGGCGCGACAGCGGAGTGCGCAGGTCATGGGAGACCGCGCCGAGCATGCGCGCGCGCTGGCCGACTTGTTCGCGAATACGTTTTTGCATCAGGTTGAAGGTTGACGCGGCCTGCTGGGCTTCGCGGGGGCCGGACTCGTCGAGAGGCGGGCTGTCGAGGTCCAGGCTCAAGCGCTCGGCGGCCTCACTCAGGCGCTGGATCGGCCGGCTCAACAATTTGGCGCCATACCAGGCGGCGATGATCAACGAGAAAAACTGAAACGTCAGCGGCACCACCGGGCCGCCAAACCATGGGCGAGGGCGTTTAGGCAGGGGCCTCATCGTGCCGTCCGGTTGCTCGACAAAGGTGGCCTTTGGCGGCGGCGGAGGCGGGTCATAGTGGTGGAACCAGAAAAATGCCAACGCATGGGCCAGTACAATCGCCAGCAGCAACACACCGAACAACCGGCCGAACAGTGTGTTGAGGGCGTTACGCATCAGCCGATATCCCGTGCGTCGAACAGATAGCCTTCACCGCGCACGGTCTTGATCAACTGCGGTGCTTTGGGGTCATCGCCCAGCTTCTGGCGCAGGCGCGAAACCAGCAGGTCAATGCTGCGATCGAAGGCCTCGATGGAACGACCGCGGGCCGCATCCAGCAACTGTTCGCGGCTCAACACCCGGCGCGGCCGCTCGATAAACACCCACAGCAGGCGGAACTCGGCGTTGGACAGCGGTACCACCAGGCCATCGTCGGCCACCAATTGGCGCAACACGCTGTTGAGACGCCAGTTATCGAAGCGGATATTGGCGCGCTGCTCGGTGCGGTCGTCGCGCACCCGGCGCAGGATGGTCTGGATGCGCGCTACCAATTCACGCGGCTCGAACGGCTTGGACATGTAGTCGTCGGCGCCCAGTTCCAGGCCGATGATACGGTCGGTGGGTTCACAACGGGCGGTGAGCATCAGGAGCGGAATGTCCGACTCGGCGCGCAGCCAGCGGCACAGCGACAGACCGTCTTCGCCCGGCAGCATCAGGTCGAGCACCACCACATCAAAGGTTTCGGCTTGCATCGCCACGCGCATCGCGGCGCCGTCGGTGACGCCGGTGGCGAGAATATTGAAGCGCGCCAGGTAGTCGATCAGCAGTTCGCGGATCGGCACATCGTCGTCGACAATCAGCGCGCGGGTGTTCCAGCGCTTTTCATCGGCGCTCACCGCGTTTTTTTGCTCGTCGTTCAGCGGGACGGAAGTATGCATAGTGCGATCATCTGCCTGGTGGTAGCGGTCAGCATAGGCGCCCAGCCCCATGGCTGGTAGTGCTGGTCGGTGGGTCGTGCGGGCGAGGCTAGCGGTAGGGCGTGTTGAGGGCATGTCGTGAATGTATCTGCTTTGATACAAATGGCCGAAAGGTCCGCCTGAGTGCGCTTGGTCAGTATTTACCGATCATCGGATCCCGCAACGGCGTCGCTTGCGCTACAATCCGCGCCGATTTCGACTTGCCTGAGAGCCCATTCCAATGTCCGTCTGCCAGACTCCTATCATCGTCGCCCTGGATTACCCCACCCGTGACGCCGCACTGAAGCTGGCTGACCAGTTGGACCCGAAGCTGTGTCGGGTCAAGGTCGGCAAGGAACTGTTCACCAGTTGCGCCGCGGACATCGTCGGCACCCTGCGTGACAAAGGTTTCGAGGTGTTCCTCGACCTGAAATTCCACGACATCCCCAACACCACCGCGATGGCGGTCAAGGCTGCCGCCGAAATGGGCGTGTGGATGGTCAATGTACACTGCTCCGGCGGCCTGCGCATGATGGCCGCCTGCCGTGAAGTGTTGGAACAGCGCAGCGGCCCTAAACCCTTGCTGATCGGTGTGACCGTGCTGACCAGCATGGAGCGCGAAGACCTGGCCGCGATCGGCCTAGATATCGAACCTCAGGAGCAAGTGCTGCGCCTGGCGGCCCTGGCGCAAAAAGCCGGCCTCGATGGCCTGGTCTGTTCGGCGCTGGAAGCCCGGGCGCTCAAGACCGCCCACCCGTCGCTGCAATTGGTCACCCCGGGGATTCGCCCGGCGGGCAGCGCCCAGGATGACCAGCGCCGTATCCTCACGCCGCGTCAGGCCCTGGACGCCGGCTCGGACTACCTGGTGATCGGCCGCCCGATCAGCCAGGCGGCGGACCCGGCCAAGGCATTGGCGGCAGTCGTCGCCGAAATCGCCTGATCGATCACCGATCAACCATGTGGGAGGGAGCAAGCCCCCTCCCACATTGACATCTGCTGTGTATCAGCTGACTTTGAGCACCAGCTTGCCGAAGTTCTCCCCGTTGAACAGCTTCATCAGCGTCTCCGGGAACGTCTCCAGTCCTTCCACAATGTCTTCCTTGCTCTTGAGCTTGCCCTGCGCCATCCAGCCGGCCATTTCCTGCCCGGCGGCGGCAAAGTTCGCCGCGTGATCCATCACCACGAAGCCTTCCATGCGTGCGCGATTGACCAGTAATGACAGGTAGTTGGCCGGGCCTTTTACCGCGTCCTCGTTGTTGTACTGGCTGATTGCACCGCAGATCACCACGCGGGCTTTGAATGCCAGGCGGCTGAGCACGGCGTCGAGAATGTCGCCGCCGACGTTATCGAAATACACATCCACGCCCTTGGGGCACTCGCGCTTGAGTGCGGCGGGCAGGTCTTCGTGTTTGTAATCGATGGCGGCGTCGAAGCCCAGTTCATCCACCAGGAATTTGCACTTGTCGGCGCCACCGGCAATGCCCACCACACGGCAGCCTTTGATCTTGGCGATCTGCCCGGCAATGCTGCCCACCGCACCGGCCGCGCCGGAGATCACCACGGTTTCGCCGGCCTTGGGGGCGCCGGTCTCGAGCAGGGCGAAGTAGGCGGTCATGCCGGTCATGCCCAGCGCCGACAGGTAGCGCGGCAGGGGCGCAAGCGTGGGGTCGACCTTGTAGAAACCACGCGGCTCGCCGAGGAAGTAATCCTGCACCCCCAGGGCGCCGTTCACGTAGTCCCCGACGGCGAATTTAGGGGTGTTCGAGGCGATTACCTTGCCTACGCCCAGCGCCCGCATCACTTCGCCGATGCCGACGGGCGGAATGTAGGATTTGCCCTCATTCATCCAGCCGCGCATGGCCGGGTCGAGGGACAGGTATTCGTTGCGCACCAGCACCTGCCCGTCCTGTGGCGTGCCCACCGGCACTTCCTGGTAGGTGAAGGTCTCCCGCGTGGCCGCGCCGACCGGGCGTTTGGCGAGCAGGAACTGGCGGTTGGTCTGGGCAGTCATGGCAAGGACTCTTGAGAAATGAAGCCTGATTGATAGACCCATAATGGCCTGCGAGCAAGGTCGGCCGAGGGCTGCGAATGCTTGGCGATAGGCTTCGATGATAGTCAGCCAGGCGGTCTTATCATTGTGATTCATGCAGCGCTAACCGGCCTTCTGATAGTGCTGACGCGCCGCTGTCGGGCTTGGCTAGACTCGGCCCACGGCTATTTCTCCCATAGGACATCCCCCATGAGCATGACGTTTTCCGGCCAGGTCGCCCTGGTCACCGGCGCCGCTGCCGGTATTGGCCGCGCCACCGCGCTGGCGTTTGCCGCCGAAGGTTTGAAGGTAGTGGTTGCCGACCTCGACGTAGCGGGCGGCGAAGGCACTGTCGCGCTGATCCGCGAGGCCGGTGGCGAGGCGCAGTTCGTGCGCTGCAACGTCACCCTGGAAGCCGATGTGCAGCAATTGATGGCGCAGACCATCGCCGCGTATGGCCGCCTGGACTACGCCTTTAACAACGCCGGGATCGAGATCGAGAAAGGCAAGTTGGCGGACGGCACACTCGATGAGTTCGACGCGATCATGGGCGTCAACGTCAAGGGCGTGTGGTTGTGCATGAAGTACCAATTGCCGTTGCTGCTGGCCCAGGGCGCTGGTGCGATCGTCAACACTGCGTCGGTGGCGGGGCTGGGCGCCGCGCCGAAGATGAGCATCTATGCCGCGTCCAAGCACGCGGTGATCGGCCTGACCAAATCGGCGGCCATCGAGTACGCGAAAAAGAACATCCGCGTCAACGCGGTATGCCCGGCCGTGATCGACACCGACATGTTCCGCCGTGCCTATGAAGCTGACCCGCGCAAAGCCGAATTCGCCGCGGCCATGCACCCGGTCGGGCGCATCGGCAAGGTCGAGGAAATCGCCAGTGCGGTGTTGTACCTGTGCAGTGACGGTGCGGCGTTCACCACCGGCCACGCCCTGGCAGTGGACGGCGGCGCCACCGCGATCTAGGACTCCAAGCCGCACCTCATTCGAAAAAGTTTGAGGTGCTGTGGGGCGTTTCCATAGCTGGCAAAACGCCGTGATCCAATGTGTATCAGGAGGTAAATAAGTCAATAAAATCAATACTTTAGTTACTGTTGGCGACCGGTTGGAGCGGGCTTCTGTGCTTAACTGTTTTGGGTTGAATAACAGATAGTTAAGTGAGTGGCTCATGGATTTAGGGATCGATCGACAAGCCCTTGTACCGGTGGTGCAGCAAATCGTCAGCGCGGTGGCGGAATGGATTCGCAAGAGCGGGGTCAGCCCCGGTACACGCTTGCCGTCCATCCGCCAACTGGCCCTCGACAACCTGCTCAGCCAGTCCAGCGTGATCGAGGCATTCGAGCGCATGGAGGCCCAGGGCCTGCTGACCTCGAAGCAGGGCTCCGGGTTTGTGGTGGCGCAGCCGCCAGTGGCTCAGGAACGCCACTGGTATGAAGGCGCGGAGCGAGAGTGGGGCGCTTTCACCGACAGCCCGTTGGGCGAGTTGAAACTCGGCTGCGGTTGGCTGCCGGACGCCTGGCGCGAAAGCGATGACATCAGCTACGCGATCCGCGAAGTCAGCCGCATCGATACCGGCGGCCTGTTCAACTACAGCACGCCACTGGGGCTGCCGGCGCTGCGCGAGCAACTGCTCAAGCGCCTGACCCAGATTCACGTGGCCACCAGCCTCGACCGCATTCTCACCACCCATGGCGCCAGCCATGCCCAGGACCTGCTGATCCGCACCTTGCTCAAGGCCGGCGACACGGTGGTCGTGGAAACCCCCGGTTATGGCAACCTCTTTCGTCAGTTGGCCTTCCACGGCGTCACGCTGCTGGAAGTGCCGCGTACCCAGGGCGGCCCGGACGTCCCGGCGCTGGAAGCCCTGCTGCGCTGCCATCGTCCCAAGTGCCTGTTTATCAACAGCCTGTATCACAACCCCACCGGCACCAGCCTGTGCCGCAAGGTGGCCGAGCGTTTGCTGGCGCTGGCGCACAGCGAAGACTTCCTGATCATCGAAGAAGATGTCTACGCCGACCTGCAACACGCCAGTTGCACGCGGCTCTCGGCGCTGCCCCATGATGACCGGGTGATCTATGTCTCGAGTTTTTCCAAGACCCTCAGCAGTGCCCTGCGCGTCGGCTACCTCAGCGCCAGTTCGCCGATCATTGCGCAATTGGTACACCTCAAGACACTCACCGGCATCGGCACCTCGCGTTTTGCCGAAGCGGTGATGGCCACGTTGCTGGCCAACGGCACCTATCGCAAATGGGTGCAGCGCCTGCGCAAACGCCTGAACGCGCAAATGGCCGCGACCTTGCAGGTGCTGGAGGATGAGGAATGGCAGGTGTTCGCCGTGCCCGCCGGCGGCATGTTTGTCTGGGCGCGGCCTCGCATGGCCGACCGTTCACGCTTGCAGGCGTGTGCGCGGCAACTCGGCGTGTTGATGTCGCCGGGGGCGCTGTTCAGCCCCACGGGTGAACACAGCGAGTGGCAGCGCATCAATGTGGCCTATGCTGCTGATCAGCGGGCCCTGGCGTTGTTCCGCGCCGCGGGGCCCGCCAGATCGACCTCGACCATTCTGAAAACGACGAGTGTGTAGCTTTTTGCCATTATTGTGGCGCCAACGACTTGTGTTCAGGGCCTTGGGGTTGCGAATCTCGCTGCTGGGAAACCGGACTTGATGGCATCCGCCATTGCAAGAGGATTCAAGTGCAATGATTTCGGCCGTGCAACGACGTTTCGCCAACCTCGGTATGGCGAAAAAACTGGGTTTGGGCTTCAGCCTGGTGCTGCTGTTGACTGCGTTGGTCGCAGCGATTGGCGTGTGGTCCCTGCAAACCGTTGGCCTGCGTTTCGAGGGCCTCAAGAGCATGTCTTCGCTCAACAGCGGGCTGCTCAAGGTGCGTTTGATCGAGCAGGACTACGCGCTGCACGCCGACCCCAAGTCCGTCGACGCCCTGCATGAGCAAGTCGACGCCTTGGCCGCCCTGGCCGCCAGCCTCAAGGCCGAGTCTGCGACCAACGTGCCGCTGATGACCGAGGTCGAACAGGCCCTGGCGGCTTACCGCAAGGCGTTCGATGAGTTCGTCGAACTGACCCAGACCAAGGACCTGGCACTGGAAATGGCCAGTTGGTCGGTGTCCAGCGTGGCCAATAACCTCGATGTGTTGCAGGCCGGCCTGGCCGACGATGGCGCCTATGGCCTCAAGGAAAGCCAGGGCAAGGAGGGCGCCGAGTTTATCGAGCAGGCGGGGCAGGTCAGCCAGGTTTCGCGGTTGATGCTGCAAGCCATGAACGAGGCCCATGTGCGCCTCGATCAGAGCCGCAAAGGGCAGGAAGACAACGCCGAACAAGGCAAGATCGAACAGGCCGAGCAGGCGCTGGCCCAGGTCGAGTTACTGAAGACCTCGGTCAAGGACGCCGGTTACCAGACGGTGCTCAATGAGGTCGGCGGGCATATCGCTGCGTTCAATGAAAAGCTCGGCGAATACACCGGCCTGCTGGCCCAGGAAAAAGTGGTCTACAAACAATTGCATGATCGCGCCGATCAAGTGGTCAGCCGCGTCGACCAGGCGTATGCCGCCGAAGATCAGTCGATGCAGGCGCAGTTGAAGAAAAGCGCGCTGCTGATCATCGGCTCCTCGGCCCTGGCGCTGTTGATGGGCTTGATTGCGGCCTGGGTGATTACCCGGTTGATCGTCGCGCCGCTGCGCCGGGTGATCGCGGTGGCCCAGCAGATCGCAGCCGGCGATTTGAGTGGGCGCATGGACGTCAGCCGCCGCGATGAAATCGGCCAGTTGATGCAGGCGATGCAACAGATGGGCAGCGGCTTGAGCGATATGGTCAGCAGGCTGCAAGCGGGCATCGAGCAATTGGCCAGTTCGGCGCATTCGCTGTCCAGCGTCACCGAGCAGACCAACATCGAGGTCAGCAGCCAGAAGGAAGAAACCGAGCAGGTCGCCACGGCGATGAACCAGATGACCGCCACGGTCCACGATGTGGCGCGCAACGCCGAAGAGGCCGCACAGGCTGCGCAGACCGCCGATGACAAAGTCGACAGCGGCCAGCAGGTGGTGCGCCAGAGTTTGCAGCGCATCGAACAGCTGGCCACGTCCAGCACCAGCGCGAGCGCCAGCATCGACAGCCTCAGCAGCGAAATCCAGAACATCGGCAGCGTGTTGAGCGTGATCAAAAGCGTGGCCGAACAGACCAATCTGCTGGCGCTCAACGCAGCCATCGAGGCCGCGCGCGCCGGTGAGCAAGGCCGTGGTTTTGCGGTGGTGGCCGATGAAGTGCGGGCGCTGGCCAAGCGCACCCAGCAATCGACCGAGGAGATCGAGCGCCTGGTCGGCACCTTGCGCAGCGCGGCGCAAGCGTCGGTGCAGCAGATCCAGCAGAGCGGCGAGTTGGTGAAGCTGGCCGTCAGCGATGCGCTGGAAACCGAAAGCGCGCTGGGCAGCATTGCGGTCGCGGTGTCATTGATCCAACAAATGAATCAGCAGATTGCCGCAGCGGCCGAGCAACAGAGTTCGGTGGCCGAAGAGATCAACCGCAGCGTCACCAGCATTCGCGCGAGTGCCGATCAATCGGCGTTGAGCATGCAAGGCAATGCCGCGTCGAGTATTGCGCTGGCGCGGTTGGGCGCGGAACTCAAGGGCATGGTGGGGCACTTCCGCCTTTGATCGCCGCCGCCGGGCCGCGATCAAAGGGCCGGGGCGCGATCAGGCGTGGTTGGCGAGGAAGGTCAGCAGCGCTTCATTGACGAAGTCCGGGTTCTCGCGGCTGGAGATATGCCCGGCGTCGGGAATCAGGCTCAGGCCGCAGCCGATCAGGCTGGCCATCTGCTCGGACTCGGCGGGGGGGCGAGGCGTGTCCTGTTCGCCGCACAGCACCAGGGTGGTGTCGGCGTCCAGGCGTGACAACTGTTCCAGCACATCTGCGCGGCTGAAGATCAGCCGACCCAGGGGCACGATGCTGTCCAGCAGGCGCGCCGTGGGGTAGCCCTGCAAGACTTTGCGGAAATCCTGGTACAGCGCCGATGCGCGGTCGATACCCGGGCGGAAAAAGATCGGCGCGACCACATCCAGCAGCGGCTCGGGGATGGCGCCGGCGTCTTCGATCATCTTGAACAGCGAAAAGTAGTGCTGGCGCGTGGCCTCGGGCTCGGCGCCGAGGTAGGTGTCCATCAGCACCAGGCTGTTGACCCGCTCGGGTGCCAGCAGGGCCAGGCGTGCGCCCCACATGCCGCCGACCGACAAACCCACCAGATTGACCTGGGCAATCTGCAACTGGTCGAGCAGTGCCAGGGCCTGGCGCGCCAGGTCGTCCAGGGAGCGCGTGTGCGCCGGCAGCGGCCCGGACTCGCCGTGGCCCCACAGTTCGGGGACGATCACGCGGTATTGCTGCGACAGCGCTTCGATCTGCGGTGCCCACATGGCGCGGTCCCACAGGTAACTCGAACCCAGCAGGACGATCGGGCCGCGGCCCTGGTCAACATAGTGCAGCGGTTGTCCATCAATCACGGCGACAGGCATAGCGGGCCTCTAACTTCACGGAGTGAGGGGGACTTTTGTACGCGAGTCGACGGCGAGGGGATAGATGCTAAATGATGGCATGTGGCGAGGAGCACTCGCCACATGGGGTGGGGGAGGTCAGTCGTAGATGACTTTTTTCTTCCACTCGGCGTCGGTGTCGGCGACTTTCAGGCCTTCGGTCAGTTCGTTGACTTCATCTTCCGCCGGTTTGCTGTTGGTCAGCACCGTGGAGTTGGCGCGCGCCAATTGACTCTCCAGCAATTGCAGTTGCTCTCTGTAGATCGCCGGCTCAGGCTGTTTGCGCAGGTACTGCACGCCGCGCTCGAAGGCCAGGCGCGCCTGGCCCGGCTGGTCCTGTTGCAGGGCATGCTGGCCGAGGTTGTTGAAGAACTCGATGTGCAGCAGGACCAGGATGTGGCGAATCTCCCTGATCCAGTGCTTGGCTTCATTGGCCGGCAGAAAACCGTCCTGGGCCGCGCGGGTGACCTGGCCGTGCAGGGCTTCGAGCAGGAAGCGCACGTCCTTGGCCTTGGCTTCGGTCTGGATCGGGCCGGGCGGGTTGTTGACCGGGATCGATTCGCCCTGGGCCACCAGCGCATTCAGTTCGGCGATCCGCGCCTTGAGCGGTGCGCTGGACTTGTTGAGGTGCAGCAAGCGCTGGTTGACGTTGAGTTCCAGGCGGGTCAGCAGCAGCTTGAGTGCCGGAGTCATCAACTGGCCGGGGAAGGTCTCGGTGATTTCACCACAGCGACGCAGCCGGTCATTAAGCTCGATCACGGTGCGTTGCTTTTCCAGTTTGTTGTTTTCCACCACATGGTTCATATAGCCAATGGCGATCAGTATTACGATCCCGGCTATTACCAGCAGGGTGATCATGAGTGGTGTCACCGGTGCGACCTCTTTATAGGGTTTGCTGTGGAGTGTAGTGACTGAGACATCTGCCGGATAGGACTGTTCGACCAGTTGCCCAGGTAGTTTCTTCTATATACGTAAGCATTCCCTGCGTAGATGCACAATGCCATCAGTTGCTGAGCGAACTATAGCGTCTTGTCGGGCGCCAGAATATAGGCGTCAAGGCGCGGACGCGCAGAATGCCCGCACGGGTCTGGAAACGGGGGCGAAGTCATTGATTTAAATAAATTTATCCTGGGGGGTTGACGACCTTTCAATCCATCCATAGAATGCGCGCCACTTGCAGCGTAAAGCACACAGCGAAACGCGGCAGGGAGTGAATGTTGTACGTGTGTCCCCTTCGTCTAGTGGCCTAGGACACCGCCCTTTCACGGCGGTAACAGGGGTTCGAGTCCCCTAGGGGACGCCAATGCGGGAATAGCTCAGTTGGTAGAGCACGACCTTGCCAAGGTCGGGGTCGCGAGTTCGAGTCTCGTTTCCCGCTCCATTTTTAAGCAGTGTTGCCTTCGGGCGGCATTGAGTGAAACCAGGACCAAGTCTTCGGACGAGGCCTCTGGGCACTGAAATACACACCATGTGTTTCAGTAGCGTGTCCCCTTCGTCTAGTGGCCTAGGACACCGCCCTTTCACGGCGGTAACAGGGGTTCGAGTCCCCTAGGGGACGCCATTTGCGGGAATAGCTCAGTTGGTAGAGCACGACCTTGCCAAGGTCGGGGTCGCGAGTTCGAGTCTCGTTTCCCGCTCCAATTTTTGATTTGCAGTGTCCATCGGACCTGGGAGTCAGCGAAAAAAAGACGCTTCGGCGTCTTTTTTCGTTTCCGGTGCGATCTGTCGAAAACCACCGGTATCCGGACTTTTTTAGTCCAGAAATCACGAGATCCCGGTGGCCTTGGTCAGTAACCAGATGCCCACCACCAGCAAGATCGCACCGACTGCGACGGTCAACCCAAACTGGCCCCAGGTCGCGCGCCCGGTGTGGATCTCCGAATAGCGCGTGTAGGCGTGATAGCAGACCCCGATAAGCATTGAGGCCACCACCAACAGGGCGATCAGCAGGATGATGTCGTAGCTGTAGTTCTGCAGGGTTTGCAGAATGCCGCTGCCGACACCGCGGGACGGATCCTCCAGCTTGGGCAGACGGCCCTGCGCAACGGCCAATGCCGGAGCGCCCATCAGCAGCACCAGCATCCGGCTACGAAGACCATATGAAAAATGATGGTTCATCACGGCAGCTCCCTCGGATCAGGACAGAAGAAAAAACGTCAACACCAGGTACAGCGCGACAAAACGCATGACCACCCCGACAACCTGCCACGAGCCCAGACGCTGTTCGGCCCAACCGGTGTAGGCGGTACGAATTGCCCAGGCGCCCCACAGCAACAGCACGGCAAACACCCCCGACAGCAACAAGGTCGCCATCCGCGCGGGCGTAAATCCGCCGTGGGCCTGGAAGGCGGCCTGTTGGGCGGCAGTCATGGCGAGGGCTCCTGCTCGTCGCGGTAGTCACCGAGCATCGGCGTTGGGGCGCGTGGCTGGGCGCGCTGTGGAGTCAGGTAGTCCTGAACTCCAGCACGTACTCGCTGGAGGTCTTCACGTAGGCGTGGGTAGTCGAAGTGGTAGCGATCCCGAACTTGCGTGGGCTGAGCTGATAGGTCTTCGACCTGGCGATTGATTTGGTCCAGTTGACGGGTCAGCAGGGCCAGTTGCTCGCGTTCAAAAGTGCGTTCAGATGCCATGACCGGAGCGGCACTGCTGCTGATGCCGATGATCAGGGCAACCATCCCGGAGCGTAGCAAGCTGAATGTGGGGGCTACCCTATCCATCGAATCAGACCTCGTGAGTACGAATGGCCTGATGGTGCGACGGCTGCTCAATGCTCGCCTCAATCAATGGGGATTGGCTCGTCACCGCTTTACGGCAGGGCATTGGGGAAACATCTGACGGAGTTATCCGAAATTGAGACGAAAGAAGATGTCTAGTTTGAATCTGGTGTATTTTTAATCTGCCCTTCAACCGATTCCCGAATACTTCGCCACTGCCGCTGCCCGTGATGGCACGTTCAAGCAACGTAACAGCGACGCCACATGAATACGCACTGTAAAGGGAGATATCTGTAATTCCGTTGCGATTTCTTTATTGGTCTTGCCTTTTGCGATCAGCTGCAATACTTCATGCTGGCGGGCTGTGAGAGCAGTGGTCTGCAACGGCAGCAGGCCCGATGGCGAAAACTTGACGAGAACATCGCCTTCTCTGATAGCCACTAGTGCCTGTCCGATCTCGTCCGGGGCGATGTTTTTGCCGATAAATCCGTCGATACCTAACGCCATAATCTGTTCGATCAACGATGGATCATCGACCATTGACACCACGATTAACGTGGTGCGCCGCAACTGCTGTCTCAACTCACTCAAGTGACTCATGCAGGTCAAGCCTGGAAAACGCAAGTCGAGAATCAGCGTGTCAACTTCTTCGCCTGTTTTGATCAGCGCCTTTACAGTCTCAAAGTCACCGGCTTGCTCCACCGTTGCCTCGGGAAGTAGTCGCTGGACAGTGCGCAACATGCCCTCGCGAAACATAGGATGATCGTCGGCAATAATGATTCTGCATGGCATATCGTGCTCTACCCTGAGTCAGTTTTATTTTAGGGACCGCTGTAGCGCCGCGCCGGTTGGTTGCGTGTAGCACCTATCATTTTTACATCGGTTATACCGTAAGGATGCTTCCCATGACGTTCGAGAAGAACACCGAACTTGACCAGGCCAATTTACGCGTCATTGTGTCTGCCTGCGCCATTGGATATATCAGTATGCTGGGCTTTTTGCCCGGGCATAGGGTGGATGCTTATTTGCCCATAATCCTTTATTACTTAGTGTTTCTGTTGGCTTCCATAGGCTTTCGCTTTGTCATTGCTCATTGGCCTGGGCACTACCCGGCACGGCGAATATTGGGGATGGTTCACGATTACACCGGGACCTCATTCGGTCTGGTAGTCGGCGCAGAAGCTGCGTTACCGCTTTATGCGGTGATGGTCTGGGTCAACCTGGGCAACGGTATGCGCTATGGTTCGCGCTACCTTGCAATTGCGACTGGGTTGGCGTTACTGGCATTGTTGATTGTTTACTGGTTGACGCCTTCGTGGCAGGCGCAGCCATTCATGGTGCTGATGCTGATGATCACCAGCACGGTGATACCGGTTTATGCCCACCTCTTGTTGGAACGTACTCGTAAAGCTTCGGAAGAAGCCGTTGCCGCTAACCTGGAGAAATCGCGGTTCCTGGCCCAGGCCAGCCATGACTTGCGCCAACCGATCCATTCTATTGGTCTATTCACCGCATGCCTGCGCGAAGCATGCTTGGGCGATGAAGAGCGACGTTTGGTGGACAGTATCGACCGCTCGCTACTCAATGTATCGCAACTCTTTCGCTCGATTCTCGATCTCTACACGTTGGACAATAGCCGTGTGCTACCCAAGTATCAGACCTTGCACCTGGGGGACTTCCTGGCCGATCTTGTGCGCCAGAATGTCGAGGCTGCGCGCTGGGCGGGTGTTGAGTTGCATCTGCGGCCTTCCTCCCATTGGGTCCGGGCAGACCCTGCACTTCTCACAACGATGGTTCAAAATATACTTTCCAATTGCTTCAAATACGGTGCCCAGCGGCCTGTACTGATCGGTGTGCGTAAGTGCGGTGATGGGCTTGCGATCGTGGTTCACGATCAGGGGCAGGGGATTGAAAAGGAACACCTGCCAAAAGTATTCGAAGAGTTTTATCGCGTCCGTCGTGAGCGAGACAAGGACGTTGAAGGTGTCGGACTGGGCCTTTCCATCGTCAGGCGTCTGGGGCAGTTGATGGCTCTTGACGTTGCTATCCGCTCGCGGTTGGGTCATGGGACATCAGTCTGCTTGTCTGGTTTCCCCCTTGCGACGCCGCCACGAAACCTCAGCCTTCAGGAAGACGTTCACCAGGCAGGGCTGTTGACAGGATTGAAAGTCTGTCTGGTGGAGGATGATCACAACGTGTTACTGGCCACTCAGGCGCTGCTGCAGCGTTGGGGGTGTACGGTACAAGCGGAATTGACTGGGCTGAACCTCTCCAGTGATTGTGATGTCATCGTCGCTGACTATGACTTGGGCAACCACGCCACTGGCATCGAGTGCATAGACCATCTACGCCAACAGCGTGGTTGGGCGGTGCCGGCGTTGATTCTCAGCGGGCATGATATAGAGACGATCCAGCAGCAGTTGCGGGAACGTCAGATCGCCATCCTTTCCAAACCCATCCGCCCAACCGAGTTGCGGGCTACATTGAGAGAGCTCGGTCAGAAACCACTGAATGCACGAACTACTGAACAGTAGGTCTCGCCAGTCGAGTTCTCTTCTTGTTGGGGGGAGGGGGGCGGCCAAGGAGGGATGTTTACGTAATTATTGTTTGGTGCACTGGGCGCCTAGCCCCATGCCCATGGAGCCGAGGGCAACCCCAGGGCCGCTCGGGAGTTCACATGCGTATTCCCCGGTGGCGGTTTTAGCTGTGAAGTAGGTGGTGTTGAAATCACTTCGTACGTTTGAGATGTTGGTAATTGGCTTGCCGATAGTATTTTGTGCTCGACTCTTAAGGTCGTTCTCTGTTGGCTTGATGACCTGGCAGCCGGTTAGACCGACAACCAAAGTGGCGAGTACAGTGAGGGCAGTAACTGTGTAAGACAACTTCATATGAACCTTCTTATATATATGTTGAGTGTTTCGAGGGTTTCCCGGCAGCGGCCGGTCCTTTATTTGCAGTATTGAAAGCCGCAGGGCAGTCCTGTAGGCCGACTTGCAAAGCGTTTCAATGTTGTTAAGCCAGGCCCACAACACGCGGTTGCTTCCGAGTCGGACCGGTTTGAATGCTGGAAAAGGTTAGTGTTAAGCGAAGGTGGTGGCAATTAGGGCGAATGGGCTAATGGCTATTTGCTATCCGAGTAAACTGCGGCAGCTCTAATTCACTCTGTTGTAGAAGCTCTTGGTTTAGATCTATCTCGCGGACCGCATGCAGCTGCTCTTGATGTCATTGGCGCTGATGCTATAGGATCAAAACAGGAGATGGCATTCCTCCTTTAACCGCCTTCGTGCTAATGATGCCTACGTGAACCCTGGACAGGGGACGTAGGTGCGTCTCCCTGTCCTCCAATCTAGGACAGGCTATGATCTTACCCTTCAAGTTTCCCTTTTCTTTCAGCGCGAGCCGCTTGCCATTTAGTCCACTCAGGTCTGATGAGGAGGACTCTCCGTGCTGAAGTCATTAATCGTCATTGCCGTGGGTGCTTCACTTGGAGCCTGGTTGCGTTGGCTATTGGGGATGAAGCTGAATGCCCTATTCCCTACGATTCCTCCAGGCACTGTGGTCGCGAACATGGTTGGGGGTTACATCATCGGTTTGGCCATAGCCTTCTTGGCCGCATCTCCTACCCTTAGTCCAGAGTGGCGTCTTCTGATCATCACGGGTTTCTGTGGCGGGCTTACCACCTTCTCTACATTTTCAGCCGAAACGGTTGCCTTGATTCAGGAAGGCAGGCTGCTCTGGGCGCTCGGCTCAATTTCATTGCACGTCTTAGGTTCGTTGGCGATGACCGCTGCCGGGCTTCTGTCCTACCAAATGATTGGTACTCGCTGAGGAGATAGAAATGAAAGGCTATATGGTCGTTTTCTTCACCCAACAAAACCGTCGTTATCAGGGAAAAATGCTAGGCGAATGGATAGTCGACGTGGCTAAAGAAATGGGGTTACGCGGCGCCACGCTCTGCACTGGAATCGAAGGGTTTGGGCACACCGGGAAACTGCATTCATCACATTTTTTTGAGCTGGCGGATCAACCCACGGAGATTCGCTTGGCAATCACGGAAGATGAGGCCGAACGATTGTTCAAACGACTGGACTCTGAGGAAATATCGGTGTTTTTCACGAAGACGCCAATCGAGATGGGCACTCTTGGAAAAACGCCTTCCCGTTCAGCCCCTTCCACAACTTCGGAGCTATGAACATGAGCTACGCGGACATCCCAGCAGGGAACGCCATTCCCGATGACTTCTTCACCGTTATCGAGATTCCTGCAAACCACTTGCCGATCAAGTATGAGGTGGACAAGCCAAGCGGACAGATCTTCGTTGACCGCTTCCTGAGTACGCCGATGTTCTATCCTGCCAACTATGGGTTCATTCCAAATACGTTGAGCGATGACGGCGATCCTTTGGACGTTCTGGTGATTTGCCCTTACCCGGTATCGCCTGGTGTTGTCATTCGTAGTCGCCCGGTTGGTGTGATGTACATGACGGACGAGGCCGGAGCCGATGCCAAAGTGATCGCTGTGCCTCATGACAAACTGAGTTCTATGTACAGCGACGTGAAAGAGTGTTCAGACCTTCCCGCGCTACTACTCGCACAGATTCAGCATTTCTTCGAAAACTACAAAACATTGGAACCGGGTAAGTGGGTGAAGATGGGCCGTTGGGGAAGCGCAGATGAGGCGCGGGAAGAGATTCGCAAGTCGGTAGCTGCGTATACCCCCAAGTAGGTTTCACTCCAGATTGAATTCATCAGCCGGGAGTAGGAACTGAGGGGCAAGTGATTTGCCTCTCAGTCGTTCGGAACATCAAATGTCGAGGGAACCACACGCATGGAAAAGTGGATGGCTTATGTTGCGCATGACTCAACTCAATCAAAGCCTTTCCAGAGCATCGACCTTTGATCACCCACTTATGGGGTCGTGCTATCAAGCATTTGACGATCTCCTATTTGACTAAGGTGATTGGTATATCTGAGAGCTGAATCACCTTTGCCGCGACAGAGCCCAGAAAAATCCCTGCAAGAAAGCCGTTGCCATGTGAGCCTAGGATGATGCTGTCACATCCTAAAGAGTGTGAGCACGCCACGATTTGGCTTGCTGCATCGCCTTGTAACGTATGAAGTGTAAATGCAATCCCTTCCTGCTTCAGAAGCCCCCCAGCTTTTTGTGAGTCCTCAGCACTTTTATCACCGTAGTAACGATCAACCTCATTCTCGCCCATGTCGTGGGCAATTCGAGTTGGTAAAAGTGGCTGCACATTCACCAGATGCACCTCAACACTACCGCCCAGTAATCCGCCATCTTGGATCAGCGCAATAAGGTAACGCACCGCGCGCTCTGAATGCTCGGAACCATCGACAGCTACAAGTATTTTATGCATTTTCTAAATCCTCTTTCAGTGGCATGAAGATGCTTGGCGTTAGGGGATTGCCAGCTTGCAATCAGTTTTACTCGGACAGGCGGATTCGAATCTGTTTTTCAATCTCGATGATCGCAAAGAGCGCAACACCAACGCCGATGATCAGGAGGCCATCAAGGAAGGGGATCGCTTCTGTGGCAAACACCTTTTGCAGAGGTGGCGCGTAGGTAATGGCGAACTGGGCCAAGGTCACCACTGCGACGATCATCCACACGACCTTGGTGCCACGAATGCCCTTCCAGGAAAGCGATGTGCTGTAGAGATTACGAATGAAGAACAGATGGAATATTTCCATCACGACTAGCGTATTCACCGCGATGGTTCGGGCCAACTCCACGGAGTAGCCACGGTCGAGCGCATACGAAAAAATGCCGTAAACACCACAGAGGAACAGAATAGAAACAAGCACCATATGCCAAACCAACGCACCGCTTATGAGTGGCTCCTTGCGCGAACGAGGTGGTCTGCGCATGGTGTTCTCTTCGGTGGGCTCGAATGCCAATGCGATGCCGAGCGTTACTGCGGTTATGAGATTAATCCATAGAATCTGTATCGCCGTGACCGGCAGTGTAAGACCGAGCAGCAGGGCCACAATGATAGTCATGGTCTCCCCCGCGTTGGTCGGCAGCGTCCAGCTCAGCACTTTCTTGATGTTGTCGTAGACTGTCCGCCCTTCGCGCACTGCCGCCACGATGGATGCGAAGTTGTCGTCGGCCAGCACCAGGTCTGCGGCTTCCTTGGCGGCTTCACTGCCTTTTCCTCCCATGGCGATACCCGCATCGGCACGCTTCAGCGCGGGGGCATCGTTCACGCCATCGCCGGTCATGGCCACTGTCATGCCATTGGATTGCAGCAGCATTACCAGCCTGAGCTTATGTTCAGGGCTGGTGCGCGCAAAAATATTGACGTGCTTTACCGCCTCCTTCAGAGCGGCATCGTTCATGGCGTCTAGGTCTACGCCGGTCAACACACTGTCGGGATTTTGCAGGCCAATCTGCCGACCGATAGCGGCTGCGGTACCGCCGTGATCGCCAGTGATCATTTTTACGACAATGCCTGCTGCTTGGCATTGTTGAACTGCTTTTATCGTCTCGGGTCTAGGCGGGTCAATCAGTCCGACCATGCCCAGCAGGGTTAACCTTCCTTGTACGTCCCCAAACTCCAACACGGTGTGCTCGGGAGGAACTGATCTAACTGCAAATGCCAATACACGTTGCCCCTTGGCAGCAATGGCGTTTGCCTGTTCGTGCCAGTAGTCCGCATTGAGCGGTTCAGTCCCGCCAGCGTTTACGAGCTGCTGTGTGCTCATGGCCAGTATTTGCTCTGGCGCGCCCTTCACATAGATAGAGGCATGTCGATCATGGTTGTGATGCAGGGTCGCCATGAAGCGGTGTTTCGCGTCAAACGGAATGGCATCGGTGCGGGGCCAGGCCTGATGATCTTCATCGCTATCAATACCGGTCTTTCCGGAAAATGCCAGCAAGGCCCCCTCCATCGGGTCACCCTCTACCTTCCATAAATCGTCATGCAGGCGCAGCACCGCATCGTTGCACAGGCCAGCTGCTCGCCCCAGTTCTGCCAACGCAGGGTGAGTTGATATGTCGACTGGCTGATCTGAAAGACTGATGCTTCCCGCTGGCTGATAACCAGCGCCCTCGACCGTGAAGATGAGATCGCTCGTGACGACCGATGCCACCATCATTTCGTTGCGGGTGAGTGTCCCGGTCTTGTCAGTACAGATGACGGATACCGAGCCGAGCGTCTCGATGGCAGGCAGGCGACGCACGATGGCGTTGCGGCGAGCCATTGCCCGAACGCCGACAGCCAGCGTGATGGTGAGGACGGCGGGCAGCCCTTCAGGTATCGCCGCTACCGACATCCCCACCACGACCATGAAGATCTCGGTGAACTCGTAGTGCCCAACATAATGGCCAAATACGAGCAAAAGGCCGCCGACTAACAAGATCAATATCGTCAGCCAACGGGCAAACACGTTCATTTGCTGCACCAGCGGGGTGGTCAGCGTTTCTACACCTGCAAGTAGAGTGCTGATGCGTCCGATTTCAGCTGCTGCTGCGGTCGCAACGACAACCCCTGTTGCTTGCCCGCAAGTTACGAGGGTGCCGCTGAATGCCATGCATGTACGATCACCCAGGGCGGCTTCAAGCCCCACAGGTTCGGTATGTTTTTCTACTGGTATGGATTCACCGGTAAGAATGGCTTCTTGAATCTGTAGTCTGTTTGCGTGCAGCAGACGTAAATCAGCAGGGACTTTGTCTCCCGCCTCCAGCAATACGATATCGCCCGGTACCAGTTCCTCACCCACAACACTTAAGCGTTCGCCTGCGCGAATCACGGCGGCGTGCGGTGCCAGCATCTGCCGGATAGCATCCATGGCTTTTTCCGCTTTGCCTTCCTGGATGTAGCCAATGATTGCGTTTGCAATGACCACAGCCAGAATCACTACCGTATCCCACAGATGTTGCAGCATCGCGGTAATCGCAGCGGATCCTAGAAGCACATAAATCAGAATGTTGTGAAATTGCAGCATGAATCGCAGCCACGCGGGTCGCCGTGCTGCTTCTGGCAAACGATTGAAACCAGTGCGGTCAAGCCGGGCTTGAACTTCGGCGGCCTCCAGCCCGACACGCTCATTAACCTCAAGCAGGTTCGTCACCTCCTTTGCAGGCAAGGAGTGCCAGGCCACAGAATGCGGGGAGATTGGTGTTTGCTCAGCTGCTGCATCGACCACCTGCGTCATCAATAATCATCTCCTGTGCACACAGCTCGACTGAAACGGGCTGAGGTGGTCATGAGCGAGCGTAATAGTTTTCCGCTCTTACATCCTATCTTCCATCTAACTGACAGGAACTATAGATGTAACG
>NZ_VJWO01000034.1:0-72673 GCF_014889455.1 Pseudomonas sp. K8
GAATTAATCCTGCGTTGCTGCCTGCCTTGTGGGTGGCCGGATGGCCGTGGAACGGGTGGCCGGATCATCGTGGAATCAGTGGCCGGATGTTCATGGAATGGGTGGCCGGATGCCCGTGGAATCCGCACACCTTTGTCCCAGCGTGTTTGTCCATGTCGGCGCCGATGTAGCTAGGTAGTTTCTTGGCAGCGTTGACCCATATGCTTTGGTGAGAACGTTCGATCAGGCCTCGCGCCTGGCTGTTGTATGGCAAGGCATGGGTCATGGTGCCTCCGAGGCGATCGACTACTTCGCGCACAGTATCGTTGGCAAAGCCTGAACCGTTGTCGACATAGAAGAATGCGAACATGCCGTGCTTCATCGCATCGCGCAAAGCGTCCATGACACCGATGGTGGACTCGGCTTCACCGACGGAAATACCGATGGCTTTGCGGGTGGCGACATCGAGGACAGTGGTTGCTTCCGGGCGGTATGGCTTTCCGGTGCGCGGGTTCAAAACCTCTGCATCGAACTTATGGCCGTCGGCGGTAAACACGTCGCATGGGAGCAGGTTTTTAGTGGTCCGGCGCTTGAAGGGTTGCAGGGCCTTGAGCTCCTGCGGGGAGCGACGGCCGCGCTCACGGGCCTCGGCGCTCAACTTATTAAGAAAGCGGCGGACGACATGAATACTCGGGCGGTCGGCTGGATGCTTGAGGGCGAACTCGGCATAAGCCGCTTCGACGCTGGGCTTGGTTGGCCGTTGATAGCAGCGCAGAAAGTCCGCTGCCCACTCCGGTACGTTCACGTCAGCCTTGCGGCGGGCCGGCGCCAAGCCAGCCTCGCCGTGCTGCTTGTAGTCGGCAAACCATCGTTTTAGTGTTCGCTCGGATAGATTGCGGTCGCTGGTTTTGCGGTCATTGGCACGCTTCAGGCGTTCAGCTAAGTAAGGGGAAAGCTCACCGGTCTTCGCCTGGGTAAGTAGCAGCGTGATGGCCTGGCGCTGCGAAGTAACTTTGCTCAGGTGCTCGATCTCTCGGATAAAAGCCAGGCGTGCGGCCATGACTGAGCGTTGCTTATCGTTCAAGCGTGACGACGAATGCGCGTCACGCTCTGCAATTTCTGACGTTTGGGAAGTGCCTATGGCTTTGGTTAGCAAAGCCTGCTTGGTCTCGGCTGGAAGGGAGGCGAAGGAGTATTCGCTGGCCTTGCTACCAATCCTACGCTGGTTGCTCCAGTCAGCACGCTGGGCGAAGCTGCGGATTGCACGGGGCGTGGTGGGCAGTCCTGGCAGGCCAGCTAGTTCCTGGGCGGTGTACCAAATATTCATAGGCACCTCTATCTGTGCCTGCCGGCCCAACCAGTTGGCAGGGCCGGCATGGGCAATCAGGCTGCTTGGTGGGCGGCTTGGAACAACGCTTCGGCGTCATCAACCAGCAGGAGAAGCGCACGGGATACCTGGGCAACATCGCGGCGCCCGCCATCCTCGCTAGTGCAGGTGCTGAGAACGGTCAACAGCTCCTGAACCGCGCCAAGTCGCCATTCGGCGGCGTCCATCAGCTCACGCTGCGGGGCGCTATCGTCCACATACAGCACAGGTTTGCCGCAGCCTTGAGAGCCGGACTCCAGAGGTTTGAAATTAGCCATGGGCCACCTCCTGAACATCCAGGGCGCGGGCCTTGTCCATCGCGGCGTTGTAGCGCTTCAGGCGAACGGAAAGGGACGAGTCTGCGCACAGAGCTGCAAGAGCAATGGCGCGGAATGCAGCGGCGTGGGTGGCGCTGGTGGACGGATTGCGGACATGTTTCATGGGTACGGCTCCTAACGTTGAGGAACCGCCACGTTCGTGACCAAACGAATAGGTGGCGGCTGTACGCGGGTTGGTCAACCGGGACGTTAGGCACCCGGCGCGCTCGAAAGCGCCCCACGCACAGCCACCATAAAACGAAGTTGCAGGCATGAAAAAAGCGCCAGCTTTCGGGACGGTGGCGCTCATGCGCCTAACGATGTTCGGGTGACCAAACCCGGCCGCTGAATTTGCAGCGACGCCTAAACTCTAGCGGGTTGTTTGGCACAGAGCAAGAGCTAACGTGACCAAGAGCACAGTAGAAGATGGATAGAAAAGAACGTTAAGGCGTTTCGTTTTGTTCTATCGGGCGGTTGTTTGGGGCTATTCGTATCTATCTGATTTTGCTTGATAGTTTAGAAACCGAAATTTCGCATTTCTAAATGCATGGAATTTCGTTTGGTAGGAGGAAGAAAACGAAATTGTCGGTAGCTCCGCTGGCGCTGGGAGGTGCTTTTTTACCGCGCTGTTGCAGCTCCCAAACAGGTGCACAAAAGGAAGTACGGACGCTCCACTGTCGAAGTAAAATCCATTTTAATACATTGGTTTACGGGCAATCGGAACTAGCGAAACGGAAGCACAAGGCAGTGCCGTTTGTATTCGAGTGAAGCGGAACTGAGTTAGGAGGTCTGAGTTTCTTTTAGGTAAGCTCGATTGATGGCCTTTAGCTGACAATTAATTTTTTAAAAACAATAAGTTATAGGTGGTAGAAAGAAAGGAAACTGGGCTCTGGAGCAGTTTCCTTTCCGGTTGGCAGAAAAGAACGTGTTTAGCACACATGGCGGTATGAATCGGATGCTTTGAAGAATCTGCTCACATCCGATTCCCACAAGACCTCTAGCTTGCAGTTTTCTGGGTAAACTCTATTAAAATCAGTTGGGTAGCTGGATTCGGATGAATCGGATGCGAACGCACGTAAACATCCGATTCATAGGCATCGAATCGGATGCCTCCAGGTTGTGGAGTCAGGCAGGATTGATGGCACAAAGGGAAAGAACTTGAACGGTTGGCAGGTTTCAAGTTTGATCAAGGTGGGCGTTCAATCTTCTCAAGGCATATCGACGGATAAGCCTTTAAATACAGTAGGATGAACGATCTTTGACGGCTCTTGAAAAACTTGAAAGCTCGGTCAATCTTCCTTTCAAGTTATGTGACTGTCCTTGAAAGGAGCTGGACGCAGGCAGGGCGATCCGTATGGTGCTTTCAGGCCTTTTAGTAGGTCAGGACGCAGTGCCAAAGAGCCTGCAAAACCCATGTTTTTAGACCGGTTTTTGCTATTTATTGATTTGCGGTTCTTTGGCATCAGTTTTGCCCACGATCAGGATGGGGGCTGCGCGCAAAGCCACGGTTTGCCTGGCTTGTCACGTATTGCCCTGCATAGTCCCACTTCTTCCCATCGACTCCTGTCCCGGTGCCAAAGCTGGCACTAACTCACAATTGTTTGGGTCTCGGTAAATATGCCGCTTGAGCGGCGTTCGACTCTCGTGCCCTTGGGCAGTGGTATTAGTGCAAGAGTTTGAAGGTGCGAAGTCGCTTGTTAAAGTGAAGCGAGCTACTAGCGATGGCTATAGGCAGTGCGGAGCTCACTGTTGCTAGTGAAATGGTCCGGGAATCGCTCAGGCTCCGGTACAGTCGTCGGATATACATGGTGTCATCGGGAGAGGTGCGTGTTGATGGGGGTTATGAAGTTCCTGATGATGAAAGCACCAATTATGCCCTATGCCCTCCCATCGGGCCGGTGCGCGATTTCGGCGGTTTGGTCATAGGTGGGGTCGTCAGCCTGCTGGGGAGGCAGCGTGATGGACTGAATGAAGAGTTCGGAAAGATAGCCGATGGTCTGTCTTATTTCTGAAAGCGGTAGAGGTTTGCTCACCGGATCCGCATTGAGGTCTGCATGTCTGGCTGTAGGGCCTGAGGAAATGTTGTTGCAGGTTTGTTTTAGACGAGAAAGTTTGTTGTTGGATATGGCCCGGGGCAACTCTGGGGCGACTGACTGAATGAGTTCGTAAATTTTATACAACCCTTCGTAGGACTCTGCATTTGGTTGTCCCCAGTAATCCAGCAAGGTGGCCAATATCGAGAGCTTGACCGCACTGATCCTGGAGAAATCAATCGATGCGGGCTCCGTCGGACCAAATCCGCTGAGCTTGGTGACTTTAAGGGCCACTCGCAGTGGAATGGCCAGAGACCTGTTGTTTTGCGCGTCGTATTCGACGTGGTGAGTCATTTCGATCAGGCCGGGATGTCCGGCGCTGACAGCAATACCGTTCATTCTGACAATTGCCTGAATGGCCATATCGAGTTGCTTTTCGAAATCCTCTTCGTGTTGTTCGTCGGGTAAGAATACCTCCCACTCGAGGTGCTCAGTCGACAGGCTCAATGACCACCAAGGCGTGATCTGAGGCAGGCACTCTAAGGAGGAGCGTGGCCCTTTGACGAGAAACGCCCAATTGCATATCTTCATGCGACACATACCTACTTGAGCTTAAGAGCTCACATGAAAAGGTTAAGAGTTTTTGACGTTGGGCTAATTTACCAGCGAATACCCGTATCGGGGCATAGGCTGGAGATGTCTACGATGCTGGGGGCAGTCCATTGAGCTCGCAAGGTGTCTAGAGAGTCCGAGGCGATTCAGTCCAGTTGTCGTATCTGGGGCGGGCCGACAGTCAGCTCACACTCAATGGTCATCGGATCGAGTTTGACGAAATCAACCTGCGTCTCGCGGCTTTGCTGGGGCCGGTGGAGGTGTTCACGGTCATGGCCCATCCGCCGGGTGCTGTTGCGCACCATCAGGGAGTGATTCAGTGCCTATCGGGCCGGTTGTTTAAGGACGGGTCATGACTCAACGGTTACTTCAACTTGATCAAGTGTCGTACAACCTGCCCGACGGGCGCGTTCTGTTCGATCAATTGACCCACACCTTCAGTACCAGGGCCACGGGCATCGTGGGCGCCAATGGCTGTGGCAAGTCGTTGCTTGGCCGACTCCTGACCGGGGAGCAACTGCCCACCAGCGGCATCGTTCGTCGCGAAGGGCAGGTTTACGCCGTGGCGCAGTTACTGGAGCCCGAGCGTTATCCTAGCGTTGCTGCACTGGCCGGTGTTGACCATATTCTGGCAACGCTGGATCGCATTGCCTTGGGCAGCGTTGACGATGACGACCATTCGCTAGCGGTTGACCAATGGGATTGCGCCACACGCCTTCAGGCGGAGCTGGAGAAGATCGGTCTGGGCCGTTTGAATGCAGACTCCCGTACCGACGCCCTCAGTGGAGGCGAGCGGCAGCGTGTGGCTCTGCTTGGGGCGTGGTTGTCTCGGGCCGACTGGCTCATTCTGGATGAACCCAGCAACCACCTAGATATCGATCAGCAACACAAGCTTGCGCAGCAGATTGATCGCTGGCCCAACGGCTTGGTGTTGATCAGCCACGACCGCGGACTTCTGGAGCACGTGAACGAAATTGTCGAGCTTTCGCCCATGGGGCTGTCGGTTTATGGCGGTAACTACAGTCAGTATGCTGCGGCACGCGAGCAGGAGCAGCAGTCGTTCCAGTCGGCATTGCAGGGGGAGCGGGCGCAGGCCAAGCGTGAGCAACGTGAGATGGTTGTGCAGATGGAGCGTCAGCAACGGCGCAATGCCCGCGGCGACCGCCAGGCCCGTGACGGCAATCAGACCAAGCTGCTCACCAACGCCCAGAAAGAGCGAAGTGAAAACAGTCAGGGAAAATTGCGCCTCAATCAACTGGTAGCCCGGGAACAGCAGCAACAACGGATTGCTGAGGCCCGTGCGCGGTGCGCGCCGGACGTTCAACGAATGATGTTGTCCCCGGAAAGCGTAGTGCCCAATGGCAAGTTGATTGTGCAACTCAACGACGTGATTCTCCCGTTCGGTTACGCGGCACCGATCAATCTGACGCTGACCGGGCCTATGCGCATGGCGATCTTGGGCGCCAACGGCAGCGGCAAATCGACCTTGTTGCGAGTGATCGCCGGCCAACTGCCGGTACACGAAGGCGAAGTCATCCGCAGTTGCCATGTTGGCTGGCTGGATCAACACGCCGGATTGCAGTACCCCGAACGCACGGCAGTGCAATGGCTCTACGGGAGTAATCCGGAGTTGCCCGAGGCCGAGGCGCGGACCCGCCTGGCTCAAATGGGAATTGATGCGAATCGTGCGATGCTCAAGACCTGCCAGCTAAGCGGTGGCGAACGGCTGAAAATAGCCTTGGCTACGCAGCTGTATGCACAACGCCCTCCGCAATTGCTGTTGCTGGACGAGCCGGATAACCATCTGGATCTGCCCAGCAGAATCGCGCTGGAGCAGATGCTGATTCAGTACCAAGGGGCATTGATCGTGGTGTCCCACGACGAAGTTTTCTTACAGGGTATTCGTCTGGACAGCGAATTTCATCTCAAAAGCTAGGGATGCTCCGATCAACTTGCCGCGTTGCGGCGGCAAGTCGAAACTTTCCCGACACTCATCGCTATCAGCCGAAACGGCCCGATATATATCGTGTTTTGCGGGCGCTTTCGCCCATACCCATCAGCCTTTTTCGAGCCATCCACAGGTTTGACAGAGCGAACAGCGTAGTCAACTGAGCTGTGTTTCTCACCAGACCGCGAAAGCGCACTTTCACGTCACCAAATTGCCGCTTTATCACCCGAAATGGATGCTCAAGCTTGGCTCGTGTCTGAGCTTTGCAGTACTCAATCTTGCGCTTGGCTTTGTAAAGCACACTGCGTTTATTCAACTTGGAATAGGTGCTGCGGCGCGCCGCGATTTGCCAGATCACCTCACGACTTTCATGTTCTTCACGCTTCTCGATACCGGTGTATCCAGCGTCCGCGTACACCGCATTTTCTTCGCCATGCAACAGCTCGGCCACCGTGTAAGCAGCCAGATCCCATCGGAAGTTGTATTTGGCCTTTGGATCATCGGCGAGTCAGTTTACTGGGCGCATGGCGATTCCTCGCCCGTCGTTCACCAGTCGGCTGATAGGTGAGTTGTGGTCATCAAATGAGCGGGGCCAGGCAAGTCAAAAGTTATGAGGAGGAGGGGCGGACAATGAGGCGTCTCGATCAATTCCTCGTCCTCGAATCAAGCGGGAGCGCGCACCGCGCCTGGGTACCTCTTGCGCAAGACGCAACGCGACGTTGCGTCCTGACCATATTCTCTCAAGATGCAGTGCCGCCTATGTTGTTGACCTGGAAAACATCAATGCGCGTGACCTTTTCTGAAGAGTCACCGCTGTCGAACCTCAGGAGTCTATGGCATGGGCGTTTCTACAAGAGATACAGCAGCGACGATACAAAAAGCGTCGATGACAAAGGGTCTCGTGCTTCTGTTTGCTTTTTGTTGCGGTGCCATCGTGGCCAACATCTATTACGCTCAACCGATTATCAGCTTGATCGCCCCGGATATCGGCATGTCGAGTGGAAGCGCGAGTTTCATCGTTTCGCTGACTCAGATTGGTTATGCGCTCGGATTGTTTTTCCTGGTGCCCTTGGCGGATCTGGTAGAAAACCGTCGGCTGATGATCGCGACAATTGTGATTACGATCTTCAGCCTGGTAGCCGCCGGTTTGTCCAAGCAGCCAAGTGTATTTCTAGCGGTGTCGGCACTCATCGGTTTCAGCTCAGTCTCCGTGCAGATGCTTATCCCGTTGGCGGCACATCTGACACCGGAAGAATCTCGCGGTCGGGTAGTTGGCGGGATTATGGGTGGCTTGCTGCTAGGGATTCTGCTTGCGCGGCCGCTGTCGAGTCTGGTTGCCGATCATTTGGGCTGGCGGGCGGTGTTTATCGGGGCCGCCGCCTTGATGCTCGTTATCTCCATCGTGATTGGCATGACCATGCCTAAATGGCAACCGACCCATCGCGCGTCGTATGGTCAATTGCTGATGTCCCTGGGACAACTGTTTTGTCGCGAGCCCGTGCTGCGTCAGCGCGCGCTTTATCAAGGGCTGATGTTTGCGGCGTTCAGTTTGTTCTGGACCGCTGTGCCGTTGATATTGAGTCGTGAGTTCGGCCTCACGCAAAGTCAGATTGCGATTTTCTCTCTGGTCGGCGCCATCGGTGCAATTGCCGCACCTATCAGTGGTCGACTCGCTGATGCAGGACATACTCGACGAGCGTCGCAGTTGGCCATGGTGCTGGGGGTATTGAGTTTCCTACCGGCCTTCATCAATCCCTTTTACGGTGTGATTGGATTAGCGGTCACCGGTATAGCGCTGGATTTTGCAGTGCAAATGAACATGGTGTTGGGTCAGCGAGCCGTCTACGCCTTGGGCATTGCTAACAGAGGCCGTCTGAATGCGTTGTACATGATCAGTATCTTTATCGGTGGTGCAATCGGTTCTTCGGTGGCCAGTTCGCTTTATGAACATGCCGGCTGGCTGGCGATTGCTGCGGTGGGAAGCGGATTGTCACTGGTCGCTTTGGTCGTCTTCTCGGTGGTTTCTCGTCGGACCCGAACTGGCGCAATGCTCAAGATGAACAACGGGTGAGTCAAGGAGTGTCATGGACAAGCTGCTCGCATTGAAGATGTTCGTCCAGGCTGTGGATTCGAAGGGCTTTTCTTCTGCCGCTCGACAGTTAGGCCTGGCGACGTCTTCTGTGACTCGGATGATCGATGGGCTTGAGGCGGAACTAGGCGCTGTCTTGCTTAATCGATCCACGCGTCAAATCTCATTATCAGATGCCGGGGCCGCCTACTACTTGAAGGCGCGGGAGGTGCTGAATGCTGTCGCCGAGGCGGATGCCTCGGTCACTGACCGCGGAGAACTCCCTGCGGGTCATCTTCGTATTTCCGTGCCTGTAGCGCTGGGGCGCCGTCTGATTGCGCCGCATATTGCCTCGCTGTTGAAGCGATACCCTCAACTTGTGTTGGACATGACGCTCTCCGATGACATCGTCGAATTACTGGGGGAACGCGTCGATCTGGCGATCCGATTGGGATCGGCAGCAGCCATGGATGGTGTCGTCAGTCGTCCCGTCGGTCATTTCAGACGCCGGGTTGTGGCCAGTGCCGAGTACCTGAATGCACATGGTTTTCCTGAACATCCCATGGACCTCATGCAACACGAGTGTCTGCGTTTTAGTTACGGCCCAAAGCAGCAGGTGTGGACTTTCTTAAAGGAAGGTGAGGAGACTCGAGTACCGATTGAGGGGCGCTTCAAAAGCAACAATGCGGAAGTTTTACGTGAGGTTGCGCTGGCGGGTGGCGGGGTGGCTCTGTTACCTGACTGGCTCGTCAACGACGATATTGGTAGCGGTGATTTGACGTCATTGTTCGAGTCCTTTGTTATCAATCCGAACGATGCCAGTTCGGCCATTTCTGCGTTGTATCTTCCCAATCATCGTGGCTCCAAACGCGTCAATGCGTTTATCGATTTCATCAGCGAATTGCTCGGGCCTGAAGGCTTGGCCGAGCGCTGATCGCCTCATTGCTGTTTTCGCATGTTTGATCCACGACGTAACGAACCTCTTTCGCCGTGTGGCACGGCAGATCCCGGAGATTTGAATGAGCACTGCGACATTGCATTACGTCTACGACCCGTTCTGTGGCTGGTGCTATGGGGCGGCGCCGATGATCACGGCGGCCACCGCTATTCCTGGCCTGGAAATTCAGGCCCATGGCGTGGGCATGCTCTCGGGGGACAAAAGCAAGTTGATGTCGGGTGAGTGGCGCGATTTTGTTCGTCCTCACGAAGCCCGGATTACGGCATTCAGCAAACAAACCTTCGCGGACGCCTATGTTCAAGGCGTACTGGAACATGAAAATGTCCAGTTGGACTCTTCACCACCGATTGCAGCGATGTTGACCGCTCAACAGCTGTCCGGACGTGGCATCGAAATGCTCAAACGCCTGCAAATTGCCTACTACCAAGAAGGTCAGGCCATTGCTGACCGAGGGGTAATCGCCGGCATTGCCAATGAGCTTGGGTTTGAACCCGAATCGTTTATGGCAACTTTTGATTTGATCACTGCAGACTCATTGCAAGACCACATCGAGCACAGCAACGAGATGCTTGAAGCTCTGAATGCGCGCGGCTTTCCGGCATTTGCGCTGGAGATCGACGGCCAAATGGAAGTGTTGGCCATGGGGCATTATTTAAGCCGACCTGCGTTGTTCAAGAAGGATATTGAAAGTCGTCTGGCCAAATAGGTGTGGTTCATAGCCAGTGCATTCTTTTGTTTTGTATGATGCCTTAATGAAGCTCCAGCGAGGCGTTATGCAAGACTCAAAAGATAGAGACGAGAACGAGTCGGGAAAATCAGCGAAATCAACAGACCCCGTCAAATCGACGACTCGACGCCTTTCGCCTGAGGTCAGGGAAAAGCAAATCGTGCAGAAAGCTATCGAGCATTTTGCGACGTGCGGATTCTCGGGCAGTACCCGTGAGCTGGCGCGACAACTGGATATTACCCAACCGTTACTCTATCGATATTTCCCCAGCAAAGAGGCACTGATAGACCGCGTGTACGACGAGGTATATCAGTGGGATTCCTCGTGGGAGGCGATGATCAAGGATCGCTCCGAACCCCTTCAGTCTCGCCTGGTTCATTTCTACACCTCATACGCTCGTGTGATTCTGCGGCGAGAGTGGATTCGTATCTTCGTATTCGCCGGGCTGACACGTGAAGGTATCAATGATCGGTATCTGGCTAAATTGCGTGAGCGGGTCTTCATCCCTGTCATTGCAGAAATCCGCCAGACTCATGGATTGGCGCCATCCTCAGGTGACACGATCAATGAAAAAGAGCTCGAGCTGATCTGGAGTCTGCATGCCAGTATTTTCTATATCGGTGTTCGCAAATGGATTTACGATCTTCCAGTGACTGAAGACATAGATGCGCTGATCGAGCAAATGGTCGATGCGTTCCTTAACGGCAGTCCCCACGTACTGCAGCAAGTCGATAACGATTTGGGTAAGAAGCCTCGCTTGAATTGATCGTTAGTTGCTGCATGAACTCCAGGCGCTCACGAGTGTGCGCCTGGCTACCGATTCAGACGTTTCGCCGGAGTCGGGTGGCTTACTTTTGGCGGAAGGGCATAACGTCGACACCGCCCGGATCGGTCATGACCCCAGCGCATCCTGCCAGCCACGTCGTGCCAGGGGCAGATCGAGCAAGCGCTTGCCGGTGGCATCGTTGATGGCATTGCCCAGTGCTGCGGCCATGGGGCCCTGGACGATTTCTGCGGCACCCAGAAATGGCTGATCCGGCTGATCAATCATATGGACCTCGACCTGTTGCGGTAAATCCGGAAAACGCATGATCGGATAGCCGCTCCAGTCGAAGCTGTGCATGCCGCTGGCGTCATAGAGGATTCGTTCATAGAGCGTCCAACTCGCGGACTGCACGATGCCCCCCTGGATCTGATTGAGCAGCCCGTCGGGGCTGACAATTTGCCCCACGTCGACGGCGGCGACTACGCGATCGATCATCACTTGCCCGGTCTGGCGCTGCACATGCAACTGCACGGCGATCGCGCAGTAACCCATGATGTTTTTGTAGCGGGCAAAGGCGAAGCCAATTCCGCTGCCGGGTCCCGTTGCTTTGTGCGGCCAGCGGAACTCAGCGGCCACGCGCTCCACCACCGCCCGTGCTCGCGGATCGCTCAAGTGATTCAGGCGAAATTGCACCGGGTCGATGGTGGCCCTAGCCGCCAGTTCATCGACGGTGCTCTCGATGGCGAACACGTTGATATGGGCACCGAGCGAACGCATGGCCGAGGTCCTGAATGGCATGGTCAGCACAAAGTTCATGTCGACCTTCAGGTTGGGTATCTCATACAACGGAACGGCATTACGGTCGCCGTCACCTTCGGGCTGAGCAATCGGGACTGAAGGGGCGGGGGTGAAGGGGTTGGCCAACAGCCACGCCGGCAACAGGCGCCCGGCATTGACGATACGTTCGTTGTGCGGGGTGCTCCAGAGTTCGTATTTCCAGTCACGAAGACGCCCACTGTCGTCCAGTCCCGCTTCCACCTCGGCAAGCATGGCCGAGCTGTACGGCTCCCAGAGGTTTTCCTGTTCGCGCATCCATTGCACCCGAATCGGCTTGCCGGGAATGGCCATGGCAATCAGCGCTGCATCGGCGGCGGCGTCATCGGCGCCATTGTGGCCATAGCAACCGGAACCTTCAGCGTGGATGCAACGCACCTGAGCCACTGGCAGGCCGACCATCTCGGCGATACCCGCGCGCAGAGGGTAGACACCTTGGGTATGGGTCCAGACGGTCAATGTTCCATCCTTGAACCAGGCCACTGCGCAGGAGGGCCCGATGGAGCCGTGCATCAGGTATTGCTTGGTCACCCGGGCCTTGTAAGCACGCGGCAGCGGTTGCGGGAGGTCACCCTTGGCGCTCACCGGATAGCGCCGCGCCGGTAATTCGGTGAGGAGTTGATGGATGTGTGTCGAGTCAGGCAGCGGGTTACCTTCTGTCCAGCGGGCCTTGGCGTAGCCTTCGCGCATCGCTTTGACCGCCAGCCATTCATCGGTGGCGACCACGGCGAGGTAGCTGCCATTGCGGACCAGTTTCACCTCGCCGGGAAGTTGCCTGAGGGCGGCCTCGTCGATCTCCAGAAGCTGACTGCCGCGCCGGGGCGGGCGTATCACCCGGGCGTGCAGCATATCGGGCAGCCGCATGTCCTGCACATAGGCCGCACCGCCGCTGACTTTGGCTGGGATGTCCAGCCGAGGCAACGATTTGCCGATCAGGGTGAAGCTGCCAGCTGGCTTGAAGGGCGAGTTGGCCGACGCAAAGCGATGCAGTTGAACCCCCACCACTGCCTGTGCGTAGGTCATGCTGCGGCCTTGTGTATCGTAGATCACCGCATCCCGCATGGTCAGGCTGTCGATGCTGCGCTGCCATTGCCGTGCTGCGGACTCGAGTAACAACTGCCGCACCTGGGCCGCGGCGTTGAACAGTGCAGTGCCGCTGTCGACGATCGTATGGCTGCCGGCGGTGTAACCTTCATTGGGTGTCAGTGCGGTGTCGGCAGTGAGAAAACGGATGAGCCCAGGTGACACTTCAAGGCGTTCGGCGGCGATCTGCAGGAGCGCAGTTTTAACACCCGTGCCCAGCTCCACTTTGCCGGTGTAGACGGTGATGCCATCTTTCGCATCGATGCGGATCCAGGCGTCCAGATAGGGCGTGGCCCGCAGGCTGCCGGGCAGATCAGGCGCCAGGATTGTCGTACCCAAGGTGTCCGCCTCGGTGTCAGCGAAGGCACGGGGAATACCTGGAAGCATCGCGAACCCCATCACCAAAGCCCCGTTTATCACGAAGGCGCGGCGGCTCAGATTGACGTTTTGCGTGGGGGTTTTCATACCTTGCCTCCCTGCGCGACAACCGACTTGATCGCGGCGAAGATCCGCACGTGGGTGCCGCAGCGGCATAAATTCGGTGCCATGTGGCGGCGGATCGTTTCATCGTCCGGATGAGGGTTGGCCTCCAGCAGCGCCTGCGCCCTCACGATCATTCCCGCGATGCAATAACCACACTGGGCGGCCTGTTCATCGATAAAGGCTTTCTGCAACGGCCCCGGTTGGTCGACGCTGCCCAGGCTCTCGACGGTGCGTACCGATTTGCCTGCCAACGCGCCGCACGGCGTCAGGCAGGAAAACACCGGCTTGTCGTTCACTAACACGGTGCACGCGCCGCACTGACCCAGGCCGCAGCCGTATTTGGCGCCATTGAGCCCCACCTGGTTGCGCAAGGCATATAGCAGGGGCATGTCGTCCGCGATGTCCAGTTCGTGAGTCTTGCCGTTGATGTCAAGTGTGATCACGGTTGCTGCTCCTGAGCCCGAATACTTTTGATTGTCTTGTCGAGATCCGTCCAGGATCGGTTTGCACAGCTTTCATTGCGCAAGTACTCGGCAAGTGCGGCCACATGGGTGTCGTCCAGGTTGTGGGCGAATGCAGGCATGTAGTGGCTGGAAGCGGCGCTGGACATCGGGATGCCCTGCAGGATGGTCTGGATCAAATTGCGTGGCGAGTCCGCCCTCACCGCCGAGGTGTTCGCCAGTGCCGGCCGCGATTCAATGACGCGCATCGGCGCCGCGCGGCCATGGCAACTCGCGCAGGCCCCCTCGAACAACGCGGCGCCCCGCAGCGCCGTGGCGCTGGGCTTGACCCCAGAGGTGCAGGGCGGCGATGGGGCATCCGATGAAGTTTTCTTGAGGTCAAGAATGTACTGCGCGATGGCATGCGCGTCTTCCGCCGGCAATTGCGCGATGCTCAGGCTGACCGGCAACATCGGGCCCGCCGCTGCGCCATGTCCTTCGGCGACCTCGCCCGTCAGATAGGCGACCAACTGGGTTTCATTCCAGGGGTGTTGTGCCTCGGTCATTCCGCGCAGGGCAGGAGCTGTCCAGCCGTCGACGACGCCACCGTTGAACAGTTCGCTGCCTTTCTCCCCACCAATCAGATTCAGGGGCGAATGGCACGACGAACAGTGCCCCGCGCCCTCGACCAGATAACGTCCGCGGTTCCATTGTGCTGATCGGTTGGGAAGTGGTTCCAGCGGATCCCCATGCAGGAACAGTAAGTTCCAGAAAGATACCAGCGGACGGAAGTTCATGGGGAAGACCATATGATTTTCCGGTGCGGTGTATTTGATCGGGTCCACGCTCATCAGGAAAGCATAGGCGTCGGCAATATCGGCATCGCTCAGCTTCCGGTAATGCACGTAGGGGAAGGCCGGATAGAGAAAGTGGCCGTCACGCGCGATGCCTTCACGCATGGCCCGTTCAAAGGCGTCCAGCGACCACTGACCGATACCGGACTGCGGGTCCGGGGTGATGTTGGTGGTGAAGAGGGTTCCGAAGGGCGTTACCAGCGGCAAACCGCCGGCCATGTAGGCGCCCCCTGGCCGTGTGTGACAGACCGCACAGTCGCCCGCTTCGACCACGCGGCGGCCTCTGTCCAGCGTCTCGCGATCAGCATTCAGGTGTTGGCTGGCAGTGGCAATTTCCGGCCTCCACATCATCCAGAACGCAAAGCCTAACCCCGCGACGCCGATTGCCAGAACGGCACCGATGATCGTCTTGCGCTTCATCGCCTTACCTCTCGAGCTGAATTAACGACAGATTTTTCAATCCGCCGCGTGCGATGGGCGGCGATTTTCCATGTCGTGAGCTTAGAGAGGGCGCTTGTGATGGAGTACCCCATCAAGGCGCAACGCTACATTGCGCCAGGCGCAACGGCGGCAGAATTAACAACCGTTAACTCGCGCAGGGTGCGCCGATGTCCAAAGATAGGCGCTCAAGGAGCGTAATGACGGAAGGGGTTTCATGGACAAGCTGCTCGCACTGAAAATATTCATCCAGTCAGTAGATTCCAAGGGCTTTTCGTCTGCCGCCAGGCAACTCAATCTGGCGACCTCGTCAGTGACCAGAATGATCGACCGGCTTGAGGATGACCTGGGTGCCGTGCTGCTGAATCGCTCTACCCGGCAAGTCACGTTGACCGATGCCGGTAGTGTGTACTACCTGAAAAGCCGGGATATTCTGAGCGCCATGGCTGACGCCGACGAGTCAGTTTCGGACCGCGGTGAAGTGCCCGCGGGACAGTTGCGTATCTCCGTGCCCGTGGCGTTTGGACAGCGTCTTATTGCCCCTCATATCGGCGCGCTTTTAGCGCGCTATCCCCTGCTCGTACTGGATATGACGCTATCGGACGACATCGTCGATCTGCTCGGCGAACGCATCGATCTATCGATCCGGCTGGGGTCGCCAGCGGCGATGGAAACGGTGGTCAGCCGCTGCATCGGCAACTTTCGCCGCCGCGTAGTCGCCAGCGCCGAGTACCTGAACGCTCGAGGATTTCCCGACCGGCCCATGGACCTCATGCAACACGAGTGCATGTGCTTCAACTATGGCGCGCCACAGCAGTTCTGGACATTTACAGAGCAGGGCCAAGAGCTGCGCGTGCCCGTCGAAGGGCAATTCAAGAGCAACAATGCCGAGGTCCTGCGCGAAGTGGTGCTGGCCGGATGCGGGGTGGCGCTGTTACCCGATTGGTTGGTCAATGATGACGTCGACAGTGGTCGACTCACTTCCTTGTTTGACGCTTTTGTCGTCAATCCGAACAGCGTCAGTTCAGCGATCTCGGCCTTGTACCTGCCCAATCATCGCGGCTCGAAACGTATCAATGCGTTCATTGATTTCCTCACCGAATTGCTCAAGTCGCAAACACAGCCGACGACGTGATCGGTGCATCGTTGCGTTTTGCGAAAAGCAACGTTGTGCAGCAGGTGGATTCTCTGTCGGCGCTCCGGCACCTACCTTGGGGAGGTGAAACATTCAACCACGGAGACCGTCATGAGTTTGCATTCATCCAAAATTCAGGTGACTTACGACTTCATCTGCCCATGGTGCTGGATCGGTGAGGAAAATCTTGAACGCGCGCTGGCCGCTTCGGGTTTTTCAACGGACCGCCCAATCAGTTTCCTGCCTTATCAGTTGAACCCGGACATGCCGGTTCGAGGCATGGATCGCAAAGCCTATCGCTCTGGCAAGTTCGGCAGCTGGGCGCGTAGCCAGGCCATGGACGCACAGGTCACCCACGCCGGTAAGGCCGTCGGCCTTGAGTTCGATTATGAGCGAGTCGAAAAAACGCCCAACACCCTGGCCGCGCATCGGTTGGTATGGCGCGAGCAACAGGCGGGTCGAGACGCTTCCTTGCTGGTCAAGGCCATTTTCAAGGCGTACTTCAGCGAAGGGCGGGATATCGGCGACCTCACTGTGCTGGCCGACATCGCTGCCGAAACCGGGCTGGACCGAGAGGTCATTGTCGACTTTCTCAAGGCCGACGAAGGCACCGCTGAAGTCTTGAAGCTCGAAGCCCAAACCAAGGCGTCCGGTGTGCGCTCGGTGCCGAGTATCCAGATCGCAGATGACGTGATCAGTGGCGCGCAGCCCATCGAAATAATGATCCAGATACTGAAGCGAAGCCAAGCCGCCTGAGGCGGTTTTTCAATCCCTATCCATTCAGGACATCATCATGACTCATCACTTGTTCAGCCCTCTCAAACTCGGCCAATTCACCCTCGATCACCGCGTCGTCATGGCGCCTCTGACTCGCTCGCGAGCGGGGCAACCTGGCAACGTACCGACATCGATGAACGTTGAGTACTACCGTCAGCGTGCCAGTGCTGCATTGATCATTACCGAGGCTACACAGATTTCGCAGCAGGGCCAGGGTTACGCCTGGACGCCCGGCATCCATAGCGACGAGCAGATTCAGGGCTGGAAGGCTGTCAGCGAGGCCGTACACGCAGAAGGCGGGCGCATTTTCCTGCAGCTCTGGCATGTGGGGCGAGTGTCGCACCCGGTGTTCCAGCCTAACGGCGGCTTGCCGGTGGCACCGACCGCGCAGCCAGTGCCCGGCAAGACCTTCATCCTGAATGAAGAGGGCGAGGGCGTATGGGGTGATGTACCTGTCCCTCAGGCGCTGGACATTCCTGGGATCGAAGCGATCGTTGGCGACTTCCGAAGGGCCGCTCGCAACGCGATTCTGGCCGGTATGGATGGTGTGGAAATTCACGCGGGCAATGGCTACCTGCTCGACCAATTCATCAACAGCGCCAGCAATCAGCGAAGTGATCGCTACGGGGGAAGTATCGAAAACCGTGCGCGGTTGCTGCTTGAAGTCGTGGAAGCCGTGACCGCGGAAGTAGGTGCCGAACGCGTTGCTGTCCGCCTGACACCGATGGGACGTTTCATGGGAATGGGCGATGACACCCCGGAACAAACCTTTGGCTACATCGCATCCCGGCTCAATCACTGGCATCTCGCTTACCTGCACCTGGTAGAACCGATGATGGTCGGCACAGTGCTCGATGACAGTAACGATCCACGCTGGGACGCGATCATCAAGCAACTGCGTACTGACTTCCACGGCGTTCTGATGTTGGCGGGTGGCTACTCCGGCGAAACGGCCGAACAGGCCATTGCGCAGGGCCGTGCAGACCTCATTGCGTTTGGTCGCCCGTTCATTGCCAACCCCGACTTACCGGCTCGCTTGCGTGGTCGCAACGAACTCAACGTGGCTGACGGCAACAGCTTTTTTGGCGGCGACGCCAAGGGGTACATCGACTATCCGGTGTTGGCATAACGCAACGGTAAACCGCAGCTGCGGGAATCACCCTGCAACGAGGAGAAAGGTAATGAAGAGTTCAGGCGTTCCAAAGGCCTTGGTCATTGGTGGTTCCCTGGGCGGGCTGTTCGCCGCCACGGCGTTACGCGCGATTGGTTGGCAGGTCGATATTTACGAGCGATCCCCTGCGGCGATGGATAGTCGTGGCGGGGGCATCGTTCTGCAAGCGGACGTCCTGCACCATTTTCGTTATGCGGGCATTCATCCGGCAGGTGCGCTCGGCGTCCGCTCCCACGATCGTCTCTATCTGGATCGAGAGGGTAGCGTCGTGCATAAAGAGCCGATGCCGCAAACCCAGACGTCCTGGAACACACTGTACAGCTCATTATTTTCTGCATTTGCTGCTGAGCATTATCACCGTGGCAAGACGTTGGTGGATCTGACTCAGAATGAACATCGGGTGACTGCGATTTTTGCCGACGGCAGCACTGCCGAGGCAGACCTGCTGATTGGCGCTGATGGCTCGGGTTCAACCGTGCGAAGCGTGGTGTTGCCTGGAACAGTACCCAGCTATTCGGGGTATGTGGTGTGGCGCGGGCTGGTCGATGAAGAGCAACTTCCAGACTTCGCCAAAATGCAGCTTTACGAGGACTTTGTTTTTCAACAAGACCCTGAATCGCTGATGCTGGAATACATGGTGCCGAGCGTGAATGGCTCCGTTAATCCGGGCGAGCGTCGGTTCAATTGGCTGTGGTATCTGAAAGCTGCGCAAGGGGCGGAACTGGACGCTGTGCTCACTGACAGCGATGGCCGTCGGCGTAGTCACTCCATTCCACCCGGAGCCTTGGCCACTGGGCAGGATGCTTACATACGGGGAATGGGGGAGCGGCAGGCGAACCCGGCTTTTCGGGAACTGATTCGCCAGACCCAAGATATTTTTGTGCAAGCGATCCTTGATCTCAAAGTTCCTCAGATGGTGTTTGGCCGTGTGCTGTTGACTGGCGATGCCGCTTTTGTGCCGCGTCCTCATACCGCCGGAAGCACGGCCAAGGCAGCCCGCAATGCACTGGCCCTGGCGCAAACAATCGACGACATCGGCGACCTCGATAAAGCCCTGCTTGCCTGGCAGCAACAACAACTTGCAGAAGGCATGCGTATGGCGGATTGGGGGGTGAGTATGGGCAATCGGATTATGGGGATCGCCCAAGCCTGATGGAGCGGCTCACATCGGACTTATTGGCGAGAGCCTTGCGTTGGCGGGATGAAAGTGGGCTGTGATCGTTGGGCTGTTGCAGTCTTTCTAGACTGAATATAAAAAGAGGAGATTAGCTTCAGATCGAAGCGGTCTCCTCTTTTTTAGCACCTGTAAACTTTGAAGTTTTAACCATTCTGGCAAGCGCCACCGAGTATTTTGTATTGCAGGTCGTGCGTTATACCCTTGTGATCCACATACACCATGTGCGCGTCCACTGGGCCACAAGCGTTGTTTGTGTCCTCGGCTGTAGTGATGTCGATGACCTTGGCGATATCCAGGTGTTCGGAATAATTGTACCGCTCAGGTTCAGGGGCAGAGGCATTGTTGTTGGCGCCATCATGGGCTGAAGCGTATACGCTAAACATCATGAGTGAGGCGAGCATTGCATATTTCATCAGGGTGTCTTCCAGTAAGAATGAGAGAGGGAACAAAATCTCTTTGTTTGCTTCTGGAGCTGATTATGCTGTCGCCAGGTTGTTTGTAGAAATGCTCAGGCGGGATACTGATTATTACCGAAAATGATGTTTATCCATGTTTGTCTACAGATGGGCCAATATAATTTGAGGGGTGTAGTGCTTGCTGTCGGCAATGCGGGTCGGTTGGTTTTTTATAGTCTTTTGACTGATTTATTTAAAGCTGTATGGGCCCATGGTTATGATTGATCAGTATTTGTTTATTCGGTTCGATCATCTTGGCTGGGGTCCCGAGCGAACGGCAGAGACGATCTGGTGAAGTCTTGAACGGTTCGCAAAAAAAGGCCGGTCAGGCCGGCCAAAGGGAAATCGAGAGTTTCGCCAACGCTATACGGGGAGTTTCAGGATTCTGGCCGCGTTGGCGCCGAGTACTGCCGCTTTCTCGCGCGGGCCCAAGCCTACGCTTTCGACAAAACGCACCGGCTGTTCATAGCCCATGTCGAAGCAGTAGTCGCTGCCCAGGACCAGATGGTCGATACCGACGTTGGCGATCAAATAGTCCAGCACCGGCCCGGAGTGCGACACGGTGTCGTAGCTGAATCGCGTCAAGTAGCTGCTCGGCTTCTGGGCCAGGCGTCGTGTCTCAGGGCGTGAGGTCTACCCGGCATCGAGACGTCCCACGAGTATTGGCAAAGCCCCACCGGCGTGAGGCAATGACACATGCAGTTGAGGGTATTGATCCAATACTCCGCCGAGGATCAGGTGTGACGCCGCGATAGCTGTATCGAACGGGTTGCCCAGCAAGTTGCTCAAGTAGTAGTTGCTCAGACGGTTGCCGCCGACCGTTTGTTGCGGGTGCAGGAATACTGGGAGTCCGAGCTGTTCTATACGGGCAAAGACGGGCGCGAAGCGCGGATTGTCCAGGTCCAGGCCGTTGATGTTTGTGCCCATGTACACCCCACGAACCCCAGGCAATTCGGCGGCGCGTTCCAGCTCGGCGATGGCATCGTCAGCCTCTAGCATCGGCAACGTGGCCAGCACCACAAAACGTTGTGGATGTTGGCGATGGACCATCGACGCAGCATCGTTCCAGGCACGTGCAGGCGGGCATTGAGTTGTCGATCTGCCCAGTACACCATTGGCACGCTAAGGGACAGCGCCTGTACGTCGACGCCGGAATGGTCCATATCGAGCAAACGCGCCTGCACGTCGATGAATTTCAACGGCAATGGCCCCAATCCTCCGGCCGGGGTGGAGAAGCTGAAAGTAGTCTCCTGGCGGGTATAACTTGCACCGAACGTTTTGCCCTCACTTCCCAGGAGGTGTAAGAACTCTTCAGGGTAGTAATGTGCATGGATGTCCACCGATCGCACCGGGACATCGGCACCTTTCTTGATCGGTGCCGCCGAGGCGGGTGATAAACGGGTCAGAGCGACCGGTTCTCGCCGTGGCATGTACCCGCTTCGAGACGCCGCTCTATTAATCGATCGATTATTTGATCAAATCTGATTATCATCCGATCAATAGGGAGATCGCAAGCCTCCTTAATCAATCAGGCCATTGAGCACAGCCATGCAAGACTCCCATTGCCTGGTCATGCACAGTCGCTACTTTTACCTTTCGATCTCGGAATCTGTGCATGGACAAGTTGCTGGCGCTGAAAATGTTTGTCGAAACGGTGCGCTGTGGGGGTTACTCATCTGCGGCGCGTAAGCTCGGCATCTCCACATCGTCTGTGACACGGCAGGTCGCGGGGCTGGAAAGTGAGTTGGGCGCCAGCCTGCTCAACCGCACCACGCGCAATACGAGCGTCACGGTGGCGGGGCAGCACTATTTCGATAAAGTCGTGGCGATCCTTGAGGCCATCGATGGCGCGGATGCCGTCGTTGCCGACCGTGGCAGCGAAGCTCAGGGGCGTTTGCGGGTCAGTGTCCCGGTGGAATTCGGCCGGCGAATCATCGCCCCGCACTTGGGGCGGTTGCTTGAACGCCATCCCGGTCTGGAAATCAGTCTCTCGCTGAGCGACGAGGTCAGTGACCTGCTCAGCGAACAAATCGATGTGTCAGTACGTCTTGGTTCATCGGTTGTCAGTGATGACATCGTCAGCAAGCGGCTGGGCTATTTCCAGCGTTGGGTGGTGGCGAGTCCCGAATACCTGACACGAACCGGACTGCCGCGACACCCTCGCGACTTGCTCGAGCACCCGTGCTTGCGTTTCGATTACCATACGGGCCACCACGACTGGACATTCCTGGGCGATGAGGACGTCATCCGCGTGAATGTGCAGGGACGGCTGCAAAGCAACAATGCCGACATTCTGCGCGAGGCTGCCTTGGCCGGTGGCGGGGTGACGCTATTGGCCGATTGGCTGGTACGTGAGGACGTCAGTGCAGGTCGGCTGACGCGGGTGCTGGAGCAATATGAAGTCAACCCAGGCAGTGCAAGCACCTGCATCAATGCGCTGTATCTGCCCAACCACCGTGGTTCCAGCCGCATCAGTGTATTCATCGCGTTTCTTCAGGAAATACTCGCGCCCTAAGCACGTCCTGCGTATCAGGCAAGATCGCGTTGCGCGTCGCTTTTGATCGAATTGACTGCCAGCCAATACCAGCGCTGCGTGCGAATACCCTCTTCCTCACCCGCAGGCCCACAACGTGTCCGGTTAGATCGGACACGATCCTGGGTAAAGGCAATGGAGCGATTTCGATGAACACACAAGAGAATGTCCAGACGGTGAAGTTTTTTTTGCAGCCATGGGCCGCGGTGAGAAGCCAGGGTTACTAAAAATCACGAGGGCACAATTTCCGAGCATTGTTGTGCTGGCTTCTTGTTCCTGAACGGTTGTTGCCAAGCGAGCTGTGCTTTGACTTCCGCCACGGCATCGAGGACTTTCTGTGCCCAGCGCTCATCCTCCGGATGCACGACAACAACGCGAAAACCGTGATCACGCCCTTCAGTCCGCACGCCTTCGGAATCGTCGACATGTAAGTCGATATCGAATGCCGGCGGAAATTTCGAGGGCGCGTTCGACAGGCCATGCACCGTCAGGGCACGGTTATGCAGCATGCTGTTGACCACACCGTCGACGCGGATGCCGTACAGCAATAGCCAACGCCTGATGTAGGACGGAGTGCGACCGGACGAGGTGTAGACCCAGATACTGCAGCCCTGGCGACGTAACTCTTGGGTCAGGGAGCGTGTGCCGATACGCAGTGGTTCACCCAGCCAACGGTGCACACAGGCCGGCAGCCGGCTTGGCTCGACTGCGCAGTGGTGGAGTTGGCAGGCCAGGGTGTCATCGATATCGAACGAAATGCGTATGCGCTGACGCCTGAATACGTGCATCGGGACGGCGCGCCGCATGGCGTGCCATACCCGGCTGCCGGAAGCTCGGCATTTAGCGAGCGTGGGATACCGGCTCATCGATGACCCTCCTGTAAAAGGGGCGAGGCCTTGTCGTTGAGAAGAAATTTCATTGAATCAGATGCCTGATCTTCCAGGAAGGCTGCATACTTTTTCTTGATCTTGGGCAATTCATACAACGCCTTGACGCCATGCTTGGCGGAGTTGCGTATGACCGATGACGGGTTAAAGTAGCCCTCGGCGTTTTTCAGCGTCAGCACGAATGGAGGCAGACCTGCGCGCATGAGCAAATAGCTGACGATGAGCGACCCACTGCGGTTATTGCCTTCAATAAACAACTGCGGCTTGCTGAGGATTCGCACGTAGACACCGGCTGCACGTTTCCAGACGGATTCGCTGCGATACGCACAGTACCAATTGAACAAGTCTTTTATCCCCCCCTCGACGTTGTTGAAGAAGTGTTCCTCGGTCGCCGCCAGATGTTGAGCGTATTCCCGTCGGCGTACCGGGTCCCGACCACAGAGCACGGTGGCGTTGATCTCCAGCATCAGGTTCAGTTGCTGAAGGTCGAACAGGTCTACGCCGCTTGCGACATAGCTGTCAATCAACGCATAACCTTCAAGTACATTGTGCAGCACTTCGTCAGTCAAGGGGTCGCGCGGCTCGGTAAAGTGCCTGCTGAGCTCGGAAAAGCGGCTCTGCACCTCGCGTAGCGCGCGTTCGATTGCAGGTAAATCAAGACGACGGGGTGCAGGCATTGGCAATCCTGGGAAACGGTAGATAAGCAGGTAAAACGACCGGATGCCCGCTAAAGCACCTTTGGCACTATAGCGGTATGCGGTCTTGACTGGACGTTTGCTGTTTAGCTGAACTTGCCGCTGATGTAATCCCCGGTCATTTGTTCGCGCGGGTTATCGAAAATCTGCGCCGTTGGGCCCATCTCAACCAAATAACCGGTGCGCGTGCCCTGGGAAATATCAACCGAGAAAAACGCCGTCGTGTCCGCAACACGGATGGCTTGCTGCATATTGTGGGTGACCAGGGCGATGGTGTAATCCTTCTTCAGCTCAACCATCAACTCCTCGACCCGGCGCGTCGCGATCGGGTCGAGTGCCGAACAGGGCTCATCCAGCAACAGCACTTCAGGTTCGGTCGCGATGGCGCGAGCGATACAAAGCCGTTGTTGCTGGCCGCCGGAGAGTGACAGGCCGCTGACCTTGAGCTTGTCCTTGACCTCATCCCACAGCGCCGCGCCTTGCAGGGCGTGCTTTACACGGTCTCCCAGGTCGCCTTTGTAGCGATTGAGGCGCAGGCCAAACGCAACGTTGTCGAAAATGCTCATCGAAAATGGGTTCGGCTGCTGAAAAACCATACCGATGTAACGCCGCACGACCACCGGGTCAACGCCCTTGCCATAGACGTCTTGCCCAAGGAAATGCACGTGCCCTTCAAACCGAAAGCCTTTCACCAGATCGTTCATCCGATTGAGGCTACGCAGCACGGTACTTTTGCCGCAGCCAGAAGGGCCGATGAAACCGGTGATCTTGTTTTTTTCGATCGGCACATGGCTGTCACGTACCGCCATGAAGTTGCCGTAGAAAATTTTGTCCAGCTTGCAGTCCATGACGACAGGCGCCTGGGTGACAAACGGAGCGGCTATTTGCGCAGTTGATACGTTCAAAATTCAGATGCTCCCGTTCTCAATACTTGGGCTTGCCGAAAATGCGGCTGACAATATTCACGACCAATACGATCATCACCAGCACCAGCGAGGCTGCCCATGCGAGCTCGAGTTGGTTGTCGAAGGGCATACCGGAGAAGTTGTAAATCAGCACGGCAAGCGATGCCGTCGGATTCATGACTGCCAGGCTGCCGTCGTGAAAAATCCAGTAGTTGCTGAACAGCGCGGTAAACAACAACGGCGCGGTTTCGCCCGCGGCGCGGGCCACGGCGAGCATGACGCCCGTCAGGATTGCCGGCATGCCGGTAGGCAATACGATTTTCCAGATGACCTGCGAGCGGGTACAGCCCATGCCGTAGGCCGCATCCTTCATGATTTTAGGCACCATCCTCATCGACTCTTCAGCCGTCAGCACGACGATGGGCAACATCAGTACCGCCAGTGCCACGCCACCCGCCGGTGCTGAATAGGTACCGGTGGTCATCACCACCAGCGCGTAGGCAAACACCCCGGCCAGAATGGATGGCAGGCCCGTAAGCATCTTGGCGGCAAAGCGCGCGGCGTTTGCCAGCTTGCTGTCTGGCCCCAGTTCAGCCAGAAAAATGGCCGCCATGATGCCGACCGGCACTGCGATTGCCGCCGCGATACCGACCATGACGAAGGTGCCTGCCATCGCGTTGCCGAAGCCACCGCCGGTCTCGAAACCGGTTGGCGGCAGTTCGGTGAATACCTCCAGGCTCAGGCGTGCCCCTCCGCGCGTGATCAGCATGTAGAGCACGGAAATCAGCGGCACGCTGGCCAGTAGAGCACCACCCCAGACCAGTGTGGTCAACACCAGGCTGCGCAGGGCGCGGCCTTCAAACTTGCGCTGCAGGCTTGGTAAAGCGGCTGTAGAGGAAGTGATGTCAGTCATCATTTAGTACCACGTTGGGCATAGACCATGATCATGGAACCGATGATGTTCACCAGGAGCGTGATAAACATCAGTACCAGTGCGGCGTACATCAATACTTCGATTTCGTTCGGCCCGGCTTCGGGGAAGTTCAGCGCCAACAAGGCCGCTAGCGTATTGGCCGGGGCAAACAGAGAAAGCGAGATGTTGTTCGCGTTGCCCACCAGCATGGCCAGCGCCATGGTTTCCCCCAGCGCGCGACCCAGGCCGAGGACCAGGGAGCCGAAAATACCGGTGGCAGCGGATGGCACCATCACCTTCAGAATCGCTTCCCAATGGGTCGTCCCCATGCCGTAGGCGGCTTGCTTGGTTTTCATCGGGACACCGGTGAGGGCGTCCTGCGACACGGCCGCAATGGTCGGCAGAATCATGATGGCCAGTACCAACGCCGCAGGAAGCAGCCCCGGCCCGCTCAAGGTCGTGCCAAAAAAAGGTATCCAGCCCAGTTCGCTGTTCAGCCACGCCGTAAGCGGGCGAATCGTCGGGATCACCACGTAAATCCCCCACAGGCCATAAACGACGCTGGGGATGGCCGCGAGTAATTCGACGATGGTTCGAAACACGGCTGCCAGCTTCGCCGGCAGGAAATCCTGGGTCAGGAAAATCGCCATGCTGACGCCGAAAAAGCCTGCGATCAGCAGTGCGATCAGGGCGCTGTAGAGCGTGCCCCAAATGGCCGGCAAAATGCCGTACTTGCCTTGGTTAACGTCCCAGACGCTGCCGAGAAGTACATCAAAACCGTGCTTTTCCATGCCTGGAAGGGCCTTGCGTCCCACCTCGAATACCAAGGCGAAGACCAACGCCAGAATCAGAATCACCCCTATTCGTGCGAGCGCACGGAAGGTGCGATCAACCAGGAAATCCTTTGCAGAGGGTGGTTGGCAGGCAGAATCCTGGTTAACCGGTACGACAAAAGGTGTGCTCATAGGCTAACTCCGGAACAAGGGGGAAACGCTCCCGGTATGGCTGAACGCGCATACCGAGAGAGGCCTCACGTGCGTTACTGGATGTTGGCGGACGCTTTGCGAACCTCATCCACAACCGATTTCGGCAGCGGGATGTAACCCATCGAGTCGGCGATTTTCTGCCCTTCGGTCAGGCTGTATTCGACCATTTCGCGCATCGCCTTGGCCTTGGCCGGGTTCTCGTTGTGCTTGCGGAAGATCATCCAGGTGTAGGACGTGATCGGGTAGGACTTGGCGCCGTCCGGATCCGGCAGCCAGGCCACCAGGCTTTCCGGCATTTTCACAGCCGCGAGGGCCTCGGCACCGCTTTCTGCGTTAGGGACAACGTACTTGCCGGCCTTGTTCTGCAGTTGGGCAAAGTCAACCTTGGCCAGCTTGGCGAAACCGTATTCGATATAGCCGATAGCGCCCGGAGTCTGGCGCACGGTCGCTGTCACACCATCGTTCTTCGGCGATTTGATGAATTTGTCGCTGGCAGGCCAGTTGACAGTGTTGCCTTCACCCAAATCTTTCTGGAACTGTGGGTTGATCGTCGCCAGATGCTTTGTGAATACCGCAGTGGTACCACTGGAGTCTGCACGCACGACAACGGTGATCGGCATATCAGGCAGTTTCAGGCCCGGGTTGGCAGCAACGATTTTCGGGTCGTTCCACTTGGTGATCTTGCCCAAGAAGATGTTGGAGTAAACGTCGCGTGGCAATTTAAGTTCTTTAGGATTGCCCGGCAGGTTAAAAGCCAACACGATTTCACCTGCCGTCATCGGCAGCAACTGCACGCCTTCGGCAACCTTGGCGATATCTTCGTCTTTCATTGCCGAGTCACTGGCGGCGAAATCGACGGTTTTGTTCAGGAAGTCCTGCACACCGGCGCCACTGCCCTTGGATTGATAATCCACAGTGACACCTGCGGTTTTCTTACTGAAATCCTTGAACCAGGTCAGGTAGATCGGTGCCGGGAAACTAGCGCCTGAGCCGCTCAGACGAACGCTTTCCTCAGCAAAAGCCATGGAACTTGCACAAAGAGAAACCGCAACGGCGAGTGCAGCAGACTTCATCAAATTTTTCATCGAAGGAACTCATTGTGATAACGGGCTCCCGAACTCTGCAGCACTTTCGTTAAGCTTTTATGAAAGTTGAATGGCGGGTCGCGCCAATCGCGCCAGGCGCTAGGGCCTGGCCGTTGTGCATTAGGTGGTCTAGCCTTGTTTCGCCCTTTGCTTTTTGGGGGAGGGGCTGAGGGGGCAAAGTCTGGGCCTTGCCCGCTCCTGACAGACGATCAGAAAGGGGAGTGATGGCCTCTGGCAAAGCCCAGGCCGCCGCACCTAGACCTTGAAACGCTCCACCAGCCGTTCCAGCTCATGTCCCAGCCGCGCCAGCTCGTTACTCGACGCGGCGGTTTCCTCGCAGGTGTTGGCCGTCTGGTCGGAGATGTCGCGAACGTTGATCACGCTGCGATTGATCTCCTCGGTGACGGCGCTTTGCTCTTCCGCCGCCGTCGCAATCTGCTGATTCATGGCCTGAATGATCGAGACCTTGCTGGTGATGTTCTCCAGCGCGCTGACGGCACGGTGAGTGCATTCCACGCTGCTTTCGCTCAGCAGCAGGCTGCTTTCCATGCCCGAGGCCACGGCTTGGGTGCCGCTTTGCACACCGGCGACCAGGCTCTCGATTTCTTCGGTGGAGCTTTGGGTGCGCAGGGCGAGGTTGCGCACTTCGTCGGCCACCACCGCAAAACCACGGCCGGCCTCTCCGGCGCGGGCGGCTTCAATCGCGGCGTTCAGCGCCAGCAGGTTGGTTTGCTGGGCGACGGCTTTGATCACATCCAGGACACCGCCGATTTTATCGCTCTGTTCCTGGAGGTAGCGCACAGCGTCTGCCGACTGGTTGAGTTCTGTCGCCAGGCGCTGGATCTGCTCGATGGCTTCACCCACGATCTGCTCGCCCTCGCTGGCTTGCTGATCGGCGGCCGACGCGGCGACGGAAGCTTCCTCGGCGTTGCGTGCGACGTTGTGGACGGTGGCAGTCATCTCGTTCATTGCGGTGGCGACATGATCCGTTTCGGCTTTCTGGGTGCTGATCCCCGAATTCGTTTGCTCGGTCACCGCCGACAGTTGTTCGGCCGCGCTGGCAACCTGAATGACGCCGGATCGAATGCCATCGATCAGCTCATGAAGGTTGAGCATCATCTGCTGAAGGCCCGACTGCAGTTGGCCCAGCTCATCGCGCCGGGTCACCGTCACATGCTCGGTCAAATCGCCCCGGGCAATGCGGTTCACCGCCTGGAGTGTGTGTTGCAGTGGATTGACGATTTGCCGTGTGATCACCCATGCGGCGAGCGCGCCCAGCAGCAGCGCCAGGGTCGCGACGAGGCTCAGCGAGGCCTTGGCGGACGCGGCATCGGTATCGCGTTTGGTGTTTTGCGATTCAATCAGCTTTTGTGTGGTGTCGAGCAACACGTCGCCCAACTGGCCCATCCGTTTAAACAAGGGCGCCTGGTCAATGTTGGGGGTGGCCAATTCATGCAGCAGTTGCCCGTACCCTTTGACTGCATTTTCCTGCTGTTGAATCAGGTTTTGATCCTGTGGGTCGACGAACGTATCCCCGATACTGTCCAAGTGGGCTGCGAGGCGATCCAGGGTTTGCTGCAGCGGTTGATAGGCATCCGGTTGGGTGCTCGTACCGATGCGTAGGCGAATGATTCGCAAGTCTTTGGTGTAATCGCTGACCTGAGCAATTTCCTCAACCTTGAGCCCGCGGTCGGTCAATGTCACCACTGCGTACCAGCCGGTCGCGGCCAGCAACAACGCAAGCCCCAGTACCAGGCCGAATCCCAAACTTAATTTAGCACTGACTCGGATATTGCTGATCCAGCCGAACATATGGACTCCAGTGAGTAACTCAGGTTGATTGATCCTCTATCACCTGAATGTCGACCATCCCTCCCAATGCTTTAGCACTAGTGTGACGGTCAGGCTGATCCAGATGGCAAATCGGGCCATGTATGAAAAATATCAGGATGCGAGGGAGATTGATTGGCGGTGCGACTGAAAGGATACAGCTCCACGTCTGTCGGGCGTTGGCGGAGTTGTCGGCTATTCAACTAAGGTGGCTTTTTCGACACGCGTAGTGCGGCTTTGTACTTTAGTCGAATATTCAGCTGGCCCGAGTTCTGGCGGGCGCTGTTTTCGGCGCGCGAACGACCGAAAAGAGTGCAGGGCCGTACTGATAAGTCTAAATCTTGATCGCTTTTTTCAGATAGGAAAACAGCTGGTCCTGGCAGGCCCTGTATTGATTTTCAAGGTGTTCGACTTCCCACATGCGAGCCAGCCATACCTCATCACAGGCCGCTTCCAAATGATTGACAGTTGTCATCCAGGCGGTTTGGGCGTTAGCCGTCGCTTGGAGTAATTGCAACAGCTCCTCATTTATCGGAAGGGTATTCGGTGAAGAGGGGATGGGCGACATTCAAAGTACCGGGAATCAATTTTAATAGTGGATGGTTTTTCTATTACACACTATAAAACGCTGTCCGCGAAAGGCAGTATTCGACTAATGGCTAACGGGTGAGGCGGTAAAGTTCAATTCCTTTGGGGCGCATATTCATGCGATTTATAATGTTGCGCGCGCACTTATAGTATTTTCTCGGATTAAGCCAGTGATTCGATTCAGTCGGTAAGTTGGATATTATTTAGCCTTTATCTAATAACGTGCCGCGCGGGTACTTGTATCTTGGCGGCCCGGGTGATCAACGGTTGCCACGATGGCCCGCGAATGCCCACGCCTGCCAGGCACGACCGAAGCGTGACGTTGAACCCTGACAGGCGTGTTTCACGCACGCCTGGAAAGTCGGGAATCCGCGCTCACGATCCAAGCGCTTTGACCAGCAGGGCCACCGCCACCAGCATCGACACGGCGGCAAATCCGCGTTGCAAGTGCGGGCCTGCCAGCCGCGCCGCGATCAGGCGCCCGCCGGCCATTCCAAACAAGGCGCCCACGGAGAACGGCAGGGCCACGGCCCACTGCAAATGCCCGGCCGCCGAGCTGGCGGCCACGCCGGCCATCGACACCAGCGCAATCACCGCCAGAGACGTCGCCAGCACCGACTGCGCGGTCAAATTGGTGTAGCGCTGCAGCGCCGGCACCATCACAAAGCCGCCACCCACGCCGAGCAACCCCGAAAGCCCGCCCGCGATCACGCCCGACACCGTGAGCGCCCAGGCGCACGGCGCCGTCCAGTTCAGCTTGCCGCGTTGGGCGTCCAATACGCAGGGCGGCGGTTTGGTCGCGACGGCGGCCTTCGACGCCGGGGACGGCGGCAACGACCGTTTGAATACCCGGAACGCCACGTACATCAGCACGCAGGCAAACAGGATCGTCAACGGACGATTCGGCGTGCGCTGCGCCAACCACAAGCCCAGGGGCGAGCAGATGATCCCGGCGGTGGCGATCAATAGCGCCGCTTTGTAGCGGACGGTGCCGTTTTTCAGGCCCATTACCGCGCCCAGCGTCGCGGCCAGGCCCACCGCCAACAACCCGATGGGCCCGGCCTCGGCCATGCTCAAGCCCGCCCCAAACACCAGCAGCGGCACCGCGAGTATGCCGCCGCCGGCGCCGGTCAGGGCCAGAATCACGCCGACTGTCAGCCCGAGCAGTAAGACGATGATCATCTCAGTCTCCTTGCGTTCAGCGCTGATTTCATTGGTCGGTCAACTCGGGTTTCGCCAGCCATTCGCGGCCCTTGAGCATACCCTTCCAATACAGCGGCGGAAGAATCCGCTCTTTGAGCAGCCACGCCAGCCGGGAAGGGCGGGTGCCGTCGATCAGCCATGACGGGAAGCTGGGGGCGACCTTGCCGCCATAGGTGAACTCCGCCAGGACGATCTTGCCGCGCTCCACCGTCAGCGGGCAGGAGCCGTAACCGTCGTACTGCGCGCAGCCGTTGGCCTTGCCCATGGCCGCCAGCACGTTATGCGCCACCACCGGCGCCTGCTTGCGCGCGGCGGCCGCGGTCTTGGCGTTGCTCGTGTTGGCCGCGTCGCCCAGCGCATGGATATTGGCAAAGGTTTTGTGACGCAGCGTGGCGGGGTCGACATCGATCCAGCCGGCCGCGTCAGCCAACGGGCTGACCCGAATGAAGTCCGGCGCGACCTGCGGTGGCACCACATGCAGCAAATCAAACTCACGGGTCAGCACACGGGGGCTGCCATCCGGGTTCACGCCGCTGAACGTGGCCGTCCGCGCCGGGCCATCGACGCGGGTGAGGGTGTTGCCGAAATTCAGGTCGATGCCGTAAGCGGTGACGTATTCCATCAGCGCGGGCACATAGTCGGGAACCCCGAACAGCACCGCGCCGGCGCTGTAGAACTCGATCTCGACGGCATCCAGCACACCGCTGCGTTTCCAGTGGTCGGCCGATAAGTACATGGCTTTTTGCGGCGCCCCGGCGCATTTGATCGGCATCGGCGGCTGCGTGAAAATCGCCCGGCCACCCCGCAGTTGCTGGACCTTTTCCCAGGTATAAGGCGCCAGGTGATACAGGTAATTGGAGGTCACGCCATTGCGGCCCAGGGTCTCCGACAACCCCTCGATGGCATGCCAATCGAGCTTCAGGCCGGGGCACACAATCAGTTGCTCGTATTTGACGACCCGGCAGCCATCCAGAATCACCGCATTTCGCTCAGGTTCGAAAGCCGCCACCGCCGCCTTGATCCAATGCACTCCGCGGGGCAGGGTGGTGCCCATGGTGTGCGCCGTTTGGCGCGCATCGAACACACCACCGCCGACCAGCGTCCAGCCGGGCTGGTAGTAATGCACATCGGCCGGGTCGACGATCGCAATGTCGAGCCCCGGCGCGCGGGCCAGCAGGCTGGAGGCGGTGGCGATACCCGCCGCGCCGGCGCCGATGATGACCACGGTATGTTGTGCTTCGGCCACTTCGACCGGCGTGCGGCCCTGGTTCGCGATCCGCCGGATCACGCCTTTCATATCGAAGCCGGCTTTTTTGGCGCTTTCGACGATGTGCGGCAGGTCGTGCTGACCTGCTTGCGACAGCGCCCACATCGTTGTCGAGCGCATCCCGGACCGGCAATAAGCCAACACCGGCTTGGGCAGCGTTTCCAGAAACTCGCCGAAGGCAATTCCCTGCTCGTCGGTGACTTTGCCCGACTCGGCGGGAAGGTAGTGCGCTTCGATGCCGACCGCGTCGGCGGCGCGTTTGATTTCGGCAAACAACGGTTGGTCACTGCCTTCGCCATCAGGGCGGTTGCAGATGACGGCACGAAAGCCGGCGGCTTTCAGTTCGGCCAATTGGCTGGGGAAAATCTGTTCTGATACTGATAAAGCAGGCGCAAGGCGGCGGATATCCATAAGTGTCTCCGTTATGGGTATTTTTCTTATGATTTTTTTAGGGTGGGGGAATGTCAGGCGACGTTGAGTGGAATTTTCAGGTAGCGAATCCCGTTCGATTCAGGCTCGGGCAAATGCCCGGCTCGCATGTTGACCTGGACCGAGGGCAGGATCAGGGTCGGCATGTCCATCGAGGCATCTCGCTTGGTACGCATCGCCACGAACTCCTCCTCACTGATGCCATTACGCACATGCACGTTCTGCTCGCGCTGTTCGGCAACGGTGCTGACAAATTGCACCTCGCGGCCACCCGGCTGGTAGTCGTGGCACATATACAGCAATGTATCCGCCGGCAGGCTCAACACTTTGTTGATTGACTGGAACAGCGTGCGCGCATTGCCGCCGGGGAAGTCACAGCGGGCGGTGCCGTAGTCGGGCATAAACAGCGTGTCGCCGACGAAGGCCGCCGTTTCGCTGCCATCGCTGACGACATAAGTCATGCACGCCGGCGTATGGCCGGGTGTATGCAGTGCGGTGCAATGCAGCGTGCCAATGCTGAACGACTCGTCGTTGACGAACAGGTGATCGAACTGACTGCCATCGCGGGGCATATCGCTACCGGCATTGAACAGCGTACCGAAGACCTTTTGTACCGTCGAAATCTGGCTGCCGATGCCGATCTTCCCGCCGAGCTTTTCTTTCAGGTAGGGCGCGGCGGTCAGGTGGTCGGCGTGGACGTGGGTCTCGAGAATCCACTCGACCTGCGCATTCAGCTCGCTCACCCGCGCGATCAGGCGGTCGGCGGACGTGGTGGCGGTGTGGCCGGATTTAGGGTCGTAATCCAATACGCTGTCGATGATCGCGCAGTGGAGGGTGGTCTCGTCCAGTACCAGATAGCTGACGGTGTTGGTAGCAGAGTCGAAGAAGCCTTCGACGTGAAGTTTGACGCGCATGAACTGTCTCCTTAGGGGGGGCTTTTTTTCGAGCCGCTTAGACTAAGGACTGACATAGCAATAAGTTTGCCAGGCCATGGTTTTGCCGAAATAGCCTAATATCCAATTGATTTTATTGGGCTTTGTGTTTCTGTATAGGGGTATTCAGGCCTGTATCTGGGGGATTCTTCTGCCATTGGCAGTGCCTTGACAGAGGTGGCAGTGCCACAACAGGATGGAAAAATGGATTCCAGGAGCCATGATGAAGACTTTTCTGCCTACCCCAGCCAACGCCGTCCCACACCCGGATCAAGTGCAGTCGCTTGTTTCGTTTCTGGAACACGAACCCAATCCGATGATCGTGCTCGATCCGGACTACAACATCCTGGCAGCCAACACGGCCTATCAGCGCCAGTTCGGCAGCGCTGACAAACCCTTTATCGGCCATAAGTGTTATCAGATCTCACACCATTACGACGTCCCTTGTGACCATGCGGGTGAGAATTGCCCGATGAAGAAGGCCCAGGAAAAGCGCGGGCCGGATCGTGTCTTGCACATCCACCACACGCCTCGGGGGCCTGAGCATGTCGACGTCGAATTACGGCCGATCCTCGACGAAAATGGGGCGATCACCGCTTATGTTGAGCGCCTGACGCTGGTGCGCAGCGCCTCGGCGCGGCCGAGCAACGAAGGGCTGGTCGGCTGTTCACCGGCCTTCAACCTTGCCCTGTCGGAACTGCAGCGGGTGGCGCCGTCCATGCTGCCGGTGCTGCTCCTGGGCGAGTCGGGTACCGGCAAGGAGCTGTTCGCGCGCGCCGTCCATGAAACCAGCGAACGGGCCAGCGGGCCGTTTGTCGTGGTGGATTGCTCGGGCTTGACCGAAACACTCTTTGAGAGCGAGCTGTTCGGCCATGAAAAAGGCGCCTTCACCGGCGCCATCAGCCGCAAGCCCGGCTTGGTCGAAACCGCCCAGGGCGGCACATTGTTCCTGGATGAGATTGGCGATGTGCCGTTGGCCATGCAGGTCAAACTGTTGCGCCTGATCGAATCGGGCACCTATCGCCGGGTCGGCAGTGTCGAGACCTTCCACGCCAATTTCAGGTTGATTGCCGCCACCCACAAGCCGCTGGAAAAAATGATGGAAAAAGGCGAGTTCAGGCAGGACCTGTACTACCGCATCAGCGCCTTCCCCATTCATTTGCCGCCCTTGCGCAACCGGGTAGAAGACATCGCCTTGCTGGTGAATTCATTCCTGCAACGGCGTGGTGCCGGCAAACGTCGACTGACCATCGATGCCGAAGCCCTGGCAGCCCTGCAGCAGTACTCATGGCCAGGCAATGTGCGTGAGTTACGCAACGTCCTGGAAAGGGCGAGCCTGTTCGCTGACGATGGGGTCATCCGCGCCATCCATTTACCCCAGGCCACCGTGGCGCCGCCACCTCAGGCTGCGCCTGCGCCTGCGGCTTCGACGCCGTTCGACGGCAGCACACTGGCGCAGGCCCTGGCCACATTCAAAGGCACCCGCAGTGAACTGGCCAAGCACCTGGGGATCAGCGACCGGACCTTGTACCGGCGCCTGAAGGAACAAGGCCTGGCCTAGCCCTCTACGACTGCCAGTGACTGCCAAGCTGCCAGACTGGCAGCGCATTGACCAGCAGCGGTGCGCCAGGGCTACCGCTAAAAAACCAATAACCAATTGTTTTATAACGATAAAAATAGAAGATCTGGCTTTGGCATGCCCTGTGCTTACTGCATAGACATGACTATTTCCGACAAACGCCTACTACGCCATCTACTCACCGCGGTGCTGATCAAGCTCGTGCTGCTGAGCGTGCTGTGGTGGCTGTTCATCCGGGATTCGCACGTCAGTGTCGACCCGAACATCGTCGGCAACCGTTTCGGTGTACCCACCTCGACTCAAGGGGCAAGCAAGTGATCTCAGAACAACTGGTGGATTTGTCACGGCTGCAGTTCGCAGCTACTGCGCTTTACCACTTTCTATTCGTACCGCTGACGGTTGGCATGGTCTGGCTGCTCGTCATCATGGAAAGCGTCTATGTGATGACCGGGAATGTCATCTGGAAGGACATGACGCGCTTCTGGGGCAAGTTATTCGGCATTAACTTCGCCCTGGGTGTGACAACCGGTATCACCATGGAATTCCAGTTCGGTACCAACTGGGCGTACTACTCCCACTACGTGGGCGACATCTTCGGTGCGCCGCTGGCCATCGAAGGCTTAATGGCGTTCTTCCTCGAATCGACCATGATCGGTCTGTTCTTCTTTGGCTGGGATCGCCTGAAGAAAGAGCACCACTTGCTGGTCACGCTGCTGATGGCCATCGGTACCAACCTGTCGGCGCTGTGGATTCTGATCGCCAATGGCTGGATGCAGAACCCGGTTGGCTCGGAATTCAGCTACATCACCATGCGCATGGAGATGGTCGATTTCTGGGCGGTGGTGTTCAACCCGGTGGCCCAGGCCAAGTTTGTGCACACGGTGTCGGCCGGTTATGTCACCGGTTCGATGTTCGTGCTGTCGATTTCCAGCTGGTACCTGCTCAAGCGTCGTGATGTCGAGTTTGCCAAACGCAGCTTCCGGGTGGCGGCGGCGTTCGGCCTGGCGTCGGTGCTGAGCGTGATCGTGCTGGGGGATGAATCGGGTTACACCGTGGGTGAGGCGCAGCAAACCAAGCTGGCGGCCATGGAAGCCATGTGGGAAACCAAACCCGCGCCGGCGGGCCTGACCTTGCTGGCCAGCATCAACGAAGCCGAGTCCAAGAATAACTGGGAAGTCGATGTGCCCTGGGTGATGGGCCTGATCGGCACACGCTCGATCAGCAAGCAGATCCCAGGCATTCATGACATCAAAGCGAAAAACCGCGCGCGCATCCTGCGTGGCATTACCGCCGTCAATGCGCTTGAAGCCCTGCGGGCCGATCGCACCGATAAGGCGGCGTTCGATACCTTCGAAGAGTACAAAGCGGACCTCGGCTTTGGCCTGCTGCTGAAAAAGTACGTTGAAGACGTCAACCAGGCCACGCCGGAGATCATCGACAAGGCGGTGAACGATACCGTACCGCACGTGACCCCGATGTTCTGGTCGTTCCGGGTCATGGTCGCGATGGGCTTCGCCATGCTGCTGCTGTTCGGTCTGGCTTTCTGGAGCACCTTGCAGTCGGCCTGCACACGCCGCCGCTGGCTGCTGCGTTGGGCCCTGTGCATGCTGCCTGCGCCTTGGCTGGCCTGTGAGTTGGGCTGGTTCGTCGCTGAATATGGCCGTCAACCCTGGACCATCTACGGCGTGCTGCCCACTCACATGAGTGTTTCCACCCTTAGCGTCAATAACATCTATGGCTCGCTGGCAGGATTCGTCGGTTTCTACACCGTGCTGCTGGTGGTTGAAATGTTCCTGATGGTCAAGTTCGCCCGCCAGGGGCCGGGTAGCCTCGGAACCGGCCGTTATGCCCACGATGCCAACATGAAGGAACTCCACCATGTTTGATTACGTCACCCTGAAACTTATCTGGTGGGCACTGGTCGGCGTACTGCTGATCGGCTTCGCCATCATGGACGGCCACGACATGGGCGTCGGCACCTTGCTGCCCTTCGTCGGCCGCTCGGACGTGGAACGCCGCGTCGCGATCAACACCGTGGGGCCGCACTGGGACGGCAACCAGGTGTGGTTCATCACCGCGGGCGGGGCGTTGTTCGCCGCGTGGCCGGTGGTGTACGCCACCGCGTTCAGCGGGTTCTATTGGGCGATGATTCTGGTCCTGTGGGCGCTGTTCTTCCGCCCGGTGGGGTTTGACTATCGCAGCAAGATTCACAATGCCAAATGGCGCAGCACCTGGGACTGGGGCCTGTTCATCGGCGGCGCCGTACCACCGCTGGTGTTCGGCATCGCGTTCGGCAACCTGCTGCAAGGCGTACCGTTCCACTTCAGTAACTTGCTGGTATCGACATACACCGGGAGTTTCTGGCAATTGCTGAACCCCTTCGCCCTGCTGACCGGTGTGGTGAGCAGTGCAATGATCACCCTGCAAGGCGGTACCTACCTGGCGCACCGCACTGAAGGCGTGATCCAGGCTCGCGCCATCAAGGGCGGGGTTGGCGCGGCGCTGGTGCTGATGTGTACATTCGTCATTGCCGGGGTGTGGTTGCAGTCGATCGACGGCTATCGCATTACCTCGGTGGTGGACATCGCCGGGCTGCCGGACATTCTCAACAAGACCGTGGTACGCGAAGCCGGCGCCTGGATGGCCAACTATGGTCATTATCCAGCGCTGTGGCTGCTGCCTGCGCTGGGCCTGGCGGGCGCAGCCGGTGCCGCATTGTTGATGCTGATGCGCCGTACGCTGGCTGCGTTTGTCGCCTCGTCGCTGGCAGTGGTCGGGGTGATCAGCACCGCTGGTGTGTCGATGTTCCCGTTCGTCATGCCGTCGTCGACCGTACCGGCGGCAAGCCTGACCGTGTGGGACAGCGTGGCCAGTCATCTGAGCCTGGCGATCATGTTCTGGGCCACGTTGATCTTCATGCCACTGATCGTGATCTACACCTCGTGGGCCTATCGTGTCATGCGCGGCAAGGTCACCGTGGCACAGATCAAAGCCAACGAACATTCGGCCTACTAACGCCATCAGAGGAGCAAAGACTATGTGGTATTTCGCCTGGATGCTGGGAGTCGGTTTCGCCTTGTTGCTGGCCATATTGAATGCGATGTGGGGCGAGAACGAAGCGGGGCGTGCCCTGAGCGACCGTGAGGAGCCGCGGCCATGATGCCGCGTGTCGCCGAGGCTCCGGCGCCCTCACGCATTCACCCGCTGAGCTTGCTTATCGCGATCGCGATCATGCTGGTGTGTACGCTCTATCCGCCCCTGATGGCCACCCCGGACGGCAAAGCTGATCATGGGCTGGCAATGGCCTTGTTCGCGGCGATGAGTGTGGCCTTTGTGCGGGGCGTGGGGTTCGTGCCGCGTGCGCGCGTGTGGCGCTGGCTGTTCTCGGGCTGGACCTGCTTTGCCGCGCTGGCACTGGCTGGCTGGTTGAAGTTCCTGCACTGAGAACGGACGATCCCGAGGCCACCGTGGCGGCTCTGTGCGGCGCCGGGATCGTCGAGTCAACCTGTCGGTTGATTGAGCCTTAGTGGTTATTTGCTAGAAAAAGCGCGGAAGTCTGTCCCTTTTTTTCACCTCGCCTGTCATTCCAGGTAAGTGAACAAAATCGAGAGCTTCCGCCCATGCCCGCCGTCCGCCCCTTGCTCAAACTGAGCCTGATGCTGAGCCTCAGCGCCAGCCCACTGTTTACCCCGATCAGCTATGCCGAAGACACCGCCATCCGCCGCAGCTACCAAGTGCCGGCCGGTAGCCTGGGTGCCGCGTTGACCCGTTTCGCCGGGTTGTCGGGGGTCAACCTGGCGGTGGACCCGGCGCTGGTCAGTGGCCGCGGTAGCAGTGGTTTATCCGGCGAGTACGCGGTGGAAGAAGGTTTTGCCCGCCTGCTGCAAGGTTCCGGCCTGCAACTGCAGCCGATGGGGGAGCAGGCCTACATGCTGGTGCCGGTGCCGCAGGGCAGCAGCCTGCAACTGGCGCCGACCGCCATCCTCGGGACCCGCAGCGAAGCCGACGGCGATATCTACGCCGGTGGGCAAGTGGCGCGACGCGGTTCGCAGGGCCTGCTGGGCTCGCGGGACTTCATGGACACGCCCTTCAGCATGACCACCTACACCCAGGCGGCAGTGAAGAACCAGCAGGCGCGGACCCTCGGCGACTTGATCGCCAGCGACCCGTCGGTGCGCGCCACCAACCCGGCCGGTGGGCGCTATGAACAGTTCACCATTCGCGGGTTCAGCCTGTTCAACAGTGATGTGGCCTACAACGGCCTGTACGGCGTGTTGCCGACCTACACCATCGACATGGAAATGGCCGACCGCGTCGACATCGTCAAAGGCCCCAGTCAATTGATCAACGGCATCTCGCCGCGCGGCAGTGTGGGCGGCGGGATCAACGTGGTGCCCAAGCGCGCCACCGACAAGGACATCAACTCGTTCACCGGCACCTGGGCCTCCGATAGCCAGGCTGGCGGCGCGGTGGACGTGGGCCGGCGCTTCGGCGAGGACAACAAGTTCGGCCTGCGCTTCAACGGCGTGAAACAGGCTGGCGACACCGAGTGGGACCATCAGCGTGTCGACCGTGAAATGGCCGTGCTGGGCCTGGACTTTCGCGGTGAGCGCCTGCGCCTTTCCAGCGATATCGGCCACACCGAGCGCGACACCAACGCCCCGCAGGAGCGCGTGCAGGTGGCCGCCGCGGCCCCGGTGCCGAGTGCCAGCGATGTACGCCGCAACTACGCGCAATCGTGGAGCAAGGCCAGCACCAACGACACATTCGGCACGCTCAATGCCGAGTTCGACCTCAGCGATAACCTGATGCTCTACGGCGGTGTCGGCGCGCGCAAAAGCAACCACGACTTCCTGCGTCACGCCGTTTCCGTCAGCAACAGTGCAGGGGATTTCAGCGTGCAGCCGCGCGACTTCAGCCGCGATGAAAATGTGCGTACCGCCACGGCAGGCGTGCGCAGCGGGTTCCATACTGGGCCGGTGAGCCATGAGGTCAACCTGGCGGCCAGCTACTTCTACATGGACTTCACCAACGGCGGCGCACGCTATGCGGCGCCGCCGAGCAATCTTTACAACCCGGTGCAAACACCGACGCCGTCCACCGCCATCCGCCAGGATGCGCAGGTATACACCGAGAATAAATTCAGCGGCGTGGCGTTGTCCGACACCCTGGGCTTTTTCGACGATCGCCTGCTGCTGACCCTCGGCGCACGCTGGCAGCGGGTGAAGGTGGATGACTGGACCAACAACGTCAAAGGCGACACCGCCTACGACGAAGAAAAAATCTCGCCGTCCGGCGGCATCCTGTTCAAGGCCACCGACGCGCTGTCGCTGTACGCCAACTACCTGGAAGGCCTGAGCCAGGGCAAGGTCGCGCCTTCCACCTCGGTCAACGAAGATGAAATCTTCCCGCCGTTCATCAGCCGCCAGGTGGAAGTCGGCGCCAAATACGACGCTGGTGCGTTCGCCGTGACCGCCGCGGTGTTCCGCATCAAGCAACCGGCCTATGAAACCAACGGCACCTCGCGGGTGTTCGGCCCCAACGGCAAGCGCCAGAACGACGGCGTGGAACTCAGCCTGTTCGGCGAACCGCTCAAGGGCCTGCGCCTGCTGGGCGGCGTGATGTACATCGACAGCGAATTGACCCACACCACCAACGGCACGTTCGACGGCAACCGCGCCCCGGCCACGCCCAAGTACAACGTCAACCTCGGCGCGGAATGGGACGTGCCACGCCTCGAAGGCCTGACCCTGACCACGCGCGGCATCTACTCCAGCTCGCAATACCTGGACCAGGCCAACGCCAAGGAAATCGACGCCTGGAACCGCATCGACGTGGGCGCGCGGTATGCGTTCAAGGTCGATGACAAACACATCACCCTGCGCGCGAATGTGGAAAACGTCGCCGATAAACGCTACTGGAGCTCGGCGGGTGCGTCGGACGACAGCGAACCGGGGCTGACCTTGTCGACGCCGCGGACTTACCTGTTGTCGGCGACGGTCGACTTCTGACTGGCCGATCGTCTGTGTTTGCTACCGCGCGGCAAACCCAGCGTTCAGCGGCAATGAAGATCAATAACAAGGTTGTTTGAAAGTTTGAGCTTGATGCGCGTCGAGGAAAAACTTCGGCGCCAGGCTCTGATTGGTGAAGTGGCTAATTGCAATTAGCTGAATCCTTGGGTGTCGGCTTGGAGGCTTTAAATCAAGGCTTTCGCGGCTGTTTAAAGGCGGTTGCAGGCTATTCTTTTCAGTTTGTTTCCCCGCTTCAGGAACTAGCGCTGGAACTTCCAGTCGATTAACCCAGTTAACTCCGACTGCGGCGTGGCGAACTAATGGCATTTTATTTTTATATCCAGTAGTTCCAAATAGCCATACTTTCTCGCAACTAGACACCCCACTATGTCGTCAATGCCCATCGATGCCTGCCATACGCAGATACCGCACACCGACCGCGTGTGCGCGTGGCTGATGCAGCACGCCGGGCTGAAAACCGTCGACCTGGAGCGCGCCCGACGCTTGTCCCTGGACGGCAGCGACCTGCTCGGCCTGCTCACGCGCCTGGGGCTGGTGTCCGAAGTCGAACTGGCGCGCGCCTGGGCCGAGTTGCTCGGCGCGCCGCTGTTACTCGCCGATGCCGCGCCGCCGTTACTCGACCCGTTGCCCGCGCTCACCGAGCGCTTCATGCGCCATTACCAAGTGGTGCCCATGGGCTGGGCCCACGGCGGGCTGCGCGTGCTCGCGGCCAACCCGGCGCAGCATTATCCCTTCCAGGCCCTGGCCTACGCCTGTGATGTGCCGGTGTGGCTGGCCATCGGCCCGCGCACTGAAGTCGAGACGCTGATCGAGCGCTATTACGGCCAGGGCCGTTCCGCCATGGGTACCCTGATCGAGAACCTCGATGAGCAGGGCGGCGCGCTGGAAGATATCGAACACCTCAAGGACATGGCTTCCGAAGCGCCGGTGATCCGCCTGGTCAACCTGATCCTGCAGCGGGCGGTGGAGCAGCGTGCGTCGGACATCCATATCGAACCCTTCGAAAACCAACTCAAGGTGCGCTACCGCATCGACGGCGTATTGCACGACGCCGAAGCGCCGCCGGCCAGTTCGTCGGCGCCGGTGATCTCGCGGGTGAAGATCATGGCGCGCCTGGACATCGCCGAGCGGCGCTTGCCCCAGGACGGGCGGATCATGCTGCGTATCCAGGGCAAGGCGCTGGACTTGCGGGTGTCCACGGTGCCGACCAGCTTCGGCGAGTCGGTGGTCATGCGCCTGCTCGACCGGCAAACCGTGCAGTTCGACTTCCCCAGCCTGGGCTTCGACGGCGAGCGCCTGGCCGCCTTCCTCGACGTGCTCGAACGGCCCCACGGCATCCTGCTGGTCACCGGGCCCACCGGCTCCGGCAAGACCACTACGCTCTACACCGCGCTGGCGCGGCTCAACAGCGCCGAGCGCAAGATCATCACCGTCGAAGATCCGGTGGAATACCAGCTCGAAGGCATCAACCAGATCCAGGTCAAGCCGGCCATCGGCCTGGACTTCGCTGGCGCGCTGCGCTCCATCGTGCGCCAGGACCCGGACGTGATCATGATCGGCGAGATCCGCGACCTGGAAACCTGCCGCATCGCGATCCAGTCGTCGCTCACCGGCCATCTCGTACTCTCCACCCTGCACACCAACAGCGCCGCCGCGAGCATCACGCGCCTGCTGGACATGGGCGTGGAAAGTTACCTGATCGCCTCGACCGTCAGCGGCATCCTCGCGCAGCGCCTGGTGCGGCGCCTGGACCCGGCGACCCGCGTGGCCTTCGAAGCGCCGCCGGAGTTGATCGAGGAACATGGCCTGCAACGTTTCACCGATGAGCGCCCGATCTTGCTCTACCGCCCCGGCGCCGAAGGCGGCTACCACGGCCGCAGCGCGATCACTGAATTGCTGGTGATGAACGACGAACTGCGCGGCCTGCTGATGCGCCACGCCGATGCCGCGACGCTGGAGCAGGCCGCCCGACGTGCGGGCCTGCGCACCTTGCATGAAGAAGGCCTGCGCCAGGCAGTGGCGGGCGTCACCTCGCTGGAAGAAGTGCTGCGCGTCACCCGTGGAGATGGCGCGTGAGTCTGTTCACCTTCCGTGCCCTTGACAGCCAGGGCGTGACCCAGCGCGGCACGCTGCAAGCCAAGGATCAGAGCGCCGCCATCGCGATCCTGCACAAGCGCGGCTGGCTGCTGTTGCAGATCGACGCCGCCGGCCGCCAGGGCCTGCGCCATGCCTTGCGGCGCGGGCCGTTGACGGGCGCGGCGTTGGTGAGTTTCACCCAGCAGTTGGCGACGTTGCTTGGCGCCGGTCAACCGCTGGAACGTTCCCTGGGCTTGCTGCTCAAGCAGCCCGGCCAGCCTCAAGTGCGTGTACTGATCGAGCGTATCCGTGACCACGTCAAGGCGGGTAAACCGTTATCCGCCGCGCTGGAAGAAGAGGGCAGCACCTTTTCCCCGCTGTACCTGAGCATGGTGCGTGCCGGTGAAGCCGGCGGCGCGCTGGAAAGCACCCTGCGCCAACTCAGCGACTACCTCGAACGCAGCCAGCGGCTGCGCGGCGAGGTGATCAATGCGCTGATCTATCCGGCGTTCCTGGTGGTCGGCGTGCTCGGCTCCCTGGCGTTGTTGCTGGCGTATGTGGTGCCGCAGTTCGTGCCGATCTTCCAGGACCTGGACGTGCCGATTCCGCTGATCACCGAAGTGATTCTGGCCCTCGGCCAATTCCTCGGCGCCTACGGCCTGCTGCTGTTGGCCGGGTCGAGCGTCGCGCTGGGCACCCTGGCGGCACGCCTGCGCGACCCCCGGCGCCGCGAACGCTACGACCGCCGCCTGCTCGGCCTGCGCGTGCTCGGCCCGCTGTTGCAGCGGGTCGAAGCGGCGCGCCTGACACGCACCCTGGGCACCTTGCTGAGCAACGGCGTGGCCTTGCTGCCTGCGTTGGTCATCGCCCGACAGGTCTGCACCAACCGCGCGTTGCAGGCCCAAGTGGCCGAGGCCGCCGAGTCGGTGAAAGGCGGCGGCACCCTGGCCAGTGCGTTTGGTGCGCAACCGCTGCTGCCCGACCTGGCCTTGCAAATGATTGACGTCGGCGAACAGGCCGGTGAGCTGGACAGCATGCTGCTCAAGGTCGCCGACATCTTCGACATCGAAGCCAGGCGCGGCATCGAGCGCCTGCTCGCCGCGCTGGTGCCGTCCCTCACCGTGGTCATGGCGCTGCTGGTGGCCGTGATCATGCTGGCGATCATGCTGCCGCTGATGAGCCTGACCAGCCATATATGAACCTTCAAGGAACCCGATCGATGAGAACTCAACGCCGTCAAAGCGGTTTCACCCTGCTGGAAATGCTCGCGGTAATCGTGCTGCTGGGCATTGTCGCGACCATCGTGGTGCGCCAGGTCGGTGGCAATGTGGACAAGGGCAAGTACGGCGCGGGCAAGGCGCAACTGGCCAGCCTGAGCATGAAAATCGACAGCTACGCCCTGGATGTCGGCTCACCGCCCAACAGCCTGCAGCAATTGGTGGACAAGCCCGGCAACGCCAGCAGTTGGGCCGGGCCGTATGCCAAGCTGTCGGAGCTGAAAGACCCGTTCGGCCATGCATTCGGCTATCGCTTCCCGGGCGAACACGGCGCCTTCGACCTGATCTTCTACGGCCAGGACGGCCAACCGGGCGGCGACGGCTACAGCGCCGACCTGGGCAACTGGGAATAACCCGCCGATGCCCCAACGCGGCTTTACCTTGCCGGAGATGCTGGTGGTCATCCTGTTGATCAGCCTCGCTGTCGGCTTGTTGGGGCTCGGTGTGCGCCAGGCCGTGCAGGCGGCGAACGAGCGCCGCGTGGTCGGGCAGATGGTCGACGCCCTGCGCGCCACGCGGGCCGCGGCGATTGTCGACGCGCGTGTGGCCAGGACCGAATTCGATCTGCAGCGCCTGACCTTCCAGGCCCCGGGCCGCGCCCTGCACGCCTGGCCGCCGCAGCTGCAGGTCACCGTGCATACCGCCGAACAGGTCGGCGCCGCCGTAGAGTTCTATCCCGACGGCAGTTCCACCGGCGGCCATCTGCTGCTGGCCAACGGCAGCCGGCGTTGGCGCATCGACATTGGCTGGCTGACCGGCAGCGTGCAGTCCAAGGCGCTGCCATGAAGCGCCAGGCCGGTTTCACGTTACTGGAAATGCTCGCCGCCCTGACGTTGATGGCGGTGTGCAGCACGGTGCTGCTGGTCGCCTTCGGCCAGAGCGCGCGCTCGTTGGCGCAAGCGGCTCACAGCGACCGCCTGACCCATGCCGCCCTGAGTGTGCTGGACCAGGAAGCGGCGGGGCGCCTGGTCGAAGGTGTCAGCCAGGGCGCGCTGGACGGCATCCACTGGCAACTGACCTGCGTGCGTCAGCAAGCCCATCTGTATCGTCTCGACCTGATCGTCAGCGAGGGGCCGCGCCAGGCCCGGTTCAGCACCCTGAAGGTACGCCAGTGAGGCGCCGCGAGCAGGGCTTCACCCTGCTGGAAATCCTCGTGGTGCTGAGCTTGCTCGCGGTGCTGCTGGCGCTGCTCAGCGGTGCGTTGCTCGGCGCCAATCGCGCGGTGGCCAAGGCCCAACAGTACACCGTGAGCCTGGACGAAATGCGCGCCGCCCAGCAGTTCCTGCGCACCGCGATCAGTGAGGCGTTGCCGCTGGATGTCAGCGAAGACGACCGCCAGAGCGCCGGGTTTTTCTTAGGGGAGCCCGAGCGTCTGCAGTTTGTCGCGACCCTGCCCGGTGTGCTCGGCGGCGGGATTCAGCGCTTCACCCTGCAACGGGTCGCAGAGGATCTGCAGGTGGGGTTCTCGCGGTTGGAAAGGCAGGCCGATGCTTCCCGCGATGCGCCGCAAGTGCTGCTGACGAACCTTGCGGCGCTGCGGTTCAGTTATCGCGGCGTATCGCCCCTGGGCCAACCCACCGGATGGATCGACCAGTGGCCGTGGCCCCGACGCTTGCCCGCTGCGGTGCGGATCGCCGCGCATGTCGACGGGCCGGTGCCGTGGGTCACTCAGGTGATTGCCTTGCGCTTGAACCTGGCCAGCGGAGCGTCGGGCGAATGAGGCGGCAACGCGGGGCGGCGCTGCTGCTGGTGCTGTGGGTGTTGGCCTTGCTCAGTGTGTTGCTGGGCGGCTTGGCCGGTTGGGTGCAGCTGGAAAGTCGCCAGGCGCTGTGGCATCGCCAGCACACCCAGACGGTGCTCGCAGCGCAAGCCGGCGTCGCCCTGGCGATGGCCGATCGGCACTGGATCGCCGACGGCCGTGAAAGGCTCCTGACCTTCGATGACGCGCAGTTGCACGTCAGCCTGCGCAGCGAGCGCGGCAAGCTGTACCTGGTCAACGCCGAGGCGCACGACCTCACGCGCCTGGCCCTGGCCTGCGGCGCCAGCCCGGCGCAGGCCACGCAGGTGGCCAAGGCCTTGGACGCACGGCGCAAGCAGGGGCTGGCACCGTTTCGCGTGCTCGAAGAAGTGCGCCAATTGCCCGGCATGAGCCAGGCGCTGTACCGCCAATTGCTGCCCGAGCTCACCTTGTGGAGCGACCTGGATCGGCCCGCTCCGGCGTTCGCCAGCGCGCTGATGCGCCAGGCCCTCAACCTGCCGCAGCAGAGCGCACAGGGCGCCGACCCCGGCGAGGTGCTGGTGGTCGACAGCCGCGCACAACGCCCCGGTGGCTATGAAGCACGCCTGCAAGTCACGGTTTTATTGAGCCCAACGGAGGACGGCGCACAACCCTACCGGGTGTTGCGTTGGCAAGAATGAATCGACTGGAACCCATCGCCCGTTATTGGCGTGGCAGCCTGCTGCAACAAGGTTGGCGCCTGTGGCTCGCGGAGCTGCGCGCGTGTGTGCCGGCGTGGCTGGCGTTGCACGAGCCGCCCGAGCAGCGCTGGCACTGGCCGTTGAGCGAGCCGGTCGCGTCGGCGCCGGGCAATGCGCGGCATGTGCTGGTGCTCGCGGCCGACGCCGTGCTGCTGCAAACCATCCACTTGCCCGTAGCCGCTGCGCGCAACCTTAGCGCCGTGGTCGGCTATGAACTGGATCGCTACACGCCGTTCGAGGCCGACCGGCTGTACTTCGTCGCACGCCAGGAACGGCGCACGCCGACCCAACTGCAGGTGACGCTGGTGGCGATCCTGCGCGAGCGCCTCGATCAGATCCTCAGCGACTGCGCCGCCCTCGGCCTGCAGCCGCATCGCGTGGATGTCGGCGACCTGGGCATCGACTTGCTGCCCGCGCCTTTGCGCCCGCGTCCGCGTCCGCCGGGCAAGGGGTTGCAACGCAGCTTGCCGTGGCTGTGCGGCGCGTTGTTGATCGCGGCGATGCTGCTGTGGCTCAACGATCGCCAGCGCGTGCTCGACACCATGTACGACAGCGTCCAGCAGCAAAAGGCCCAGGTCGCCGAGGTGCATGCGCTGCGTCAGCAACTGCTCGCCACCCGCGGCGCGGTGCAATACCTGACCCGGCGCAAGGTGGCCCAGCCGCCGCTGGTGGCGCTGCTCGACGACCTCACCCGATGCCTGCCCGCCGACACCTGGCTCGACCAGTTGGACATCAAGGGCAGCGAGATTGCCTTCTCCGGCCAAAGCGCCAAGGCCAGCGCCCTGATCACCCGGATCAAAGGCTGTCACCGCCTGGACAATGCGCAGTTCGAAGGCGTGATTCAACCCGATGCGCGCAGCGGCAAGGATCAGTTTGCCTTGCGTGCCCACCTTCGCCCGGAGGCCGCCGATGCGCCGACCCCTCACACCCCGTGAACGCCGTGGCACGGCGTTGCTGATCCTGGCCTTGGTGCTCGGCGCGGCGTACTGGCTGTTGATCGACAGCTGGTTCGCCGGGCCCTTGCGTGCCATGGGCGAACAGGCCGAACAACTGCGCGAACAGCAGCAACGCTATGCCGGCGTGTTGCGCCAGGGCGATGCGCTGCGCGAGCAACTGGAGCAGGCTCGCCAGGACCCGGCCAGCCAAACCAGCCTGCTGCCGGGGGATGACCCGGATGGGGTCGCCGCCGACCTGATGCAACGCCTCGCCGATCTGATCAGCCGCCACGCCAACCTCGGCGGCGGCTGCAGCCTGACCCAGCGCAAACCCATCACCCCGGAGCAGGACGACGGCGAACCGTATCGACAGGTGCAGGTCAGCCTGACCCTCGATTGCGCCATCGAACCGCTGACCGCGATCCTGCATGAGCTGGAATACCAGCCGCCGTTTCTGTTCGTCGATGAGCTGCGCATCCGCCGTGGCAAACAGGCGCCGGCCAGCGGTGGGGCGGGGCAGTTGGTGGTGCAGGTGCTGGTGCGCGGTTACCTGCAACCGCAGGTGGCCCGATGATCGGTGTCTTGCGCCCCTTGGAATGGGGCTTGCTCGGCCTGGTCGGGGCATTGGGCCTGTTGATGGCGTTCATCCTGAGCAGCATCGGCGACGAGCCGCAGTGGCTGCCCGAACCGGCGGTGCGCGGGCATTCCTCTGCGCGGGTGCAAGTCGCCCCCAGCGTGACGTTGGACAGCCTCGCCGGCACCTGGCAAACGCCGTTGTTCAGCGCGGATCGCAGCCCCGATCGCGCCGTCGGCAACACCCAGGCCAGCAGCCTGGCCAACCTGACCCTGAGCGGCATCCTGATCACCGGCAATCTGCAAATGGCGATGCTCAAGCAGGCCGACGGCCGCCCGCTGACGGTACGCCTGGGCCAGGTGCTGCCCAACGGCTGGCGCCTGGACCACCTCACGCCGCAATCCGCCCGTTTCACCCTGGACGGCCGCACGCAAACCTTGAACCTGTACGCCAAGCGCTTGCCGCCGCCGTCGACCCGGCCACCGATTTCCCTGCCTCGCGAGCCCTTCCCTTGATCGATCTGCGCACCTCGTTGTTTTGCCTGACTACCGCCGTCTCCCTGGGCGGCTGTGGCTCACTGCCCGACCGCCTCGACGCGGACGACGCGTTACTCCACGAAGCCATGCAAGGCACCGGCGCGCAACGCCCGCCGAGTGAGGTGCCCGCCGCGCAAAGCCCGCAGCCCGCGGCGAAGGTAGCGCCCCAACGCCAGGTGAGGCGGGGCAGCCAGCAATTCGTGCGCCCACCCAGCGCCAGCCTGCCGGCGAAAGAGCAGGGCGGCGATATCGTGTTCAACTTCGCCGACCAGCCGATCGAAGCGGTGGTCAACAGCGTGATGGGCGAGCTGTTGCACGAGAACTACAGCATCGCCCAAGGCGTGAAAGGCAATGTCAGCTTCTCCACCTCCAAGCCGGTGGACAAACAGCAGGCGCTGTCGATCCTGGAAACCCTGCTGTCCTGGACCGACAACGCCATGATCAAACAGGGCAACCGCTACGTGATCCTGCCGGCCAACCAGGCGGTGGCGGGCAAGCTGGTGCCGCAGATGAACCTGGCGCCACCGTCCAACGGCCTGTCGGCGCGGCTGTTTCCGTTGCGCTATATCTCCGCCACCGAGATGCAGAAACTGCTCAAGCCGTTCGCCCGTGAAAACGCTTTTCTGCTGGTGGACCCGGCGCGCAATGTGCTGAGTCTGGCCGGCACCCCGGAAGAACTGGCCAACTACCAGGCCACCATCGACACCTTCGATGTGGACTGGCTCAAGGGCATGTCGGTGGGCGTATTCGGCTTGCAACGCGCGTCGGTGGCCGAGCTGATGCCCGAGCTGCAAGCCATGTTCGGCCCGGACAGCGGCATGCCCCTGGCGGGCATGCTGCGCTTTCTGCCGATCGAGCGGACCAACTCGGTGGTGGCGATTTCTTCCCAGCCGCAGTACCTCAGCGAGGTGGGTGACTGGATTCGCACCATCGACGAAGGCGGCGGCAACGAGCCGCAGATGTACGTGTACGACGTGCGCAACATGAAGGCCTCGGACCTGGCCAAGTACCTGCGGCAGATCTACGGCAACGGCGCGATCAAGGACGATACGCCGGCCAAGGTCGCGCCGGGGTTGCGCACCACCACGTTGTCATCGCTCAACAACAATGCCGGTGGCCTGCAGAACCCGCCGCCGCCTGCCGACGAACCCGAGCCCGTCGCCGAAACGCCCGAACCGGCACCGGATAAAAGCCTCGAAGCCGGCACCCGCATCACCGCGCAAAAAAGCAGTAACCAACTGCTGGTGCGTACCCGCCCGGCGCAATGGAAAGAGATCGAAACCGCGATCAAACGCCTCGACAATCCGCCGCTGCAAGTGCAGATCGAGACGCGCATCCTCGAAGTCAAACTCACCGGTGAACTGGACCTTGGCGTGCAGTGGTACCTCGGTCGCCTGGCCGGCAACTCCACCAGCACCACAGTCGCCAACGCCTCCGGCAGCCAGGGCGCGTTGGGCGGTGGCGGGGCAGGGTTGGGGGCGTCGGATTCGTTGTTCTATTCCTTCGTCAGTTCCAACCTGCAAGTGGCCTTGCATGCCCTGGAAACCAACGGCCGCACCCAGGTGCTGTCGGCGCCGTCGCTGGTGGTGATGAACAACCAGCCGGCGCAGATCCAGGTGGGCGACAACATTCCTATCAGCCAGACCACGGTGAACACCGGCGATGCCGACACCACCCTGAGCAGCGTCGAATACGTGCAGACCGGGGTGATTCTGGACGTGGTGCCGCGCATCAATCCGGGCGGCCTGGTGTACATGGATATCCAGCAGCAGGTCAGCGATGCCGAGAACCAGACCGGCAGCAGCGACACGCCGGTGAATCCGCGTATCTCCACGCGTTCAGTCTCGACGCAAGTCGCCGTGCAGAGCGGGCAGACCGTATTGCTCGGCGGGTTGATCAAACAGGACAACAGCGAGAGCGTCAGTGCCGTGCCGTACCTGGGGAAAATCCCCGGCCTGCGCTGGTTGTTTGGCAACACCAGCAAATCCAAGGACCGCACTGAGCTGATTGTGCTGATTACGCCGAGGGTGATCACCAGCAGCAGCCAGGCGCGGCAGGTGACGGATGACTATCGCCAGCAGATGCAGCTGCTGCGGCCAGCGAACTGAAGGCGCGCGGTCAAAATGCCGCTTCATGGCTCTTGTAAATCCAGTACGACTTCAAGCGTGTCATCGAGTAAAAAGCGGTTCGACCTGAGGGGAAATGCGGACACTGCTGACCCTTCCATTACTCTCGAAGCTCACTGTGAAGAAGCGAGCCTGGGGGGCACGAATCCATATTCAGGCTTTACGAGCCGCAGCCGGGCGTCTACGCAACCCTCGGTTCGCCGGCGCCAAAGTGGGTATCTGATCATTGCGGTATCCACGGCGCGGCCAGGTGTAGCTTGATGAGATAGCGTTCTTCAGTGGGATGTCGAACGTCCTTGAAGCGATTGACCACCATCATCACTTGGTATTTGTCCGCTGCTTGCCAATAGGACGTACCGCCCAGGTTCACGTTCCGCAAGCGGGCACGCCATTGAGGGGTGTCGGCGAAGGGTGGGTCGTCTTTTATATGGATGGGGGTCCAGCCACCTTTGCGCCACTGTTCCTGTAAGTCCAGCACGATTTCAAGCGTGTCATCGAGCAATAGCGGTTCGATTTGAGGGGACATGCGGATGCCATCGATTTGCTCATCATCGAAGCCTATCGTGAAGAAACGGGCCAAAGGAGTTATGAATCCATATTGAGGGTCTACGAGCCGCAGTCGGGCATCGGATTTGGGCGCCCTGAACCAGTGATGCCCCGGAATGGCTGGACCAATCTTTGCGCTGGAGCGCTGGCGCATATCTTCCCAGGGTTCGCCAGGCGTCAATGCAATCTCCGGTTCATCGGTGCCGAGACGTATCGCTAACCCTAAGAAAAGTACGACAGCGATCAGTCCTAGCCCAACACGTCGCCAACCGATCTGCGTGATCCGGCTCATCGGACACCCCGGTCTTCAGCGATGTCTTCTAGCGCCTGTTCGATTCGCTGCCGCTCATTGCTACGCAGCAGTGCATCAAATTTCGCCGCAGCCTTGAGCACGAAGGCCATGCGTTGATCGATATCGGCCAGGTTAGCGATAGGGCTGTTGCTGAATTCAATGGTTCGATCATCTTCGACGGGGCGGCATTGATTTGCCAGCGTTAGCTCAATGGCTTGCGCGGCCCCGGACGGTATGCCTGTGACATAGGAAAGATGGTTACTACGCAGCAGGGCTACCAGCTTTTGGTCGGTATACATGGCTGGCTGAAGGATGTTTCTTTGTTCGTGGTCAGCGAGATACTCAACACTTTTGGCGATATTGCCAGCTTCAATTGCCTCGAAAGCCTTCAGGATTTCACTGTGATTCGTACCAAACTCTAGTGTCTCGTTTCCGATGGGCCATAGCACGGGTGGCTGAGCCTTTTCATAAATGTTCTTGCGCGACCGAAGACAGGTCTCAAGCAACCCCAACCCCCGCTCCTTATAAAACGCATGCAACGGAAACACATCCAAAAACAGCGTGGTATTGCCCATCGCCATCATCTCGTACACATGTTGATAAAGCTGCTGCACGCTCGATAACGGTTCACCCTCGCGCCGCCAATCAACATCAGGCACCGAGTTATTACGGCTGGCCTGTTCATACTCCCGCAGGCGCCGCTCGTACTCCCGCAGCTTTGCCTGCCGCTCACGCTCCTCGGCGCTGAACAACCCCCAAACCCCTTTCCGGGCACTCTTTCGCAATTGCTCCGCCGCTTCAAATTCCGCCTGAATTTTCTCGATGGATTCTGCCGCGTGCAGCAAACCGCACCCCACTTGCTTGGAGGCAAACGCCGCAAGGCCAGCCCACTGAAAACGGTTATCGAGGCGCCAGAGCTGGGCGTAAGCCGAGTTGATGAGCCGGTTGCGCAACCTGGGGTCGGCGATCAGCTTGCCGCCGGGGGCGATCAGGTCTTCTGCCTGCTTCTGGTAGAAGCGCCAATTGCGCTCGCAGGCTGACTCGAGTATTTCGCTGAAAGCGGAAGGCGTTGAGCTCGGGGCGGAGTTTTTCGCGGGCGCTGGCGCTTCCGATGCAGTCGCGCTTCGGCGGTGTACCGCGGAGTCTTCGGCGGTAAGGGTCTGAAACCGCTCGAACTGGTCGGCCAGCAGGCGAGGGGGCGGGTCGCATTTACAGCGGCAGAGATCGTCCGAGAGCGCCACCCGTCGCCCTCGTGCCCACTGCTCCAGGCGCGGGCCAACACAGACTATGACTCCGGTGGTTTTGCATACCGGGCAACGCACCTCATGACCTTCAAGGGCGATGTCCACTTGGGTGATGCGAAAGCCCGTCAAACCGCCGACGACGGTCCCGCCAGCGGTGGTCTTGGCTCCTCGGGTAATGAAATAGCGCCGCATGCCAGCGGTGTCCTTATTGTGGGCGGGACCAGCAGGCTAGGCATGGCAGGCGAGGGCGAGAAGTCAGATGCTTCCGAGCCGGATGTAGGTTGCTTCGGTTATCGGGTTGGTGAGGCCGAAAGTCGGTGGTGTCAGCAACCGAGCGGGTTACCACCATCTCCAGCGGCCTTGTTTTTTCAGGGTGGCGATGATGGCTTCGCGCTTGTGGCGGATTTCTAGCATCTTGTGGCGCAGTTCGCGGCAGCGCTTGCTGTTGAGGATCAGGAGGCCGATCAGGGGGCTGAGGAGGGCCATGGAGTAGAGATAAGCGTTGGGGCGGTAGGCGATTGCGGGAAGTGATACCAGCAGGCAGATGAGGTATATCGCCATGTTCAGCCAGACCCAGTGGATGCGTCCGTATAACACTTCGTATTTGGCAAGGGCAAATACTGCACCAAGCCCCGTAGCGCCGAAAAATGATGTCTTGGTAGCAAAACCAATGGGGGACGTCGAGAGATAGGTGAGCATTGTCAGGATCGCCGTCAATCCTATTGAGGTGCATGCGACAAGAATGTCTGCTCCGATTACTGGCATGTACCGCTTGATGAATTCCCAATGGTTTTCAATAAAGATGCCTGCTGATGATGGCCTGCGCGACCGGCAAGCATTATCCCGAAGCAAGACTGGTAGTGCGCAAGGCGGGCGGTTCCAGCCCGGTGGAGTATCTGGTGATCACCCTGAAGGAAGTCATGGTGGTGTCCTACGGCACCGCTGCTGAAAGTAAGGATGAGGCGCTCTACGACAGCATCGCCTTGAACTTCGCCAGCGTCGACGTCAGCTACCAGCCGCAGAAGGCCGACGGCGCCAAGGACGGTGGGCCAGTGAAGTTCGGCTGGAATATCCGGCAGAATGTTAAGGTCTGAGCCTTCGCCGTCACTTCTGCAACAGCAATACCCGCTGCTTCAGCTCACACAAGGCACGACCGCCTTGCACTGGGCCTCACAGATATTATGTCCGGTCCGGACGAAATCCCCCCTCCGCGAATCAAGGCCGCCATACCGGCGACAGCTGTTCATCAAGGGCCCAATGCGATTGGCCGGGCCTCAGGCAAACACCGCCGACCCAGCGTTCATGGCTGGCGTGGTCCAGCCAATAAGCATCGCCGCCCAGCACGGTGTGCCCCAGCGCTGTCAGCGCCAGCACCCGCCGAGGCCATTCAAGATGGGCCTCGGTTTCCGTCAACAAAGGATGCTCGCCGTCGATCAACGGCCGCAGCAGTGCATGGAACATCATGTCGCCGAGGAACGGCAGCGGTTCGCGCTTGGCCATCAGCTCGGCATACACGCGCCCGAACGCTACCGGCCCCGCTTCGGCGATGTAGGCCAGGGACAGGCGTTCGGTCAGTGACAAGCCATCCTGACTGCCGGGCAACTCCTGCAACTGGCGCAGTAAAGCGCGTGCAAGAAAGGGCAGCGCCGTGTGCGTCCCGTGGGCCAGTTCCGCCCACTGCACCGGGGAACTGGCGCAATACGCCGACCACGCCTGTTTGGCCAACTGCACCGCCTCGTCATCGATCAGGCGCCGCTGCGGCCATAACCACGCCAGTACATCGGGGGCCAGTTGGCCAATGCCGATAAACCGTTCTACCCCCGGGATGCGGTCCACCTCGATCAGCTCCAGCTTGCGCGGTGCCTGGTCAAGAGCGGCCAGGGCGCGGATCAGGAACAGTTGGTCATACGCATCCGCCTCGCACCACAGCACGCTGTGTTCGGCGCTGGCCAAGGTTTCCAGTTGGTTGTATTCGTCGGCGACACGGCGCGCCACATCCGCTTCGCCCAGGGCAAAGGCGTGACTGATGAACCTGCTGCGCATGGCGCGGAATGCCTCGCGGGGCAGGTCGCGAACCGGGCCCATGCACAGCGGGTCGGTGAGCATCTGGAAGTGCCCCTTGAACCCCGCCAGTTGCAGGCTGTGGGCAATGTCGTTGCCACAGCGCCAATGGCTGGTGCGGGCTTCATCGCTGGCGGCGAAATCGGGATGGCGGGCGGCGAAGTCGATGGCGTCGACATGGGCCTTGAGCTGCGGCCAACTGCTGAAACCCAGCTGCTTGGCGATCTGCCATTGCGCCTGGGACAAGGTGGCGTCGGGGTTTTCGCTTTTCAGGCGCGGCAACAGTTCCTTGGCGCGCTTGCGCTGCTGCTCAAGGTTGAGACGGCCATCAGTGGTCGAGGATACGCGGCGTTGCGACATACGAGCTCCTTGCACACACCTTTTCCGCTTTAAGGTTGGGAGTCGTAGAAATGATTGAGTGCTTCACTGTCTTGGGCGCAGCCCTTTCCGCGGAGGGTGGCGTAGAGAGCGCCAGGCGGCAAATATAGGCAGGGCAGGGGGTGATTGCAAGGCGCCCGCCACGGGACCGGTCGCCATCGCTTGAACTTTTGCTATGAAAAGCCTGCGCGCCTGCTTCACCATTGCGCCTGACCGAAACATGAGGAGCCTCGCGTCCATGAGCGCACTGATCGAAACCCGCGCCCTGGCGCGCCGGGATGAGCGTCGCCTGGCGGTCTTGCTCCAGCCCACTGACTTCGCCCTGCACCGCGCCGACCGCGTGTCGATCACCGGCGCGTCCGGTTCCGGCAAGAGCGTGTTCCTGCGCGCACTGGCGTTGCTGGACGCGCCCACATCGGGGCAGGTCCTGTGGAATCACCGGCCGATCGCTAACGCAGACATTCCCGAGTACCGCAGCCGCATCTGCTACCTGTCCCAACGCCCGGCGCTGATCGACGGCACCGTGCTGGACAACCTGCGTTTCCCGTTCAGCCTCAAGAGCCTGCGTAAACGTCATTTCGAGCTGGCGACCGTCACCGCGCTGCTGCAGCATGCCGGCAAGTCGCCGGACTTCCTGGCAAAAAATGCCAGTGACCTGTCGGGCGGCGAGTCCCAGGTGGTGGCGTTGATCCGCACCCTGCAGCTCAACCCCGAGGTGCTGTTGCTGGATGAACCCACCGCCGCCCTCGACCCCGCGTCCTCGCGTGATGTCGAAGCGCTGATCGATGCCTGGTTCGCCGATGACCCGACCCGCGCGTATGTCTGGGTGTCCCACGACCTGGAACAGGCCCAACGCATGAGTGACATCCACCTGCACATGAGCGCCGGTGTGCTGAGCGGAGCCACCCAAGCATGAACTACCAGAACCTGACCGCGCTGGACATGGCCATCGCCGCCGCGCTGATCCTGATCAACGGCGCGCTGTCGCTGGCGTTGCGCCTGGGCCTGGAGCGCCAGTTGCTGTGGGCCGCCGTGCGTACCGTGGTGCAACTGCTGGCGATCGGTTATCTGCTGGGCTGGGTGTTCGCGTTCGCCTATTGGTACGTGGTGCTGCCGCTGATGTGCGCGATGACCCTGATTGCCGGCCTGTCGGCGGCGGGGCGCGGGCGGCGCACTTACCGTGGGCAACGGATCGACAGCATCGTCTCGGTGTGGGGCAGTTCGTGGCTGGTCACGGCGGTGGGCTTGTTTGCGGTGATTCGCATCCACCCGTGGTACGAGCCGCAGTACGCGATCCCGATCCTCGGCATGATCCTCGGCAATACCCTGACCGGCGTGTCCCTGGGCATCGAGCGCATGACCCAGGAACTGACCTCGGGCCGCAACACCATCGAGATGATCCTCGCCCTCGGCGGCTCACGCTGGGAAGCGGCGCAGGAAGCGATCCGCCAGGCGGTGCGCGCCGGGATGATCCCGACGCTGAACCAGATGGCCGTGGTCGGCATTGTCAGCCTGCCCGGCATGATGACCGGCCAGGTGCTGGCGGGCGAGAGCCCGGTGGATGCGGTGCGCTACCAGATCGTGATCATGTTTCTGATCGCCGCCTCGTCGGCGTTGGGCACGGTCGGCGCGGTGCTGCTCACCTACCGGCGCCTGTTTTCCAGGAACCATCGGTTTTTGCGCGATCGGCTGCAAGAGCGCTGACGGCCAGGCGATGGACTGTCGGTGATTGTTTCACCGCGTGAAATGCTCGATTGTAAATCCTGGTGATTCCATCGATAGGCGCCACGGCGGAACATGCCTGGCGTCAAGACCCCCACTTCTTTGGAGCCTTTCATGTCCCAGCCTGCGATCAAACTCTATGGTTTCCCCCTGTCCGGCCATTCCCACCGGGTCGAGCTGATGCTGTCGCTGTTGAGCCTGCCCAGCGAATTCATCCTGGTCGACCTCAAGCAAGGCGCGCACAAAACCGCTGAATTCGTCGACACGATCAACTCGTTCGGCCAAGTGCCGGCGATCGATGACAACGGCACCGTACTCGCCGATTCCAACGCGATTCTGCTGTACCTGGCGAGCAAGTACGGCAACGGCCAATGGCTGCCGAGCGACCCGCTGGGGCAGGCGCGTGTGCAGCGCTGGCTGTCGGCCGCCGCCGGTCAGCTCCACGCCGGGCCGGCGACCGCGCGGCTGGCGGTGGTGTTTGGCGCGGATGTCGATACCGTCGCCGCCATCAGCCGCTCCCACGCCTTGTTGCAATTGGTAGAGCAGCAGTTGGGCCAAAGCCGCTTCCTGGTCGGTGAGCAGCCGAGCATTGCCGACATCGCTTTCTACACCTACGTGGCTCACGCGCCGGAAGGCAATGTGTCGCTGGCCGACTACCCTCAAGTACGCGCCTGGCTGGCCAGTATCGAAGCCTTGCCGGGGTTTGTCGGCATGCCACGCACGGCGGTGGGCCTGCAATCACAGTAACCTTCAAGAGGGACACCGATGGACCGCTTTCATGAAATGCAGGTGTTCCTCGCGGTGGCCGAGGAGGAGAGCTTCGCCGCCGCCGCACGCCGCCTGAAAACCTCGCCGCCCAGCGTGACCCGGGCGATTGCCGCGATGGAACAGCGCATCGGCACCCAACTGCTGGCGCGCACCACTCGCAGCCTGCACCTGACCGAAGCCGGCCAGCGCTACCTGGAAGATTGTCGACGCATCCTCGCCGAGCTGAATGAAGCCGAGGAAGCGGCGGCGGGCAGTTACTCCATCCCCTGCGGCCAACTGACCGTGACCGCCCCGGTGCTGTTTGGCGAGCTGTATGTGGCGCCGTTGCTGGGGGCGTACCTCGATCGTTTTCCTCTGGTGAACATCAACGCTTTGCTGGTCGATCGCGTGGTGAACATGACCGACGAAGGTGTCGACGTGGCCGTGCGTATCGGCCATCTGCAGGAGCCGGGGCAACAGGCGATCCAGGTCGGTGAAGTGCGGCGAGTGGTGTGTGCGTCGCCCGGCTATCTCGACCGGCACGGGCGGCCGCAACATCCCACGCAGTTGCGTGAGGCCAAAATCGCTACGTCGTCGGCCAGCCAATTGATCAGCGCATGGCAATTCGTCGACGGCGAGCAGGAACTGACGGTGCCCATCCAGCCGCGCCTGGTGGTCACGGCGAACAACGCCGCGATCAACCTGGCGCGCATCGGCTGGGGCATGACCCGGGTGCTGTCCTATCAAGTGGCGGCGGCGGTGGCGGCCGGTGAACTGGAGATTGTCCTCGGCGCGTTCGAGCCCGCGCCGCTGCCGATCCAGGTGGTGTTCCAGAAGGGCGCCCGCGTACCGGCGAAGGTGCAAACCTTTGTCGACTTCCTCACCCAGCATTTCGCGCAGGACCGTGGCCTGAACCCAGCGTCGCAGCGGCCGAACTGATGGAGCGCTATCGCGATATGCAGCTGTTTGCGGCGCTGGCCGGGCAACCGAGCCTGGCGGCGGCGGCGCGCAGCGCCCGGGTGTCCGGCGCGACGCTGGTGCGCGCGTTGGCGCGCTTGGAAGCACGTCTGCAGGTGGCGTTGCTGCAACGCAGTACGCGGGGTGTCCGCCTCACCGAAGCCGGCCGTGCCTACCTCGCCGACTGTGTCCGCCTGCTGGCGGCCGTGGACGCCGCCGAAGCCTCGGCCAACGGCTCGCATGTGCAGGCCCAGGGCAATCTGCGGGTGTTCCTGCCGTTTCTGTTCAGCCGGTATGTGATGGCGCCGATCCTGGCCGGTTATATGGATCGCCATCCCGATGTGTTCCTGACAGCCCGCTACCACGACTATTACCCGAACCTGCACGAAGAGGGGCTGGACGTGGCGATCCTGGTCGGTGCGTTGCCCAACTCGTCGCTGATCGCGCGGCCAGTCGGCCAGGTGCGGCAGGTCCTCTGCGCCAGCCCCGATTACCTCGCGGCCCACGGCGAACCCGCGCACCCGCACGAGCTCAAGCAGCATCGCCTGATCGCCAGCGCCGATCAGGTCCACTGGGATTTCCCCCATACCCACCTCAAGGCGCGTACACGCCTGCGCTGCACCTCGGTGCAAGGTGCGATCAATGCGGCCGTGCATGGCGCGGGGATCATCCGGTGCCTGAGCTACCCGGTTCACGAGCACCTGGTCAGCGCGCAATTGCGCCGCGTCCTGCCCGCCTACGAGCTGGCGCCGTTGCCGGTCAACGTGGTCTACCGCGAAGGCCGCCAGGCGCCGATGCGCGTGCGCAGTTTTGTCGATCACTGCGTGGCGGCGTTGCGCGAGCATCCGGCATTTCAGTTGGCGTAATGCTCGATTGCCGAACGTGGGTATTCTCTCGCCGCGTGGCGGGGCGCAGCATCTGGCTATCTGACACGAGGTGATCGCCATGAACCTGATCGAACACTCCCCCTGGCACGCCGGCGAACGGCAGATGCAAGCCAGCGCCGGCGCCGCCGAGCGTATGGACATGATTGGCGCCAAGGTGATCCGTGATCATCTGCTCGAGCAACACCGAGGGTTCTATCCGCTGTTGCCATACCTGATGCTCGGCGTGGTGGACGCGCATGGCATGCCCTGGGCGACGATGATCGAAGGCGCGCCGGGGTTTGCCCATTCACCCGACCCGCACACCTTACAGATCGACAGCCTGCCCGGCAGCGGCGACCCGGCGCGCTCCGCCCTGCAGCCAGGGGCCGCCGTCGGCTTGCTCGGCATCGACCTCGACACGCGCCGCCGCAATCGCCTGAATGGCCGGGTCGGCGCGCTGGATGCCGAGGGGTTTGCGGTCGATGTGGTTCAGTCCTTCGGCAATTGCCCCAAATACATCCAACTGCGCCCTGTCGATGGGATCGCCCGCCAACCCGGGGGCGTGGCCGAGCGCAGCAACCGCCTGGATGACGCCGCGCGCGCAATGATCCGCAACGCCGACACGTTCTTCGTCGCCAGCTATGTGGACATCGACGGCGAACGCTCGGTGGACGTCTCCCATCGCGGCGGCAACCGCGGCTTCGTGCGCGTGGAGGGCGACCTGCTGACCATCCCCGACTTTGCCGGCAACCTGTTCTTCAACACCCTGGGCAACCTGCACGCCAACCCGGTGGCGGGGTTGTTGTTCATCGACTTTGCATCGGGCGACGTGATGCACCTGGCCGGGCACACTTCGTTGATCCTCAACGGCCCCGAGGTGGCGCGGTTCGAGGGCGCGCAGCGGTTGTGGACGGTCACGGTGGAACAGGTGGTCCGCCGCCCGGCGGCGTTGGCGTTGAGGTGGCGGTTTGCGGAGTTTTCGCCGTACAGCCTGGCGACGGGGCGCTGGTAGGGCTGCGCTGGAAAGCCTGGGGGGTGAGCGGGTGGTCAAACCCTCATCCGTCCCGTACCATTCGCCCCCCTCGCAGTGACGCGAGGCGCAGCGCCAGGATGGCTCATTGCATGTCTTTCCTGTGGCGTCTGCAGCTCCCTTTTTGCCCGCGTTCAGGATTCGACATGTTTTGCTTTTCCAGGCCTTTGGCCTTGCTCTTAATGGCTGCAGCCTTGGCGGGCTGCGGTACCCAGCCCGCGTCGCTGGTCAGTCAGCCGCTGCAACCCGGCCCCGAAGAACCGGTGGCTTATCTTGTGGGCTCCATCGGCCCGCAGAACCTCAAGGCGTCTCCCGCACCCAACCAGCGCCTGTTGTTTCGCAAGCGTGGCTCCGCCTTCGGGGCCGCGGGTATATGGGTCGGTGTCGGGCGGGAAACGTCTCAGGATGTGAAGGACCAGACCGGCGTCGCCAGTGTGTTCGTGCTGCCGCTCAAACCGGGAGATTATGAGTTTTATGATTTCCAATTCTTCTCCAGCACCTATTCACCCACCCTGGGCACCACTTACACCTCGGTCCAGGCTCGGGAGAAGTTCAACCTGCCGATGCGCCTGCAAGCCGGCAAGGCCTATTACCTCGGTGAATTTCGCTCGCTGTGCCTGGGGGCGTCCCTGTGCGCCTTCCGTTGGCGCGACCAGCAAGGTCGCGATGATCCGATCGCGCGACAATCGGTTCCGCGCTTGCCGGCGCTGGAGTTGATACCGCTGGATTATCGCAGCGCCGCCCCGCATATCATCGCGCCGCCGTCTACCGCTGCGGGCCAGAACACCCCTCAAGAGATGCGTCCATGAACCGCGTTATTACCCTGGGCGTCCTGGCGCTGCTGACTGGCTGTGCGGCCACCAATACCCTGCCAGAGCGCGCGTTGCCCGACGGTCAGGACTACCTCAAGCCGATCCATGTCATGGTCGACGACCCGCTGAATGCCGCGCAAATCCGTAACCAGTTACGCGAAACCGGAGTGTTTCGCAGTGTCGAAACCGGCCAAGGCAAGGAAGGGGATTATTCGGTGTTGATCCGCTTCAATAGCCAGCGCGAGTTGCCACCTTTCCCGGTAATTCTGCTGAGTACGGCGACGCTGTTTCTGCTGCCCTTGTCCCAGAGTATCGACACCACCACCGAGTTTTCCCTGCAACAGAATGGAAAGCTGTTGAAGCAATACAGCTATCGCAACGTGACCCACAAATACACTTGGCTGCTCGATGGCAGCGGCGGGATGCAGCAAGAGAACGTAAACCGTATCACCCGCGCCTTTGCCCAGGATGTACAACGTGATGGCCTACTGCCTGTGGAGCACACGCAATGATCAGGATCACCTTAATGGCTGCCGTGCTGTTGCTCGGCGGCTGCGGCACCGCCCTCAAACCCCTGGACTACAAAGCCCAGCGCGCCTATGTGCCGATGAGCGTCACCATGCCGCCGCCCGAATCCCGGTTCGATCAGCAAAAGCAGCGCGAAGTCATCCAGTTGCTGCGTGATACAGGCGCCTTCAGTTTTCTCGATGGTGGTTTCAGCAAGACCGGCTACAGCCTGTTGGTCGACCAGAGTGGCGGTAAAGGGGCCGGAGTGCTCCCCGCAGTACTCGGCGCTCTGACGCTGCTGACCGTGCCAGTGCCCTACACCTACGAGCGGCAATTGCATGGCTCGGTGTTCAAGGACGGTCAACTGCTGAAAACCTATGCCTACAAGCGTGGCGGCTGGACGGCCACGACTTGGTACATCCCCATGACCGAACCGCGCAGCGAGAGTGAAATGCTCGGCGACCTGATGCGAGACCTGGACCGCGATCGCTTGATTCCCTATCAGTGAGCCGGTGAGGGATGTTCGGCGCCGCAGCGGCAACCCCTGCGGCGCCAACAGCGTGTGGCTTTGGCTGTCGTCGAGCGCCAGGGGCGGGCAGGTCAGCGCGACATCGGGATAAACGCCACGCTCCCCCCCGCACGCTGGTGAAACAGCCGCTCGCCATTGTCAGGCTGGGTGGTGATCACCTGATGATCCGCGCCCAGGTAGGCCAGGGGCGTGGGATCGTCCTTGGAGTACTGCGCGATGATAATCGTGTGTTGCGGATCGAAGCGGCGGCCGCTGGTGTGTTCCAGCCAGGTCATGAACGCAGCGCTGTCGCCCTGGCGGGGGAAGTCCTGGGTTTCGGCGACGTAGTAGAACGGCTGACCGCCGTTTTGCAGGTACATCGGCAGTTTGTTATCGACTTCCACCAGCACCATTTGCCATTGGTTCCATGGCGCGGTCTTCTCGGCTTGAGCTTGCACGTCCTCGACGAGACGCGTCACGCCGCCGTTGCCGTTGGTCCACGGGTACACCACGCCGAGCACCAACAGCATCAGTGCGGCGGCAATGCCAAAGCCTTTCTGCCAGCGCGGCCAGCTGGCGGTTTTTTTCGCCAGCCGTTCGCTCAGCCACCAGGCTCCCAGCAACTGGGCGAACGGCACCAGCGGCAGCACGTAGTAACTGCGGCGGCTGCCGCTGGCGGTGAAGAACACGAACAGCAGGCCCAGGCCCCATACCAGCCAGCGCACGTTGGGCGGGGTCTGGCGCCAATGCCGCACGGCCAGCCACAGGCCGAGCAACCAGCACGGTGCCCAGGGCAGGGTGTAGGCGGGCAGGTAGATCAGATAGGTGTAGATCGGCCCCATGTGGTCGAAGGGGTCGAAGAAACGCACGACGTTTTCGCGGAATACCAGAGCCAGCCCGCTTTCGCCGTAGGTCGGCGCTCCGTAGAAGTGCGACAGCACGAAGGGGATGGCATAGCACCCGGCGGCAATCAGCAGGGCCAGCACCAGACGCAGGTTGAGGTGACGTTTGTAGCGGTGCTCGCTGAGCAGATGCGGCAGCAGCACCAGGCCTGGCAGCACAAAACCGATCAAGCCCTTGAACAGCGAGGTCGCGGCCAACAGCAGGAAAAACACCGTGTAACGCCACAACCGTGTGTCATCCGGCCCGCGCCAGTACCACCACACCGCCGCCAGCACGCCGCACACCGTGAGCACATCCGCCGTGGCCACGCGCGCCCAGAACAGGAAGTAGAAGGTGGTGGCGAGCATCCACCCGGCAATCAGCCCGGTGCCTTTGCGAAACAGGCGCTCGCCGATCAGGTACACCAGCCAGATGCTCAACCATCCGGCAATCACCGACGACAGGCGCAACGACCACGGCCCCAGGCCACCCATCAGGTTGGCGAACCCGCTGATCAGCCAGTAGGAGGGCAACGGCTTGTCGTAATACGGCGTGCCTTTGAGGTAGGGATCGAAGTAGTCACCGCTTTGCAGCATCTGCACGACGATGTTCGCCCAACGGGTTTCGGGCCCCCATAGGTCGCGACTGCCCAGGCCCAGCAGCAGGAGCAGGGCCGACACGCCCAGCAATAGCAGCAGGGCGCCACGTTCGGTTTTCCAGACACTCATGGACGGTTCCTAAGGGAGTTTTGGATAAAGGGTGAGCACCAGGTCGCCCTTGCGATAGCGCTTGCCGCCGGGTGGCAGTTGCCCTTCCTCAAGGTGTTCGCTGGTGCTCCTGACGCGCATCAGCACCCCGACCGCGCCTTGGCGGCGGGCTTCGGCCAGCCACGACTGGACGTCATCCAGCCCGACCTTGCGGTGTATGGTATCTGGGTATTGCAGGCCATATTGCAGCTCGCCTTCGGTGTCATAGAACGCGACATCCGACCGGTTCAGGCGCCAGGCCAGTGCGGATGCCGAGCCTAACTCGTTGCTCAGCAGTGCTTGGGTTTGCTGCAGTTCATCCAGGTGTTCAAGCACGAACTGATCGGGCATTTCGTTATTCGATATCCGCGCCGGCATGCCCGCTGGCAGGAGTAGCACCAGCAAACCGATGCCCAGGGCCGGCGTCGCCCAGAGTGTCAGCGGGCGAAAGGCTTGCAGCAGGTTGGTCAGCACCCAGCCCAGCAGCACAATGAAGGTCAACGACAGGCTGAACATCTCCGCGTGGCTGTTGCCGTACAGCGGGTCGCCGATCTGCAGACAGATCAACGTCACCATCGCGGCCATGCCAAGCACGAAGTTGAGCAGGCCGTTGATGCAGATCGCGCGGGTTTTGCCCTGCTGCATCACATCGATCAAGGCATGCCCCATCAACAACGCCAGCGGTAACAGGCACGGCATGATGTAGGTCGGCAGCTTGCCGCTGCTCAGGCTGAAGAAGCCCAGCGGCAGCAGCATCCACAGGGCGAGAAAGGCCGTCGCCGGTTGGCGCTTTTCTTTCCAGGTCTGGTGCAGCGTGGTCGGTAGCAACCCCGCCCAGGGCAGGCACGAGACGACCATGATCGGCAGGAAGAACCACCACGGCCGCGCATGTTGTGCAGTGCCCGAAGCAAAACGGCGGATGTGCTCGTGCCAGAAGAAGAAATTCCAGTAGTCAGGCTCCTGCACATGGACCGCCCACACCCACGGCAGGCACACCAGGACTGCCACGACGATCGCCAGGGGGCCGTACCGCAGCAACTCACCCAGGCGCCGCTGCCAGAGCATATAAGGCACGGCAATCAGCACTGGCAGCAGCCACGCGAGGAAGCCCTTGGTCATGAAGCCCATCGCGCAGGCCAGCCCCAGCACGGCCCAAGCGCCGAGTCGGGCTCGCGGGGTGCGGCTGTCGAGGGCAAACCACAGCGCTACCAGGCTGAGGTTGACCCAGAAGGTGAACTGCGGATCAAGATTGGAGTAGCCGGCTTGCCCCGCCACCAGGCCGAAGCTCAAGTAGAGCAGGGCGCAGGCGAAGCTTTTGCGCGGGTCGTTCCACAGGCGGCGGGCGATCAGGTAGGCCAGCAGCACGCTCAGGCCGCCGGTCAACGCCGAGGCGATCCGCACACCGAACAGGTTCTGGCCAAACACCGCCTGACCGAGGGCGATCAGCCAGTAGCCGGCGGCGGGTTTTTCAAAATAACGCACGCCCATGAAATGCGGTGCGGTCCAATTGCCGCTCATGAGCATTTCCTGGCTGATCTGGGCGTAGCGGGTTTCATCGGGTATCCATAGACCGTGCAGGCCCAGGGGTAGGAGATAAAACGCGATGAAGGCCAGTAGCAGTAAGGGAAGGGGTTTGAATCGGGTCATGCGAACGTCGCTCCTTGACGTTTAAGTGCAGGAAAAGGATGTAAGGAAAAAGTGCGATAAAAGGTCACAGTGTTCACTAATGGGCTGAAAGTATTCATGACGTCCTTAACTAACAGGCGCAGTTAAACATGCCAGAAGTTGGCTGTCGTTTGGCTGAACATCTGCCTCTTGTGTAGGTAAAAGTGTCTAAAGTTGCTTGAGCGCCTCTGGCCAGTCTCCGCTGTTTATAATGCCCACGGCCTTGAGCTTGCCGTTGCCCAGCACCTTGACGAATAACGCGCTGCCGTATTCGGTGGATTTGGCGTGGGGGAAGCCGAGGTCCCGTTCGATGTCGCTGATGCAGGCGCTGTGGGTAATCAGCAAAAAGTTGTGCCCGGGTTGCTTGTGGCTGAGAATTTCCTCACCCATGGCATCGCCGCAGATCGATAGCGGGCTTGGCGACAGTTCGGTCTTGCCAAACATGAACAGCGAGGTCTGGGCGGTGCGGGTGGTCGGGCTGCTGAACACGTCTGTACCCTCCATGCCCAGTATTTTAAAGGCTTTGCCGATTTCGACGGCCTGTTGGGTGCCGTTGATCGTCAGGCCATCGGCGGGGCCGAAGCAAGGATTGGAGGAACGGTCACAGCGTTCTTCATGGCGGACCAGCACCACCAGATTGCCATCGCGCCAATTAGCCAGCAGACCTGAGGTCAGCAGGCGATTGGCCGTGCTCAGGTCCGGTGGCGATACAGGCCAGGCCAGCAAACCTGTCAGCAATGTGCCGAACAGGGCGAGCGCTGTCGTGCCCAGCCAGAGTTTTTTCAGGCGTTTTGCCCGAGCTTGATACGAACGCGGTTTGGTCAGGGTCAGGTTAACCACACTATTCACCGTGGGGATGTCAGGCAGCTTTTTATTAGTCAGGCACAACCGTTTGACTGGGCCCGTAGTGGAGCAAGAGCCTGTCATACAGTTGCTGTCTTTTTGCTGAAAACCGGAGCGTTAAAAGTTATGTGTGCCGACAACTAATAAGTTGAGCGTTATTGACGCTTGTTCGGCACTTTATTCGGTGGTCGGTAGGTAACCGGTGAAATGTATGTGAAAAATTTGCGTGGCGAGGGCGGTCAGCCGTTATCCTCGATTGCTGTCCATTGGCGAGCGAGCGTTCCCATGTTGCAAGTGCAAGGTGTCCATAAATGCTACGTCACTGCGCAGGGCCCGCTGACGGTATTGGCCGGGGTTGATCTGCACTTGGCGCAGGGTGGCAGCCTGGCGCTAATGGGCGAGTCCGGCAGCGGGAAAAGCACGCTGTTGCACCTGGTGGCCGGCTTGGATCGTGTCGACGGCGGCAGTATCCGCGTGGGTGAGCAGCGTCTGGATCAGATGAGCGAGCGGCAGTTGGCCGATTGGCGGCGCACTGAGATCGGCCTGGTGTTCCAGCAGTTCAACCTGATCGGCAGCTTGCGCGTCGACGACAACCTGGCGTTCCAGGCGCGCCTGGCGGGGCGCTTTGATCCGCGTTGGCAAGCGCAGTTGGTCGAGCGTCTGGGCCTGGGGGATCTGCTCAAGCGCTACCCGGAACAACTCTCCGGCGGCCAGCAGCAACGGGTGGCAGTGGGGCGGGCGCTGGCGTCTCGACCCGGCTTGCTGCTGGCGGATGAACCGACGGGCAATCTGGATGAGGCTACCAGCGATGAGGTGCTGCAACTGCTGCTGGACCTGTTGCGCGACACTCCCACCAGCTTGTTGATGGTCACTCACAGCCCGCGCATTGCCGCACGGCTCGACCGGCAGGTGGTGTTGCACCGCGGCCACGTGCTGCCTGCGGACGTCGGCTGAGATGGCGGTGCTCTATTGGACTTTACGCGCGTTGCTCAGCCACTGGCGGCGCCACCCCGTGCAGTTTTTCAGTGTGCTGACCGGGCTGTGGCTGGCCACCGCGCTGCTGACCGGGGTGCAAGCGCTCAACAGCCAGGCGCGGGACAGCTACGCCCGAGCCAGTCAGTTGATCGGCGGCGAACCCCAGGCCAGCCTCAGCATGCCCGACGGTGCCAGCTTCCCCCAGGCGCTGTTTGCCCAGTTGCGCCGCGCTGGCTGGCCGGTGTCGCCGGTGGTGCAAGGGCGGGTACTGCTCAAGGGGCATGAGGACCGGCGCCTGCAATTGATGGGCATCGATCCGGTGTCGCTGCCCGGCAGCGGCGCGGTGGCGGGGCAGCGCTTGAGCCAGGCGCAAATGGTCGCGTTCTTCAACCCGCCGGGGCGCACCTGGATCGCTCCACACACCTTGCAGGCGCTGGGGTTGCAGGCCGGTGAGCGGCCGCTGACGGCCAGCGGGCAAGCCTTGCCGCCGTTGCAGGTTCAAGCGGACATGGCCCCCGGCCTGTTGCTGACCGACATCGGTTTTGCCCAACCGTTGCTGGACATGCCGGGGCGCCTGTCGCGGTTGTTGCTCGACACATCGTTCGCCGCCACCCATCCCACGCCGCCGGCCGGACTGCAACTCAAACAGGCGCAGGACAATAACCTCGCGCGCCTCACCGAAAGCTTTCACCTGAACCTGGATGCGCTGGGTTTTTTATCCTTTGTGGTCGGGCTGTTTATCGTCCATGCCGCCATCGGCCTGGCCCTGGAACAGCGGCGCGGGCTGCTGCGCACCTTGCGTGCTTGCGGGGTCAGCGGGCGGATGTTGCTCCTCGGCCTGGGCATGGAACTGGGCGCCCTGGCCCTGCTTGGCGGTGTGCTCGGTGTCGCCAGCGGCTATGTGCTCGCCAGTGTCTTACTGCCGGATGTGGCCGCCAGCCTGCGCGGCCTGTACGGCGCTGAAGTGCCAGGGCAGTTGAGCCTCAGCCCGTGGTGGTGGCTCGCCGGGTTGGGCCTGAGCCTGCTCGGGGCGTTGCTCGCCGGGGCCGGCAGTGTGTGGCGCGCGGCGCGCTTGCCGTTGCTGGCGTTGGCCAACCCTCAGGCCTGGCATGAGGCCCATGGGCGCTGGTTGCGGCGTCAGGGCCGGGTGGCGAGTGCGGCGTTGCTGATCGCGTTGTTGGCGCTATGGTGGGGTAACAGCCTGGCTGCCGGATTTGTGCTGATGGCGGCCTTGCTGCTCGGTGCCGCGTTGGGGCTGCCGGTGCTGCTCAATGCGCTGTTGAAAGCGCTGCTGGGACGCAGCCGCTCGGTGCTCGGGCAGTGGTTTCTCGCCGACTGCCGCCAACAGTTGCCGGCCTTGAGCCTGGCGCTGATGGCGTTGCTGTTGGCGCTGGCGGCCAATATCGGCGCGGGTTCCATGACCTCGGGTTTTCGCCTGACCTTCAGCAATTGGCTGGAACAACGCCTCACCGCCGAGCTGTACCTCAACCCAAGCACCCCGGCCCAGGCCGACCGCTTGAATACCTGGCTCACGCAACAACCGCTGGTGCAGGCGGTGCTGCCCACCTGGCAGGTCGCCGTGCAATTACAGGGCTGGCCGGCGGATGTGTTTGGCGTGGTCGACGCGCCGACCTATCGCCAGCACTGGCCGTTGCTCGAAGCCGTGATCGCGCCGTGGGACCAGTTGCTGCGCAGTGACACGCTGATGCTCAGCGAGCAACTGGCGCGGCGCTTGAATGTGCAAGTGGGCGACGCCGTCAACATCCCCACGCCCGACGGTGTGTGGTCGCCGCAGGTGGTGGGGATCTACGCCGACTATGGCAACCCCAAGGGCCACGTGCTGGTCAATGCGCAGCACCTGTTGGCGCATTGGCCGACGCTGTCGCCGGCGCGCTTCAACCTGCGCGTACTGCCGCAAAACGTGGCGCCGCTGGTGCATGAGGTGCAGCGCGAGTTCACCTTGGACGACAGCCGTATCGTTGACCAACAGACCCTCAAGGGTTGGTCGAGCCAAGTGTTCGAGCGCACCTTTGCCGCCACCGCCGCCTTGAACAGCCTGACGCTGGGCGTGGCGGGCGTGGCGCTGTTCATCAGCCTGCTGACCCAGAGCCAAAGCCGCCTCGGCCAACTCGCCCCGCTGTGGGCATTGGGCGTGACGCGCCGACAATTGATGCTGCTCAACCTGGGACAGACCTGGCTGCTCGCGGTGCTGACGCTGCTGCTGGCGTTGCCCTTGGGGTTGCTGTTGGCGTGGTGCCTGGATGCGGTGATCAATGTGCAGGCATTTGGCTGGCGCCTGCCGTTGCATATTTTTCCCTGGCAGCTGGCGCAACTACTGGGGCTGGCGTTGCTGGCCACGTTGCTGGCGTCGGCATGGCCGCTGTGGCAGTTGTACCGCAGTCGCCCGGCGGATTTGTTGAGGACGTTTGCCCATGAAGATTAAGGCGCTGCTGTGCCTCGCTCTGTTGCTGGTGAGCGGCTGTAACAAAGCCCCCGCGCCCGAGGAAAGTTTCGCCGGCCTGGGCAGTGATGCGGCGGATTTTGCCCAGGTGGTGCCCGGCAAGGTCTTCGCTTTTCCTGAGGACCACGGCCCTCACGCCGGTTTTCGCATCGAGTGGTGGTACGTCACCGCCAACCTGCAAGACGCCCAGGGCCATGTGTTCGGCGTGCAATGGACCTTGTTTCGCAATGCCCTCAAGGCCGGGCCGACGCAACCGGGCTGGCACGACTCAACGATCTGGCTCGGCCACGCCGCCGTCACCTCGGCCACCCGGCACTACGCCGCCGAGCGCTACGCCCGTGGCGGCGTCGACCAGGCCGGGGCCCGGGCCGCGCCGTTCAGTGCGTGGATCGACGACTGGAGCTTCGCCACCCGCCCAGGCGCCGCCGGCCCTTTGGCGGACATGCAACTCAAGGCCAGCGGCCCGCAATTCGCCTACGACTTGCAACTGACGTCCAGTCGCCCGTTGGTGCTGCAAGGTGACAACGGCTACAGCCGCAAGTCCGACCAAGGCCAGGCCTCGTACTACTACAGCCAGCCGTTTTTCACCGCCAACGGCAGCGTCAGCCTCGACGGCAAGGTGTACCAGGTCACGGGCCCGGCCTGGCTCGACCGCGAGTGGAGCAGCCAACCCCTGGCCGCCGGCCAGACCGGCTGGGACTGGTTTTCCCTGCACCTGGACCGTGGCGAGCAGCTGATGCTGTTTCGCGTAAGGCAAAAGGACGGCACGGGTTATCTCACCGGCACCTGGATCGACCGCGAGGGCCATACCCAAACCCTGCACAACGCCGATATCCAGCTTACGCCACTGGCCACCACTGACATCGACGGGCGACGTATCCCCACACGCTGGTCGCTGAAAATTCCCGGCAAGCAGCTGGATATCACCACCGATGCCGTCAACCCGAAGGCCTGGATGAACCTGAATATTCCGTACTGGGAAGGACCGGTGCAGTTTGAAGGCGGGGTTGGGTATCTGGAGATGACCGGGTATTAGCACTTTTCTGTAGGTGCTTATCGTCTTCTGCGTAGGCAACTTCCCAAATGTGATTTAGCCCCCTCGGACTTGTGCCGGGGCGGTGTTTGCTTGCTTATATTTCGACGCCAACTTCATCGCATCAAGGATGTAAGGCATGGCGCGGGGATACATCAACGACAAGCCAATCAGCTACAGCAGTTTGAAAACCTGGCTGATGGGCCACGGCATGAGCCGCCAGCACTCTGACCATTTTGATGTGTTGAATCATCACCTGCGCCGTGGGTGGGTGATTCCGGGGCGGATGGTGATTGTTCCAGACACGGAGAGCGTCAGTTGTTCCTGGAATGAATCCTGGTGGGTGCGTTATGCCGAGGAAATTGATCGCAACCTGGAGCTGGACGCTGCGGCTGCACAGACGATGATCGATAACTACGACCTGCTGCAGAGCCTTCTGACGTATGGCTCGATAGGTATCGGCAGTGCGACATCGGCGTGGTCGCGACACCTGGATGAAGTCGTGAATACGTTGGAGGAAATCGAACGTCTGCATCAACGCCTGAAAGCCGGCGGGTTGGATCGCCAGGCGTTTATCCGCCAGCGCCAAGTGCTGCTGGCGCTGCTGGGCACGCAACTGCGCGGTGCCGCACGATTTGGCACGGGATTGCGCGGCAGTCAATCGCTGAAGAAGGTGCTGGGGATTTCGACCAAAAGCTATCTGAATAAAGGCGAGATCGCCGGGTATGCACAGCGCTTGAAGGCGATTTCGCAGACGTCGAAGTGGTTGGGCAAGGGCACTTATGTTGGGCTGGCGCTGGATGTGGGCGCAGCGGGTTTGGAGATCAAGGAGGCGTGTATGGTGGGGCGGGAGGCGCAGTGTCGGCGGGCGAAGTATGTGGAGATGGGGAGGTTGGCGGGTGGGGTAGAGG
>NZ_VJWO01000035.1:0-69750 GCF_014889455.1 Pseudomonas sp. K8
GAGGTAGACTTTTTCGACTTTGGCGTCGGGACGCATCATGAGGTGCTGGCTCCGTAAAGAGATCGGGAGCACAGCATCAGGCTTCAATGGGCGGCTTTGAATGTGTAGGTGATGGATCGCTTACTTTCGATTCACCCCCCCCCTTCATTGACCAAGTGTTGAGCCCCCCACGTCATCCCGCCAAGAATGTTGAGTGTTATCAGGGATCAAGGCCCCTGCGGCCTGTGAGGGTTGTCCACTCACGCGGGACTGACGGCTCCTTACGACCAGGAGCTTGGGCATCTCATGATCCGGCCTCCTGGACACCGTTGCCGGTGGGCGGGTGGAGGTTGCGCTGGCTGACGAAACCAACGCCGCGAGATCCTGAGTCGGGTGAAGGCAGCTATGCGATGACCGGGGCATACCTGACTGTCAGTCAGGTGCAGTCCATTCCGTGGGCTGCGGCACCATCATCTGCATCGCTGTTGCTGGGAAAAATCAGGGACAGACCACGATTGATTTAGCGTCTATATATTTATTTGAGCCAGGAACCATGTCCTTTCCCCGAATTATTCTTGGTCCTAGTGGATGGAGACAGGCGTGAGGCCGATGGTTTTGAGGTCTTGGGGATTGGTCATTGGGCACCTCTGGGGAGGTGAATGGCCATGGCGTGCTGAATGGAAATGCAGATTTTTGGCTGGATAAAACGCTCATGTCAAAGTGAAAGCTGCCACGTTCGTTATCAGGCGAATGGGTGGCAGCTGTGCGCAGGTTGATAAACCGGATATACAGGAACCCGACAGGCCCGAAGGTCTCCCACACACAGTCGCCATTGCACGAAATTGCGGGCATAAAAAGGCGCCTGCATCTTGCCGGGGTATCAGTCCCGGTCGCTGATTTGGCAGCGACGGGATGAAGGAGAGCTTGATGTTTCTATGGCTGCAACCGTGAAAAATAAACATGTCCTCTTTTTCTATGGCTTTAATATGTTGGTGTTTAACTAAAGCTCTAGCTCGCTAAATTTAAAATTCCTGGGATATCCTGCTCCAGTTTGAGACTGTTTCCGTCATTTGTTATGTAGGACTTTAATATTTCATATCGAAGCTTATAGCTTAAGGGGTCATTCGTGCTTCGACTTGCATTGTTGTATGCAACAACAGCGGGATGATTTTTGCTGGCATTTCTGAAAGTTTCGAAACTGAGAATTTGATCGCGAAGGTTAACTATTCCTATATTGCGCGTTAGCCAATAATAAACGGGTATGACTCCAGAGCTTTTCAGGAGAGGATCGTTTTCTTTGAATATATGAAAGGCATCGGTCAGGCTTGATTTAACTCTTTCTGCACTGAGCGAAAATTCCGTTTCGGTCAATGCAGCTTCCAATGCAAAACGATCTAGGTTTATTTTTTTAGTTTCTACAAAGCCGCCGCGATGCTCAATTAATAGAAGTTTTGCTGCAACGTTTTCGCTTTGTTTACGAGTGTTAGAGAATGCAATAGATTTAGTCAAAAAATTAGTCTGTGAAATTTCACGTATTAACCTAGGAACCTCTCCAGTCATTGCGCTTCTGACTTCGGCGCCAGTTAATGGCTTGTTGCGGTTGAGGCGTACAAATAACTCATTAATCATATCTTCTCGGTTCGTAATCACCGACATGACGGTAATGTTAAAGTTTTCCACTCTCTGTGCGATTTTTGAATGTTTTTCTTTAAGCTTGAAATAATCCATTCCTGAAATATCTACAGGCTCATCACCTAGATAAACCATGTTTTTATTTAGCTTAAGTTTTCCATCTAGAAACTCAAATATCGCTTCAAAACGTTGCCGTCCGTCGATAACTGCATAAGGCTTTCCAGTTATATTTAAATTGCTGCTAACGTAGCTGAAGTCGGCAATATAAAATTTTGGAATGTCGTATCCGTTTATGATTGAGTCAATCAAATAGGCTTTGTCTGTTGAAGACCAAACACCGGGGCTGCGTTGGTATGGCGGAGATAGATCTAGTTGGTCTCGCTCTGAATGCCACCATGAAAGAGTAGTTGCTTGAAAAGGGCGAACAACGAACATAGACTTGCTCATTAGTTAAAATCCAAAGCTGGTTTTTATTTCAGATCCTAAGCCCGATAAATCGGGATATATGACCGAATGAGTATAGCCGATAGATAGTATTTTTTTAAATAGCTCTTGTTTTACTTGGTCGGCTACGATTAGGCAGGTAATGCAACTCTTTGCGTAGGTTGTGTTTTCCATGGCAGTAAGTCCCCGTCCGAATAGTGTGAAAGTCCCACGTTGAGCGACTATTCGTGGATTCGTATGATTTGAATAAATCGCAATCGGATCGGTCCTTGGTGCGAGGTCGTCAGTTAAGCTCTCAATAAATCTAACAGTTGCATTGTCTGCTGGATCGGGTATGCGAGGTAGGTTTATATTGTTCAGCGCTTGTTTCGTCCACTGTAAAGGATCTAATAGCCAAACACATGGGGTATTATTTCCTTTGGAACTCGATAGTGCAAAATATAATGCAATAAAAGGATTTTCAGACCAGTCGAGCAACCTGGTTGGTACACCAAAATGTTGGGCCATGAACATCCAGTCAAGTGGTGTGACCGGAGGCGCGCTCAAAAAAGGCGGACTGGTTTGTTTCAGTCTAGCTATAACTCGTCCCTCTAGCTCTATCGGATCTATGCTTCCATTCTTTACATCAGGATGTCGAAATAGCGATGGGGAAAGTCCGTGAGAGTAGTCCCCTGCTCCACGAAACCATCGAGGCCCCGGATTTTGCTCAATTGAAATTTCTATATGATTGAGGAACTCTGTTAAATTACTTATAACTTCTATTCGAACCATATATCATCCATTGATGGGCTACTTTCAAAAAAGTCACACTAGGTGTGTGCTAGTAATAATAATCACTCGGAATTATGTTATCACTCTGAGCCAAGAGTATACAAAACGCCATTACCCCGTCTACGACAACTTGGGTTTTTCGTAGAATGTCGGGCGCCTACTACCAGCTTTGGGTCTTGTAGGGCTTCCCTGCGCGGGAGAGGAAAGGGGACGGGCTCTGAGGAATCCCCACAAATCTATATCAAGTCGTTTGATTGGTTAACGAACAAGGTCAAGGAACGCAGCAAGCGAGTCAGGAGGGCTATGGGTAAGCCGCGTAGCAAGCGCAATCAAGACAAGGCCCATGTGCGACAACCCCCAACCCTACCAAACCCCAGAAACAGCAAAGCCCTCGCATCTCTGCGAGGGCTTCGTTTTGTGGAAATAGGGGTCAGACCACCATTATTGAAAACATGCTCTGACCCCTATTTTCACCGCCGAAGACGTCGCCGCCGGACCCGGTCGGCCACATGGGCGAGATCAGCGACATTGCCCAGGCGGTGGTTTACCTGGACAGCGCCAAGTTTGTCACCGGTAAAATCCTGCACGTGGATGGTGAGCAGAGCGCGGGTCACTAAGACCGGGTTTCCACACCGCGAAAAAACGAAGCCCTCGTAGCGATACGAGGGCTTTGTTGCATGAGCTGCAGGAAGGAAACCGGTTTGATCGCAGAAATCAGAAATCCCAGCGAGTGGTGACCATTACGTTGCGGGGGTCACCGTAGTAGGCGGTGTTATAGAAGCCGATGTTGGTGTAGTAGTACTTGTCGAACAGGTTGTTCACGTTAAGCGTCGCGGAGACGTTGTCGGTGATCTGGTATTTGGCCATTGCGTCAACCACCCAGTAAGCTTCCTGGGAGAACTCTTCGTAACGGCTCTTGCCACTGTTGTATACGTCTTGCCAGGCCTTGCCCTGCCAGCGTGCACCGCCGCCGATGGTCAGGCGGTCCAGAGCCCCTTTGAGTTTGTAGGAGGTAAAGAGGCTGACTTGGTCCTGGGGTTCCCAGGTCGAGACCTTGTCGCCATTCTCGTCGCGGATGATTTTGTGGGTATAACCAGCCTGTGCCTGCCAGCCAGGGGCCAGTTCGCCGGACAGCTCGGCCTCGAAGCCTTTGGTCTTGGCGGTAATGCCTTTGTAGGCATATGAAATGGCGGAGTTGGTCGGGTTGGCGTTGTACAGCGCATCTGCTTCTGCGCGGTTGGTTTCGTGCACTTCAAAGTAGGCCAGGCTGGTGTTCAACCCCCCGTTGAAGAACTCGCCCTTCACACCAATTTCGTAGTTCTTGCCTTCGTCAGGTTCAAGCAGCTTGTTCTCACTGTCGCGGTTATACACCTGCGGCATGAAGATTTCGCTGTAGCTGGCATACGCGGTGAAGTTGTCGTTCAGGTCGTAGGTGACGCCGGCGTAGGGCACGACCTTGCCGGTTTCAGTGGAATTGTTATCGCCTGTCAGCCAGTAGTTGGCTACGCGGCTGCCGAGGAAGACGTTCAAGTCATCCGTCAGGTTGAAGCGCGCGGCCATGTAGCCTGCGGTTTGCCGAGTGGTTTCATCAATGATTCTGGTCGGCTTGCCCCAATCCGGCTCTGCGAAGTTGCCGTCGAAGTTCCAGAAGTCGACGACGCGACCGTTGGCATGGATGGGGGAGCCATAGTCCTTGCCCCTCCATCGGGAGTTGGAGGCCGAGGCACCAATCACCAATTCGTGTTCACGGCCGCCCAGGCTGAATGGGCCACTGGCGTAGATGTCGCCAGAATCGGCACGGGTATGGCCGGTGAATTTGTTCGCATAGAGCGTCGACAGACCGCTTGCAGTGAATGGGCCCAGTTGGATCGCACCCATCGGTGCGTCATATCCAGTGAACTGGTGGGTATATTGGCCCTTCACGACCCAACCGTTCTCGAAATTGTGTTCCAGAGTGGAGAACACGCTCTGGGTGTATTGCTCCCAACTGCTCCACTTGGCGCCGTTGTTGAACGAGCGCTTTACATCGATGCGGTTACCGCTGCGGTCGAACAGGGGACGGCTACCCGACCAGCCAGAACCTTGAGGGTCGCTGTTCTGGTAGTCGAAGCCCACGGTCAGTAGAGTGTCTTCGTCGAGGTCTGTTTCCAGGGTACCGAAGTACACATTGGTCTTGCGCTCATAGCGGTCCACGAACGAATTCTTGTCCTGGTAAGCCGCCACGGCGCGGCCGCGCACGTTGCCGCTGTCGGTCAGCGGCCCGCTGACGTCGACCTGGGAACGGTAGTTGTCCCAGCTCCCCACACCCAGTTCCACACTGCCTTTGAACTCACGGGTAGGCTTTTTGCGGATTAGGTTAATGGTGGCCCCAGGCGCCCCGGCCCCCGTTAACAGGCCACTTGCCCCCTTGAGGATTTCCACGCGGTCGTAGATCGCCATGTCACTGAGGGTTTGCCCGGATGAATAGGCCGAGTTACGCAAGGTAGGGATGCCGTCGTATTGGAAGTTCTCGACCGAGAACCCTCGTGAGAAATAGTTGGTGCGCTCGCTGTCCAGGGTCGACAGGGTAATGCCTGGGGTATGGCGCATCACGTCATCGATGGAGTTAAGCGCGAAATCGTCCATGTGCTGACGGGTGATGACGCTGATTGACTGAGGTGTTTCACGCGGGGTCAGCACCATGCGGGTAGCCGTAGCGATGGTTCCTGGCGTGTAAGAGCCAGTGCCTTCGGTCACGGTTCCCAACTGGTTGGTAGTGACCTGCGTGGCCCCCAGTTCCAGGGCATCGTCGGTGCTGTTCGCGACCAGAACGTACCCGCCATTGCTCTGACGTTGCGCTTGCAGTCCACTGTTGGCGAGCAGGCGCGACAGCCCATCCTCGATGCTATATGAGCCTTTGAGCCCGGCCGTTGTGAGATGACGAGCCTGCTCGGTGTCGAACGAAATAGTAACCCCCGCTTGCACACCAAACTGGGCCAGGGCGGTACCCAACGGCCCGGGGGCGATCTGGTAAGCGCTTAGGCTTTGAGCCATGACCTGAACCGGCATTAGCGCCAGGCCAGACAGGCTGGCGAGGGAAGCGCCCAGTACGGCCAGGCGAACGGCGCGCGTCAGCAGCGTCGGGGTTTTGAGGGGAAGCGGGGGCATTCAGTGATCCTTCCGTTGTCATGGCAGAAACCCGCTATATCGCGGCTTATGTCATTGACGGATGAGAATCTAAATCAGCAAGGTTTACGGTTAAGATTCTGCGACGCAGGTTCACACCGGTTCAATGCTGGCCCAGTAACGCGTCAGGTAACGCACTTTTACCGGCAAGGATTTGCCCAGGTTTTCCAGCACTGTATCCGTATCATCGATGCGGAAGGCGCCCGAAATGCTCAACCCCTGAACCTCTGCGGCACAGCGCAACACGCCCGGGCGATAGCGCCCCAACTCCTCGATGAAGTCCCCTAGACGCCAGTCGTCCACGCTCAGCATTCCCTGCACCCAGGCGGTCGAACCCGCTGGCAGGGGGCGGGCGCTGCCCACCCGATCACGATCGAACGTGACCTGCTGGCCGGTTTCCAGGCGCAGCGCGTGATCGGCATGCCGCTGCGGGCTGACTTCAACCGCCGCCTCTAGCACACCGACCCGCGTTTGCTCGGGCAGTTGTCGCACACTGAACCGGGTGCCGAGCGCGCGCACGCCCCCTTGCGCGGTCTGAACCATGAAGGGGCGCTGGGCGGGATCCTTGGCGGTCTGCACAATAATTTCGCCACGGAGTAGCTGGATCAGCCGCTGTCTGGAGTCGAAATGGATGTCCAGTGCGGTGTCGGCGTTCAGTTCCAGTTGCGAGCCATCGTCCAGGCGCAGCGAGCGGCGTTCCCGGATGCCCGTGCGCTGTTGCGCCAGCATCGAGCGGTACGGCACCTGCTCAACGGCCAGCCATGAACCGCCGCCAACGGCCATCAGCATACCGAGCATTTTCAGTACGTCACGGCGTTGCGCTTGCGCTGCACCCAGGCCGGACAACGCCGCCTGCTGCGGCATCATCGCCCACTGCTGCTGAAGTTTTTCAACCCGCGACCAAGCGGCCGCATGTTCAGGACTGGATTGCATCCACGCCTGCCACGCCTGCGTGCGCGCTTCGCTGGCTGCACCGTCATTGAGCTGGACGTACCACGTGGCGGCCGCTTCCAGCGTCTCCAGGGTCAGGGGCGAGGACATCAGTTATCCACCAGCAACAGGCATTGGGTCATGGCGCGAATCAGATGATTCTTCACCGTGGTCACCGACACGCCGAACCGCTCGGCCGCCGCCACGTAGCTCAGCCCTTCGAGCTGCACCGCCAGGAAAATCTCCCGCGTGCGCTGGCCCAGCTCATCTAGCAGGCTATCGACCGCCATCAGCATCTCGATGATGGACAAGCGAATTTCCGGCGAAACATCCACCGGTTCCGGCCGCTGGGCCAACGCATACAAGTAAGCCTGCTCAATGGCGCGGCGACGGGATTTATCGATCAGCAGCGAACGGGCGATGGCGCTCAGATAACCACGGGGTTCGCGGATGGGCGCGTCATTGCGCGCCGTCATCACCCGCAGGAACGTGTCCTGGGCCAGGTCCGAAGCATCGGCGGCGTTGCCCAAACGCACACGCAACCAGCCTTTCAGCCAACTGTTGTGTTCGCTGTACAACCGATGAAGAGCCGAATGATCAAGCGCCGACATGAGAGAGACACCGAGGTATAAATGGTAATCGATCTCATTATCGTGATGGAGGGATTTTAATGCAAGGGACTTCCCATAGCACCCACTGAATGAAGTCCGTGGAAAACCTGATATCGCGGACAGGCACTCCACGTAAAAACGGGGTCAGACCCTTATTCCCCAGCCTCATCGGTGGGCGCTGGCCTGAATGACTCAAGAAGAGCTGAATACACACTCAGACTTCAGGGAAACAGGGGTCAGACCACCATTATTGAAAACATGCTCTGACCCCTATTTTCCTAATTTAGCCGTGAGCGCGAAACCGGTTGCCATCCAGCGGCTATAACTGGCGTAGGAACCCCGTCGATGGTTGGATCATCAGCGTAGGGTGAGACCCCCACACCCCTGCTTGAGGGTGTGTATATGAATATCAAGCGTACTTTCAAGGGCTGCCGGCAATGGTGGCCCTTTTCTTTATCTGTCACAAAAGTGTGTAGCGCTTGTATAGCTGGTCGCCGGGGGAAACGCTGTCCTGTCTTTTTTCATGGGGCTTGTTCACTCCCCATCAGGCGTCGTCTGCATTGTCTTCCATGATCGGCAGACCAATGCAACGATCAAATATCTGGATCAGCGGGCCATCGTCGCCATGAAATGACTGATGATTCGCTTTAATCCATTCTTGTTTGTCGACTTCCCACCAATTGATCTCGTAACCCGCGTTGATGATGATCCATTCGAACAGCATCCGCTGGGCTCGTCCGTTACCTTCTCGGAAGGGATGTGCGACGTTCAACGTACTGTAGGACTCGGCGACGGCTTTGAGCAGTAAGTCGCGTGAATAGCCTTCAAACCAGCCGTTGGACTCGACTTTTCGGAATTCTCTGGCGGCTTCCGGCTCTATGCGGTCAGGGACGCAGAACTGATTTCCACCTTTGCTGATCTTTACCGTCCGGATCTCGCCGGCCCAACTATAGATAGCCGAGAATAGGGTACGATGAATTTGTTTCAGAGTATCCAGGCTGTATGGCGGCTCTATGAACTCAAGCCGCTCTGCGGCAGCTTCGGTGAGATAGCGTTCGGCCTCGTTGAGGTCGTCCTCATCATGCAAATCAAGTAGGTTTTTGAGGGTACCTGTTCCCCGGTAACAGTAGGGATCCTGACCGACCCCGTATTTGTCATTACTACTCAAGCTTTGATTTGCCGAACGGCCATGAGCGCAGCTTCGCGAGTGGGAAGCTTGTGATCGTCATTTGGAGAGGTCGTAAAACCCTCGAGGCGCAAGCTGGCCGCGAAGTTGGATTTACGGTGTTTGGCGAAGTAGGCTTTTTTGGCTTGAAAACTCAGCTTTTCCACGTCTGCTCTCCACGGATGTGTGCCCGAGAGTATAGCTTATTCAACTAGCTGTTTGGCTCTGCATCAGCGCTACTCGTCGCCTTGGGAGATGCTCCCACCGAAGGCCGGGCTGGAAGGACATTTCGTCAGGCAAAAAAAAGCCTCGCATCGCTGCGAGGCTTTTTAATATGGTGCGGCACCAGACGAACGGTAGCTTTTGGCGAGGCCAGGTTTCCTGCGGGTTTAGACGTCGGTGGAAAATTTGGCGTACCCCGACCAGTAACTATAAATAAATCAGCTAGTTATGGCCTTCAGTGGAATCGAATCGGGATTGCTCCTATAGGATAATTAACATCCTTAATGCCCGGATAACGCTTCCTAAAATAATGTAATTTCAGTCTTCCAGATTCGCGCTGGAAGCGTTGTCTTATTTCTGCTCGAGATTTCTAGGCTGGCACAAGGCCATTTGGTATGATCGTGCCCTTGCGACTAACAAGGAAGTATGCAGCTGGATTTCACGAATGTTTATCTTGGGACAAGCGCACAGTTCTATAAAATTAAGAAAAAAATAACCAAAAAGAAAATATCTGAAGTATTTAAAGATATCTCTTCTGAGAAAATCGGTGGGTTCTTAATAAGAATTATCAAGGAAGAACTGGTTGTTAATCAAGAAGTTATTTTGTGTTCTGCAGTCGCCTATAAAATTGTTAGTGAACCCTCATTTTTGGATCAAACCGATATTCGTGAGGAGAAGTACGCGTTTGCCTTAATCGTAGAGTACGATTCAGCTGTAGCTATAATAAAGAAGCATGTTTCCTCGCTGGAGAAGAAGTTTTCCGAGTTCTTAGATGAGTTCGAGTATGAGAAATTTACAAATTTCCAAGGGCGAAACGACCCGGAGTATGAAAAAGTTACAATGAGTAACATGGCGATTTCGGATGCTGTCATTAGAAGCCGAGCGTATGAAGCCCGACGGCTAAATGGAATACTTTCGTCAAACTCATCAAGCCGTTCTATACCACAAAGTTTTAGAATAAAGGTGCAAGGGGATACGATTACTTTGACACCTAACGCGTCTAGAGTAACCCTGAGAGATAAACGATCTAATTTAAATGAAGTCGTAAGGTGGGTAATGGCCACGGTGCAGGAAATTAAAAATCTTGCAAACAAAAGCGAGTTCATTAATGGCTTTGCCTCACCTATTACGCTTGAGGAAATTGTCCAAAAAGGTTTCGAGCCTATCGCATTCTTTATTAATCTTGACGAATTAGATGAGCTAATCAGGTCCGGAAACTCCGCATCGGAAATAAAGGTTTTACGCGGTGGAGGTGAGGAGGCGATGTCCCCGCTTCAAATGAAGCGTCTATTCGATTGTTTCAAAACGCCGGCTAAGGTTGTGGCGGGAGGGACGATGGTTTTTAAAGGGAAAGAAGTTTCAGGCGCTGTAACTTTGCAAAAGCGGGTGGCTTCATTCAAATCAAAAATCACAGATAATATTTTGCTGTATATTGAAAATGAACAGTGCATGTCATTGACGAAATATATCAATACCCACAAGCCGTTTTCGATCATGTTTAATACTCCGAAGTATGCCTACTTCGGAAGAGACTGTTTCGAAGACAAGAAATTATTAAATAATTTGCCGGCGGTCTTATCTATTTTTAATCCTAACTACGATTTTTCTGGAGTTCGTAGTGAAAAGGAAAAGAATGAGGATAGAAGGTATCCACCAGGTATCGATAAATTTCCTGAGTTATCGTTGTTTCGGAAGGTTGAAGATTTAGTATGCCTGCCTGATGGGGTCACTGTATGCGACGATATGAATGACGAATGGGCTGACCATATTTTCTTTGAACCCAATGCTAATCCTCCGGCGATATCGTTCATACATTCAAAATTTGTTAAAGGTGAAAGTTACGGTGCAAGTAGCTTTCATGAAGTGGTTGCTCAAGGCCTAAAAAATATTGGACGCACATTCGCTGATACTATTGAATTTAGAGAAAAACATGATCGTGATTGGGCAGGTTTCTACGAAAACACTCAAATCACTAGAGTCAGAGGCGGAAAAAATTGGACAGATATTGAAAACGCATTAAACGCGATTACATCCAATCAAAACTCAGTGAGAAAAATAGTGTTGGCAACACCATTTTTAAAAAAGAGTGTATTGGAAACTCAATTTAATGAGTTGGCGCAAACAGGGACGTGTCGGCCGCATTATATTCAGTTGATCTGGCTGATCAATACTTTCATTGGTGCTTGTAAGGAATATGGTGTTCAACCTCATATTCTATGTAATCCATGAAATAAAAATATCTGAGAGGGATGCAGGTATGAAATATCAGTATAGTGAATTATCCCCGACGCAATTTGAGACTCTGGTAATTCACGTTTGTTATCGGCTGTTAGGTTTGGGCACTGAAACATTTTCTGATGGGCCAGATGGTGGGCGCGATTCCCGTTTTCACGGAGAAGCAGAATTGTTTCCAAGCAGATCAAAGCCGTGGAGCGGTTTAACTGTGATTCAAGCAAAACATACGCTGGCATACAATAAGAAATTTTCAGACCCTGACTTCTTTGGGGTCGCCTCGTCGGCTGTCAATGGTGAGATTTTAAAGATTAAGGGACTGATCGATAACGATGGTTTAAGTAATTATTTGCTTTTTTCAAATAGAAAGCTTCCAGGCAATGCGAATGAGGCCATCAAGAACTTTATCTCTTTTGAGACTGGCCTCGACAAACAGAATATTGGATTGGTTGGTATCGAGAGTTTTGAAAATTATTTGAAATTCTACCCCGACATTCCAGCTGCTGTCGGTTTAAACCCATTCGAGATGCCTTTGAACATAGAGCCAGATGACCTAGCTAGTATTATAGTAGGGCTTAGTAATGGCTTAGGAGGTATAACTAAACGCGACATATCTACCCGAATATTTAGAACTGATTTTGAAAGAAAGAATGAGATAAATAGTCTTTCTGATCAATATTCTAAGCTCATAAAAAGAAAAATTGAAGACATGTATCTCATCCAGGACTTCCTCGCGATGCCTGAAAACGATGATTTGCAGAGGCTATACTTAGGCGTATCAGAAGAACTGGCTGCGAAAATTATCGCTCTTCGAATCCCTGGTCAGAGTTTTGATGTTGTGCTAGAGAAGTTGATCGAACTGCTGTTGGAACGGGATGTTGAACTAAAAGGGAACAAACAGTTAACCAGATCTATGATGTATTATATGTATTATCATTGCGACATTGGAGATGATGATGTTGCTAATGCCTAATAAGAACTCTCATCCCGATCTCACTGTTCTGGCAGTGTCTGGTTTTTTATTGGGCTCCATTAAGAAGTCTAAATTTGAGAGCTATTCTGATTTGCTGGAAAAGCTTAATTCTTACGATGCTAGGGCAAATATTTTATTTAAACCGAGCTTGCAGTTGCTTTTTCTTTTGGGGTTGGTTGATTATCACCGTAAGTAGGGTTTTTAATAAGACCTTGAAATCGACAGATGCCCATAATTTAGGTAAAAGCAAACTGGCAGAACTTATTGATTTTTGTTTGTTGAAAGGGCGGCACAAGACTTTCTTCTTGTTTGATTTTTTTCCTGTGTTTGAAAAATATGAATTTTACATTGAGCTTAAGCTGAACTCCGGTGAGTTTTTAACTGTAAAACGCGGAGTATCAAAAAACACTCGAATTTTTTTAAGGAAACACTCAAAAGCTAAACAATGCTTTCGAGGTTTAGAAGATGCGCTCTGGGATTATAGTGATCTTGCAATCGACAAAGCACGCCTTGTTCTTGACTCCTACCTTAATCTCTTGGTTATTGATCCATGGAGTTATCGTGATGCTATCGCTTACTGTCTAAGAGGTCAGGATGATTACACGGATGTTTTTCAATTGGATAAGCATAGAGGGCAACATGTCTATTGGAAACCATATGTTGGACACCTTCTGGGATTTGACTCGCATTCGTTGAAGAGAAATTACTTGCTAAAGAGCGAGGTTGAGGCTCTGCGGGAGGAAATCGCTAAGCTAAAATCCGCTATAGGCTTGACTGCAGGCGATCAAGAAGAAACGATATTGAACCTGCTTGACGTGAAAAAGAATCAAGTTTCTGATTTGGAATGGCAGTTGGAGAATTTTAATTTTGATAGCACTGATGTGCTTTATATTGAAGAACTCGCGGATGGTATAAATTCACAGATAAGTGATCTTAATAATTTAAGATACTATCTTTCTGCACGGTTAAAGAAACTCAATAAGTCCTTGGCGTCGAGCGATGTTAAAATCGAGTTGGACAGTTTGTCTCAGCTTTTCGAGGAGTCGGGTGTTATATTTGATGGTCAGCTTAAGCGAACATTTGGGGAGCTGGTAGAGTTTAATCGTAAAATAACTATTGAGCGTCAAGGGTTTATTTTTCAGCAAATAGGGGAGCTGGAAAGCGAACTTGTTGAAATAGCTAGCTCTATTTCTGAGCTTAGTGAAGAACGCTCAAAGAAATTGGGGTATCTACGCTCGCAAGATGTTTTTTTAAAGTATCAAGAAGTGTCAGATCTTCTTTCTGAACAGAAGTCCTACATTTATGAGCTGAATCGAAGGTTGGAAGTGAACTCTTCTGTGAAAAGTATGGAGGCTGATTGTAGAAAGCTTATTCGAGAAAAAGATGAGGTTGTAGAGAAGATTAGGATGAATCGCGATTCGGTCATCCGGTCGAATGATGGAATCTATAAAGGGATCAAAGAGCATTTTGCGAACTTTGTAACGGAAGTATTAAATAAGGACGGAGTATTAATAACTGAGCAAAATGCTGAAGGGAATTTGGAATATTCGGCTGGTCTTTTAAATGGTCTAGGACGAATAACTGGAGAGAGTGATGGGCATAGCTACAGAAAAATGCTGTGTATAGGCTTTGATATCGCTGTCGCAATGGCGTATTCAAAAATGGAATTTGTGCGGTTCTTATATCATGATGGTGGGTTGGAGACACTTGACGATAGAAAGAAAATTGAGTTTATTGAGTACGTCCGAACAGCATCTAGTCTCTCTGGGATTCAGTATATTTTGACTACAATCGACTCCGACGTGCCAGATGGAGTTGTATTCTCGGAGTATGAACTAGCCCGCGTGCTACATGACGAAGGTAGTTCTGGCAGATTGTTTAATATACCTACTTGGTAGTTTGAGTTAGAGTTTTTTTGTATTATGGCCATTAAGGTCATTGATGCGATAATTTTTTCTGTCAGGGGGGGTAGTGTTTAAGACCCATTTTTTTCCTAGTCGACGAACTATCAGCCTCGAGGTTAGAAGGTAATAGTAATGGGAACCGGCTGTTTGTTGATTTAGAAACCAGGTGAGATGCTTGTGCTGCCACGTCCATGGATTATCTCGGTACCAGCGATCAGAGATCGCGGCTTGAATGGTCTTTGCTTGGCGTAGATGGCGCTGGCGTGTGGCATGCGACCCTGTCAGGACCCCCACCAGGAACAGCTCCATATCGAATGGTCTGATCATTGTCGACCACCAATGTAGGCCGATACCACGTCGATTCGACCATGCCCCAGTTCATAACTGATTTGTGAGCGTGCCTCTCGATCGAGTTGCAGATCTAGGTGGCTGCATCTGCCGCCGTTGATAGGCGCTAGGTGACAGGTGATCTGCTCATAGCGTTCGCATGCGTAAGCCGCGCGCAGTTCGTGGAAGCCTTTGAGGTTGTTCGTATGTAGGAAGTCTCGGACGGGTCGCACGACTCTCCGTTGGAAGTCGAAGTAGCTTTCGTTCGGTGCCAGCAGGTTGCAACTATCGTTGGGAGAGACCTGCTCGGCATAGCTGAGTGCTTCGTGGATTTGAACATTTACCTGAATCCAGCGAGGCGCAGATGCCCCCGAGCGTCCACCCTTGGTTCCATCCTGGATATTGATCTTGCCGTAATGTTTGGCTTCGCGCTTGAGGCGTGGTAGGTCGGCCAGAATCGCCTCGCGCAATCGCATGCCAGTGGCGCGTGCCAACTGCATAACGGCTGCGGCACGGGGATTCTGTTCGCAGAGCGCGTCGACGATCCGTTTCACCTGTTCGCGGTCTTGGCCTTGCGGCACTGAGCGACGAACACTGGCCCGCTGCATTCCCAACGCCTTGCTTGGGCTCGGTACTTTCACGGACTGATCACCGCGAAGCGCGGCCATGGTTCGGTTCACGCTGGACAATCGGTTTTGCGCGGTCGCGATGCCGATAGCTCCTTGTGCAACCTGCTGGCGTAAGTGTCCTGCGTAATCCAGTAAGGTCTGCCGATCAATCTGCTGCGCATCGTTAAATCCTGGTCCATCCTCCGACCGACACCACCGAACAAACGCCTGCCAGCGATCACTGTGCGCTTTGACCGTCCCGTAATGCCCACCGCCAAACAGATCTTTCAGCGCTTGCGGCCCCGCATAACTCAGTTGCCGTCCATAGCCAAAATTGCGCCCATCCCGTCTACCGACCAATGCCATGATCGAACTCCTCTCGAAGCCAAAACTTTTAAAACCTTCCCCACGTCATCCCGCCAAGAATGTTGAGTGTTATCAGGGATCAAGGCCCCTGCGACCTGTGAGGGTTGTCCACTAACGCGGGACTGACGGCTCCTTACGGCCGGGAGCTTGGGCATCTCATGATCTGGCCTCCTGAACACTTCCGAAGACGTGGCGGGTGGAGACTGCACTGGCTGACGAGACCGGCGCCGCGAGATCCTGAGTCGGGTGAAGGCAGTGATGCGATGACCGGGGCATGCCTGACTGTCAGTCAGGTACAGTCCATTCCTTGGGCTGCGGCACCATTATCTGCATCGCTGTTGCTGGTGACTTCGGTGTTTGTCACGCCGATTGTCACGAGGGGGAATGCCACAAAGCCTTGTACGAGTTGGGCTGCAGCAGCGGTAGGAGCGCCCGTCTCTTTCCGGGAGAAAGAGACGGGCGCAGGTTGGCGCAAGGAAATGGCCAAGCAGATAGGTTGCTGCAAGGCAGCTATGAAAGGGGGAAGTTGCCGCAGTGGGCACACTGGTAAAAGTAGGCATCCATCACATCGCTGTGAGCGTGCGAGCCGCCGGACGCTAATCGCACTTTGGGAGAACCACCACGGTGTGGCGTAGCCTTAAAGGTTCTGGCTACCTGGGTTGCTGTCAACGACAGCACTTGCCCGATCTTTTCTACGCCTGTGGATAATTTGGGTCAAGGCTCGAATTTTCGGGAACTCTGCAGCTGTGGATGAAATTATCCACCGGTGGAAATCAGTGGTTTTCCACAGACAGTTGCGTGGGCTTTAGATTTTTTAAATGAGGTCCATCCAAGCAGGGCGGCTTTGCAGCCCCGCTTGGATGGACCCGCGTGGAAGGGCGGACTGCGGTGATCTCATTGGCTTACCCACGTTTGGATGCGCCACGGCTATTTTGTAGGGCGGTAATGTTGTCACCGACCGGGTGAGCGAATTCGTGGGGCGTCACATGCCCATGGCGGTTGGCGTCGATGTAGTTGCTCCACCACGCCATGATCAGCCGGCGCTGCTCCAGAAATTCAGCTTTGTGGATATACGCGGCGCGCACACGGTTGCGTTCCTTGTGGCTCATTTGTCTTTCGATGGCTGCGTCGGTCCATAACCCGGACTCAAGCAGGGCGCTACAGGCCATGGTCCTGAAGCCGTGGCCGCACACGTCCTTGCTGGTGTCATAGCCGACGTTGCGGAGCATGGTGTTCACCGTGTTCTCGGATATGGGCTTCCAGTACTTGTGGTCGCCCGGTAGCACTAACTCTGAAAAGCGACTGAGGCTGCGCAGGCGCTCCAGTATTTCGATGACCTGCGGCGATAACGGAACCATTTGAATGTCGCCGTTCATCTTGGTCCCGCGCGTGGAGTTGCGTACCCCTTCAATCGGTGCGCGCGTATCGGGGATTTCCCACATTGCGCGTTGAAGGTCGAACTCACTCCATCGAGCGAAGCGCAGTTCGCTGGAGCGGACGAATACATGCAGAGTCAGCAGTACGGCAAGGCGCGTCAGCTCGCGGCCGTTGTAGTTGTCGATTCGGTGTAGCAGTTCGGGTAGGCGGTTGAGGGAGAGGGCCGGGCGATGGACTGTGCGCGGCGCGTGAATCGAGCCTGCCAGATCCAGTGCAGGATTCATGGTGATCTGCCGAGCCCTTTTGGCCCCGCGCATGATGGTGGATAAGTAGTTCTGTACCCGTAACGCCACATCCATGGTGCCGCGTTCCTTGATGCGCTGGGTGATCTCTAGCAGGTCATGGGTATCGAGTTCAGCGATGGGTCGTTGGCCGATCAGCGGGAAGACGTGGGTACGCAGTCGGCTCATCACGGTTTTTGCGTGTCCTTCGGTCCAGCGACGGGACATGTCGGCGTGCCACTCCAGAGCAACGGTTTCGAAAAGCAGTGCCGCTCGCTGGGCTACGATCTTGGCCTTCTTCTTTTCTTCCATTGGGTCGAGGTTGTCGAGCAGCAACGCCTTGGCTTCGTCTCGCTTACGTCGTGCGACGGAAAGGGTAACGATGGGGTAATTGCCGATGATGAGCGTACCTTCCTTGCCGCTGGGCTTGGTGTACTTCAAGCGCCAGGTCTTCACGCCATTGGGTTTGACGAAAAGGTACATGCCGCCGCCGTCGAACAGTTTGTAGGCGCGTTCGCGGGTTTTGGCCGTGCGGCATTGCAGGTCGCTGAGGGGGATCGCTAGACGTGGCATAGGGGTACGCGCTCCTGACCGGAAAATCGCAGTACCCCTAACATACCCTCGGGGAAGGGGGATTTTGTTGGATCCCGACAGAGGGTCCTGGAACGAAAAAACCCGCCAAAGGGCGGGTTTTCGGGGCTTCCAGAGCATTCAGTAGAATGCAATGGAGCCTAATGTGGTGCCGGCACCAGGAGTCGAACCCGGGACCTACTGATTACAAGTCAGCTGTGCTGATGAAGTAAATCATAGAGTTACGTAGTTTTTATGTACGTGAAGGGTAGGCTGCGAGCTGCATTAATCTAGGCCTGTCTACCTTATTGTACGTGGGCATGTAGCCAGATAGGCCCCCCCGGTGATATTGTTCTAGTACCATCCACAAAGCTAACGGAGTGCTTTGTGGATGGTACTGAAGCAAGAAGTTTTGCTCGGCACCTAGGGCATGAACCCTGGATCAAATGGCGACCTTCACGCCAAATCAGGATGAGTCAATCCCTCATGAATGAAAGATTCGACAACCCGCCCCTCGTTGAGCTCGTAGCTGAGCTCCGTTGGAAAAATCCTGCATCGCTGATGGCCATGCCACCAGGTTTTCCTGCTGGTTTTTCCTTTCCTGGAAGCAACGATTCTTTCGAGAAGCAACTCCCTACTGTTAACAGCGCTATGTCCGCGATTGGCTATGGCGCTTCTGAGCGTCTCATCCCCGAGGGTTTTCCAGCCCCGGCTGAGGCGCCAATCGTCAGGTACAGGTATAGCGCTCGTGGGGCGGTTGACTCAGGGCGCGAGCATTTGCCATCTACCTTGTTTCAGATTGGCACCGGTATCTTTACTGTGAACGCTGTTAAGCCCTACAAGTCTTGGGATGACTTCGCGCCAGTTGTAGAGCAGGGGGTCAGAATTCTGCTCGAATCCCAGCAAACTAAAGTGGAAGGCTATTCGCTCATACTTCGATATATCGATGCCTTCAAAAAGGACCTAACTGGTGATGCGAGCCATCTTCAGTTCCTTACGGACGTGTTTGGGTTCAAAATTGAAGTCCCGGAAATTCTTCGCGAAGTATCCAATACGGGCAGTGTTGCTTTGCCGGTTATGCAAATTACCGTTCCGCTCGCATTTGGCAGCTTGCAGCTTCAGATGGCAGAGGGTGAAATTGAAGGTAATAAAGGCTACATTTTGGAGAATGTTGTCGTGATTGAAGGGCTGGTTGGTGCAAACGTTCAGGAAATCATGGAAAGTTTTTCTAGCGCTCGCAATGTGATTCATAAAGTTTTTGTCGGGATCACAGAGCGGATAGCAGTAAAGATGAGCCCCATTGGAGGTGCGAAATGAGTGTTTACAGCACGAACATAAACTCTGCTAGATTTACCGCGGGCCAGACAGGTTATAGCCGCACATCCTCGCTGCCGAACATTATTAGTTCCGACCGCGGAGTGGTCCAAAAAAGCTATGATGCGTTGGGTCATGCTTGGGAACTAGTGAAGGCTGGTTGGCCGCTGCAAAGTCAGGTGCTCCCTAGCATCACAGTGCTTACAGATTATGCTTTCTCAGAGCGTATCAAAATGGTACATGCGCAGCCCAATCTAGAAGGCGTGTTAACCACGGAGATGGCTGCCAAGGCAGCGTGGATTGCATGGCTTAGCCAAAAGCTCGACGAGCGCTGCATTACTCGACTATCTCGTCTCGTCCGCTCGGAAGATGATTGGGATGGGGAGGGTTCTCGAGCAATGAGCGTTGCTGCTCTCGCAAACTTCTCGGCATTCATTGAGAGAGGCGTGCCCCTTAACAACAAGCCAAGCCTGTTTTTGGGCTCAGACGGGGAAATCGTAGCTAGTTGGCAGCTTGATAACGGTTCAACGCTAGACATGGCTTTTGGAGAGCAGCAGATCGAGTTGGCCACGGATGAGCACGATGAAATTTTTGCTGTCGATGATGCGAGAATATATAGCATCGTCGCCGAGCTCTGACCTCTATGAGTCTAGACGCGCAACCGGATGAGAAATATCCGGCACGGGAAGTGTTGCTGAGTGACAATGAAACGGTCATTCGAGCGATAGTAGAAGAAAAATGGGACGCAGAGACAAAACGAGGAGCTCCGTCCCTTTTTCAAGGCGCCAACGTGTCAGTGACACGAATTGATTTATTAGGTATTGCGCCTTCAATAAGCTTGGTCAAGGCTACGCTTGAAACTCCGGGAAGACCGGAGCGCGACGTGGCAGGAGTTGGTGAGATAAAGGTTTCGTTGTTAAAGCAGGTTGGCCTTGAAAAGCAGCCGGTCCTTAAGCCTGGAGACCCCATACACCTGCTGGTGTGGGAAGAGAAAACCCAAGCGAAGGGAGATCGTCCAGGTAATCCTCACCATGCTGAAATCGTGGCATACGCCGACAGTGAGCATACTAAGGGAAAAGAGAAGAAAATCACGCTTGGCTATAGCCGGATGCTTGCCAAAGCTGTGCATGTATACGCCATCGATAGTGCGGGAGCAGTTACCGGCGAGTCCCCGCCGTTAGACTGGACTAAAGCCGATGAGGCTCAGTAGTCAATCTGAAGACGGATTGACTAAGGGCAAACTCAGGTCGTATACATCCATCATAGATTCATCTTTGTGCCCTGATGCCTGCTGCTTGTCTGCCCTAGTGCCAACAGTGTCTGTAATGCCTTTGCGCTTAAAGTCGTGCATTCCGAACCGTTGTTCTTCTGTAAGTACCTTTTTTTCGATTGCCTGGCTGATCAGCCGCTGAAATGCGGTATCAAGGCCAGATTTCGACAGCGGTCCACCGCTAGCTGAAACAATCAGAAAGCGCTGTCCAGGCCGGAACGGTACTGGCTTCTTCATTCTCTCCCAAGTGCTGGTCCTCACAGCCTTAGCCGCATCCCAGGCCGCACGCAGTCGAGGCGTCCAACGGACAATATTGTCCCGGCTGCCCTTGCGGCGGTTAGTGAGCACGCCTTCGGCAAGTTCGTTCTCGTCAGTGAGCGTTATCGTCTCGATCCCGCGTAGCCGGCACAGGTACCCAATTTCCATCACATACCATAGGTAAGGTGAACACGCGCCTTTCTCGCCGCGCTTCAACTGGCCCTGTTGTTGCGCAAACTTAATTAGGTTCACCATCACGCTGGAGTCTGGCAGCCTGCGCTGCTTGCGTTCTTTCGGCGACTCAATGCCCTTGGCCGGGTTGTCCTTCACAAAACCACGGTTACGGCCCCACTGCATCACGCGGCGCAGGTAGCGCAGTGAGTGGGCGGCTTTGGAGGGGGTGCCATCCTGGGCTATCTTGTCGATGATGCGCTGGACCAGCGCCGGCGTAAATTTGAGCACCGCCAGTTCGCCCAGCGGTTTGCCAAGCTTCGTCGGAAACGCTAGAAGCACGTCGCGGGAGTAGACATAGTCGTCGTGGGTTTTATCGCTGAGGACCTTGTACTGGTCGCTCTTGTGGAACTCATCACAGAGGTATTGCAGGCTGTCGCGGTCTACGCCGTTGCGCTCCTCAATGAGGCGGTGAAGCTCTGAAAGCGTCACGTTGCCCGCGCAAAGGTTCTGCCGCTGTCGCCGCCCGGCCTCATTGAAATACAGGATGTACCAGCACCCAGCGCCCCTATGGTCGAAATACACCGAACGCGGCAAAGCCGTCTGGTCAATGTGCCCAGGGATGTTTGGATTGTGTTGGCGCTTTCGACCACGTTTCATACGATGTCCGCACTGTAGCTGTCGGTATCCACGGGTTTTAGCCCGCCCGCCTGGTTGATCAAATCCACCGTGGTCCATGGCCCCCTTCGCCCACTGAAAATTCGAATGCCTTGGGAGCGCAACGCTTTTTCAACGTCAGCCCGACGGCTATATCCGGTTACGCGTTGTAAGTCTTCAAACTCTAGTACACGGGCTGCGCTCATGCTGCCTCCACGGTTATTGGCTCCCAGGCCGACTCGCACAGCCCGTAGGCGCTGGAGCAGGCGGAGGCGTCAGTAGCAATCAGTAGGTCGTATTGGATGCCGCCTCGGGCTGTCTTGGACCATTCAACTGCCTGGCGAATGCTTGCGATCTCCATGACTTCAATGGCAGTCATGTCCGCGATAGAGCCTTTCGGATGCTTGGCATTTGATCCGGCAAAGAACGTGGCAGCACCGCGCTTGCTGGCCTGCTGGACGGTTCGCTCCCAGCGATCGATACGGTCAATCGCTTCAGGGAATCGAAGGGCAATTTCGCGTAACTCATCCTTGCGGCAGTTGATGCAGGGCATGCAGCCGACGCGCCCCATGCCCTGGGAATAAAGCGGATTTGGTTTGATACCCATGTAGCGGTGAGCTTCGAACACGGCTGGAATATCCCACTTTAAGATCGGCCGGTAGTTAAATAGGCCGTCACCAACTTCGTCGCACTCGGGCAAATATCGCCTGTTAAGCGATTCCTCTGCGCGCACACCCTGCCAGCTCAGAATCATGTCGCCGGCACCCATCAAAGGCATGACTACTTGTTCAAACATAGGGTCGCGTTTCAGCTCCATGGTGCAGAACTGGGCTTTGCGGCTAGGGAACCGGCCTTTCCAGATGCACAGGTCTAGGAACGGGTTACCGGTTGGGTGCAGCACGTCCAACGCTGCCAGCACTACCTCCTCTGCTATGCCTTGCGCCCGCCATTTCGATTCGATGAATCGGCGCTTGCCTTCGATACGCTGGGTGAAATCAGCACGCACGCGGGTTATGTTCGTGCGTGTAGCTTGTTCCAGGTAATCCAGGTACTCGTGGGTCTGTTGGTGCTCGTTGCCGGTGTCCGCGAAGACGGCCTGCAGATTGGGTGCCTCTAAGGCAATGGACCAGTAGCGTCGCCGTGCTGTCTTTGCCGCCGCTCACGCTGACGATGTTTTGCGTAGTCATTGGTGCACTCCCGAAGCAACGGCAACTTGCCAGGGTGGAGGTGCGTGCGGGACGATAGTACTTTCAAACGCGGCCAACTCTTTTTCGCGATATTTTGTAGCGTTACGCTTGAGTTGGATTAGCCTATCCACTTCCATTTTTTGAATAACTTTAAAGTCGCTACATGCTGCTAAAAAGCCCCCGATCAACGCTCCACACCGAGCAATCTCCTCTCTTGTAGTGGCGCTTCTCAGGTCTACCAACATTATGATTAGAAAGTACAAATCGCGGGTCGTTGGCCTGATAATATTTTTTTTGCGGACGCGATTGTTCCACTGTTCGGCCAGCAAAGGTTTGCAGTCCTCCTTCATGCTGTAGCGGATGTTGGTGGAGGCTCTGCATCGTTCGTGCTTGCATTCAATCCAATGGCCGCCGTCACCATCGTTTGCGAATTGAGCACTACTTCCGCAAAAGGGGCAGCGCAATAATGGAGCGATTTTCTGAGTATTCATTGATGCACCTCTCCTATTACATCCGAAACGATTGATGAGCGCGCGACGGCAGGAGCTTCTGCTCTGCGGGTTGTGCTCCGTCGGATTGGATCTCACACACGAATCTGTGTCGTTTCCGGTTGGGCGCAGTCAGCGCCTTGGTCAGACCTGGCACCACGTCGATGCATTGCTCGTAGGCGTGAGGTCCCTTCCAGCTATCAGCCTTCACCACCTGGCAGTCTGTACGGGTTGCGTCCACGCACAGGTACAGCAGTAGGAAAACGGTCATATTCCAACCTCCTGCTGGGCCACACTCAGCGCAATCGCCACCGGCTGCACCCAAACCGAAATGTTGCTGAGCATGAACGTCTCTCCCTCCTCGGAAAGCAGCAGCGTCATGCCGAACACGTCCGCCATTGCCCGTGCCGCCGCGCGCGGTACTGCGTTGCCAATCCGCTCCCGATGCTGGCCGTCGTTGATACCGTCCAGCCGGAAGACTCCCGCCTGTTCAATCTTCCGAACGCGCTGCATTCGCTCGATCTCATGGGCGGTCTGTGGATCTGCTGACCAGTGATCTTCTGGGTCAAACAGTGATTGCAGTGCGGCCAACTCCAGCGTGGTGAACGGCCGGTGCCAGGTCCCGTCGAGGCTGGTGATCATGCAGGTCAGCCGATCGTTGTGCGCCGGCATGCGCTGATCGGCAACTGACCAGCGGCCGTTATCGTGGCAAGCACTGGCGGATACGGCGCCGGCCGGTGCGCTGTATTCGACCACGCCGTAATGCCCGCCAGTCAGGTAAGCATCGCCCTTGTTGCGCGACATTCCTGGGCGAGGATCTGCGATCGATAACGCGCCGCTGGCGACCTGTTGCGAGCCAGTCACGGTCTTGGCGCTCTCGCACCAGGGCGTGATCCGCAGCTTTTGCGTGCTGGCATTCGGGTGCCATTGTTTGTAAGCGGGATCTGCCACGGCGAAAGCGCCTTGCCCGGTGGTACTGCCGGCGATGACGGTGCCGGCCGGCTTGCTGTAGTCGGTGACCAGGTACTTGCCGAAACCCTTGGACGGTTGCCGAGGGTCGGCCACGGCCTGCCCGCCAGAGCTCGGCCCGTGTCCTGCAGTGACCGTGCCGGCGGTTTGGTCATTGCCTACCACGCGGAACACATTATTGTGGCGCTCGCCGGTCATGCGCGGGTCAGCAACGCTGAGCGTCCCTTGCCCCGGGCTGCGCTGACCGGTTACGACACCGCAGTGGCGGTCATAGGGCAGCACGCCGAATTGGGTATACTCGAATTTATTGGTGGGTCGCGGATCTGCCACGGAAAACTTGCCGTTCATTGGGCGGCTCGCACCTGCAACCACCCCGGCTGTATCGTCCCAATCGACAACCCCGAGTACGCCGTTGTGGTAGTCAGGCACGATCACGAAGTCGCGCAGGTGCCCGTCCTCGATCGCAAAGCGACTCAGGCTGCGCCAATCCTTCCCTGCCTCGACCAAGGCCAGGCGTACCCATGTTTTCCACTGCAGCGCCGGCACGCGGTGCATCGGCCCAGCCTGATCGATATCGCCTGCCAGGGGCATGCGGCTCAGCACGTCACCGACGGCACGCAGGCTGCGTTTCTCTGGTTCGTACAGGAACGCCGGCACCTTCTCGACGTGCCTGGCCACCAGCAAGAAGCGCTTACGGCTCTGAGCCAATCCGCCAATTTCGCCACAGTCGTGGGTGGTTTCAGCCACCGCGTAGCCGTAGTGCCTTAGTAGCTTGGTGATCTGATCCAGCAAGTACCGGCCACGAGTGGCCAAGCGCGGTACGTTTTCGAACACGATCAGCGACACCGGGTTGTGCTTCCAGGCTTCGCACATCAGCCATACGCAACGCAACGTCAGCTCATTGAGCGCCCGGTATTTGGGCGTCTGGCTCATGGTCTCGGACAAAAGGCCCGAGGCACCCTTGCAGGGACTGCTGATGAACACTGCATCCGGATCTTCGTTTCCGGCAGCGCGGCGCAGATCCTCGGCGGTGGCTTCCTTCCAGCCGGCGGGAGGCTGCTGGCCGTGGTACGCCGTGAATTGCTCGCGTGTGAACAGGTCCATCAGCGTGCCAGGTACGCCGGTCATCATTTGGAAATCGCGTAACCCGGCGGGGTCGACGTCGACGCCGCCGAGGCAGCGCCATTCAGCTTGCACAGGTCCCAGGACCGGTTTGGAGTCGCTGAAACCAGCAGCGCCGCTGCCGAGGCCGCAGCAAAGATGGAAGTGGGTGAGGGTGCGCTTAAGCATGGGAGGTCTCCCGCGCGGCAAAGCAGCAATTCCCCGAAACATGCATATGCCCCACGACAGGCTGCGCGGGCGGGCGTCCCGAAGCGGTAAGCGTTGCATCACTGACCGCTGCCCCGCGCAGCTTTTCGTGGGGTATACGTGCCTCGGCAGTGGCGCTGGAAGGAGCAAGAATGCCTGCTGCTGCGCAGCAGAGACTGTTTGTTTCTGACGTGTCGACACCACTGGTGTTGCGGAGCAAAGCGGGCAGGGCGCTGGTGTTTTCCTGTTGGTTCTTCATGCCGCTTTCCTCCGATGTTCGACAGCGAGTTGGTCCATCAGGCGCTGGTGGTAGGTGAGTCGGGCTTCTGCGGCAGGCCATGGACGGATGATTTCGGCCATAGGTTGTATGCCGACCAAACAATCCCAGATAGCCGGATCGGTTGGCATGAGGTCGCGGCGTTCGGTGGCCAGCGCAATCAAGTCGGCCAGGTGAACGCATGCAGGAAGTTCTGCAGCAATGTCGAAGCGCTGGCACACGCGTTGCCATACCCAGTCTTCAAAGTCCTGGTATGCATGTATCCACTGCTTAAGTGGCTTGGTCATGTCGCCCAGGTACGCCTCTGGCGCGTCGTGGAGCAAGGCGGCGAGCTTGTGTTCTTCCGGCACCAGCTCGGCGACAATGCAGCTGTGTTGCGCCACGCTGTAGAATTCGCGGGTGTGCCCGTTGAAGCGGCAGAGGTGTGCCAGTGAGTGGGAGATGTCCCGGGGATCGATCATATCGGCGTCAGGCTCGAACAGATCAAAACGTTTGCCGGTGTGGGTGAGGATCCAGTTCATGCGGCCTCCTTCACGAGATCGGCCAGCAACAGGGCGTTGTCAGCTGCCTTATGCAATTCGCGGAGTGCGTCGTAACCGATCAGCGCTTTCAACTGCCGGTCGAACTCTTTGTTATGGCGAGTCATTACGCTCAGTTCCTTCATAGCCTTGGTGTACTGCTGTTGCAGTGTTCCAGCGGCCTGGGGCGTCAGACGCAGCATTGGGATTGGGCGGCTCATGCCGGATCCTCCTGGTGAAAAGAATCCAGCTCGTCGGCCATGCTCAATGCGTGGTCACGCAAAACGAGTGCTTGGGTGGCGTGGCTTTCGGATTGCAATGCGCGGAATGTATCGGCGGCGAGTTTGAGTTTTCCCGCGATGGCCGTCAGAATCTGACGGTCCTGGGGTTCCCTGATCAAAATCAGTTCCAGGCGTTCGCATCGGCGCGTGGCCTTTTCAAGAGCGGTAGCACTCGACGACTCGCCCTCCTCAATGCCCTCGATGTAGCCATTCGTGTGGCCATCGTCATAACCGTCAGCCCAGCCATCCTTCAAGCCGCCCCGATACCCGACCCAATACAAAATGGCGAGTGCGATTACGAAGGTGACCAGTGCGAAAACTTCAAAAAATGTCATGTGGTGTGCTCCTGTGGTGTCACTTAAGCTGGTGGTGGCAGCAGTATTGAAACGGGTTTATTCGTGATCAGGATCTGGTGGATCGGCCAGGCCACACATCAGCTTGGCTTGGTACGGCATGTAGCCTTCCTCGCGCAGATCGTCGTATAGGCGGTAGTCGGCGGCGAGATAGTTGCAGTGCCCGCAAAGTCGGTCGGGTGTTCTGTCCGCCGATAACTGTGCCCGGCACTGCCGGCAATAGTCTTGAAGTGACATGTCAGTTTTCCTCCGAATCGCTATGAGGTCTCGGCATGGCCTGGTCCGCCTGGTAAGCACGAATATCGATCAGCGCCGCGACATGCCTGATGTGTGCATAACGCAGAGCTTTACCGCTGAGATCCAAGGTGGTCACCGGCAACTGAATACGTCCGCTGTTGATTGCCTCGGTAAACGTCTTCTCGTTGATGTTTTTGAAGTAGTGCGCGTGTACCTTTTCCATGGGAATAAGCACATCGCCGAAGATGTGGTGCAGCATCTCGATGGTGGACGGATCTGGTGCGGGCAGCAGCCGGATTGGTTGCTGGCCGACGTTGGCGGTCATTTGGCCTCCAGGCTGGAGAGGTCATAGGCGTCGGCCCCCAGCTTGCAAAGGTCATAGGCGTTGTCTCGGAGAGCGCGCAGCACTTCCTCTGGGGAATTGCCGTACCCCGAAAGAATGGTCTTGCCGCTGTCAAACCCATGAGGGTTGTGGATGTAGACTGCAATTTTTGGGACTGCGCGATTAGACAGGCGGAACTCCGTGGTAACGGTGCTATTTGGATTCAGGGACACAACGTCCAACTGGTTTGCGAGTAGCAGTACAGCTGCATGCAGTTCTGGCAGGCTGGACAGCGTTGATGGGGGCGCATCAGCCGTTACCCCGGCCGCACTGCATACCAGGTGAGCGAAACCTTGGATCTGCTCAGCGGTTCGCTCGACGGCCTTTGTAGAAAGCAACTGGTTCAGCGCTTGATCAATCAGTTTGTGGTCCATGGCTTCTCTTCCTCTTAGGATGATTCCAGGCAATAAGGCAGTGTTTTTTCGTCAGATCGCGCAGGTGTTCCGGTACTTCGAGGAGCGCTGCATTGCGCTCCTCGCGTGTGCGCATGGCAACGATCTGGCGGGCATACTCGCGCGGCCATGCTTCTGGCTGTCTCATTACGCGACTTCTCGCGGGTCAGGCACGGCGGGTGGGGCTGGGCGCTCAATACCGATCTGCCTGGCCAGCCAGGAAATGCCAATGTCCGTCACGCGCGTGGTGCGCTTGTATTGCATGCCATACTTCTCGTGAAACCAGCGACTCTCACGGGTGACCAAAAAGTCTTTGGTAGTGGCAGGGTTGGTTGGCAGGTTGTGTTGATCCAGCAAGCCTTTGTCGCGCATGCGTTTCATCAGCTCGCGGTGACCCAAACCTAGGCGTTCGGCTACGCGTTTGAGGGATAAGCTCACGGCGGCACCTCATGCGGCGGCTGCGAGGCTATTGCGGTAGCCCTGCAGGAATTGATTGAGGTTTTCAGCCAACATTGCGTAGGCGCGCTGGTTGTCGGCGGGCAGGGTGAGTAGGCAGCCGGCGTCGTCGTCGATTTCGAGCTTGGCGATATAGCCGCCGCGTGGGTTGCGCTGGATCTGGAGCGAGGGCTCCAGTTCGTCAGCGATCAGATGGTAAATGCCGCGCCCACGTCGGATAGCCAGACGTAGGGTGGCCTCTATATCGCTGACAGCTTCATGTTCATCTACGTCGGGTACTCCGGTAGGGCTGCGGCCGTTGGCGATACCTTCGATAAAGCTCGCAACGCGTGTGGCGTTGTTTTTGCGGTGCTTATCGAGGGTGACTGACGTATTGAGCGTCCCGCAGATGCGCACCATCACCGTGATGCCGGCGGTGCACTGTTCGATCTCGACCTGAGCCGCTACGGATTGGCAGCCATCACACGAATGCAGGGTGTGATTGAACGTGCCGCTAAGGTTTACCTGAGCCTGGAGTCGAATGTAGGCGGCGTTGAGAGATAGTCTGCTCATGCTGCACGTCCTCCATCGTCAGGATCGAAGGGGGCAGGCTGCTGGCTTTTTGCGGCGAGCTTGGGTTTTTTGTTGTGAAGGATGACTATGCAGCCGGTGCTGGCTTGCAGCCGCTCAATCAGTTTTGGGTTGCTCGCGCACGCTGGGTGCACGTGTACGGTTGCTGTGGTGTGCATGGTGTTGCCTCACTCTGTGGTGGGAGAGTGAAGCGAATATCACACATTGAATTTTATCAATCAACACGATTTGTTATTTTTGAGATATTTTTTTTGCATTTGAGGTCAGCTCGATGTTTGAAGGTGGTGCGCTTTCGAGAGCAACCTATTGAATCCATTGTTTTTTAGCTATGTGTGGGGCGCTGCCGTATGTGAAGGGTTTTGCGAGCTTCATTCCAGGTGAGATACCCGGAGACATAATCAAATGGTTTGCTGAATTTTTGGAAGGGGCCACAAGAGGAACACAATTGCCCACCTCCTGCGGCTGAAAGGGGGTGGGTAGGTGATACCTAACTGTTTTGAAGGTGCTGGGGAATGGCTACCAATGCTACAAGGCGCCACCATGCCAAACGATGCGTCCGATTATCCTCAAGTGACCTATCTCGCTGTCGGTCGCGGGTTGGTCGGGATACTGCCTCTTATCCTCGTTGTCACTGCGTATGATCCAGCCACCAGTCAGACTTTGCACTAATCGCTTAATGATCAGTTCTCCGTCGGGCTTTAACATCGCAAAGATGCGCCGGTCTCTAGGCGTTACCTGGACGTCATCGATTAGAACCACGTCCTCGTCGCATATGGTCGGCTCCATGCTGTGACCTTTTGCGTAGATCACATGGAGGTTGCGCTCTTTTAAGGCCATACGTTGGAGCCAGTCACGCCTGAAGACCAAGCCGCCTTTAACTTCTACGTGGTCGTTTAAGTGGCCGCTGCCTGCAGACCCGTGGGCGGTGTACTGCGGGATCAATGCGTACTCATCGATCCTTGGAGAAACACCTACAGCCGAGCCATCTTCACCTTCGATGATGTGCATCAAAGGCTTATTTAGAGCTTCTGAAAGCGTGCGTAAATCGGCGAGGCTGGGCTCACGTTTATCCTTTTCATAGTTGGCGATTCGCCCCTGGCCATTTTGCCAGTCGCACGCGGCGGCTAAGCTTTTCTGGGTGTATTGAGCTTCGTTTCTATAGCGCGCAAGGCGCTGACCTAAAGTTTCCATATAGTAAAAATATCACGAATCGTTAAGAGAATTTAAAACTTAACGTATTGCAAAAATAACGTACCGTTGTTAATGTCTCTCGCAGTTCAACGCGGGGAATGGTCAATGAACAGAATTTCCACCCTACGAAGCGGTAAAGGGATCAAGCAAACGGCATTGGCTGAGGCTTTGGGGTGGTCTCAGAGCCGCCTGAGCAATTACGAGTCTGAGACACGCCTTCCTGGCTTAAGTGAGTGCCGTGCGATCACCAACGCACTCAATAAAATGGGTGTGGTGTGTGATCTGGATGATGTTTTTCCTCCAGATTTAGATTTATCTAAAGTGGCTTAGAAAAAAGGCGACCTAAAGGCCGCCCAGTTCCTCCCGGCACACACCACCACAGTGCTGTCGGGGCGCGATAAAAGTAGGCGGGCACACCACATGCTAAACCGCCTCCTTTTACCGCGCTGCCAAGGTACGGATACCTTGGGTTGCTGCCTCCTCCACCACAGATCAGGCAGCTGTTGCGCCAGGGGTGAGCGACGGATCGTTCGCCTCGGCACGGTGCCGGTTTTGATCTTGCGGATCTGACCGGCGTTTGGGCCCTTTCAAGCCACGCGGCAAATGTATCACCACTACATGCTGCGCGGCACTGGCAACTTGCAAGGATTAATGCCATGAGCCGAATTGCTTTGAATTCCCTTGATCGAGCGCGGCGGGAAGTCCTGCCCCTCGACTTGGCGCTTTACCACGCTGCCCGCGACTACCCCGGTGGCGCCGCCGCCATCGCTGTCACCACCGGCCGCAATCCCACCACCCTCCAACACAAACTTTCCCCAACCCACCCCAGCCATTCTGTAAATATTTACGAATTCAGCGAGATCCTTGAACTGACGAAGGACCGGCGCATTCTTGATGCGGTTCATGGCCTTGTCGGCGACACCATTTGGCAGGAACTGGCTGAGGCCTATACCAACGACATGCCAGAAACACTGACTACTGGCCTCGCTACTTACTTTAGACAGGTAGCGGACCTGGCCGACACGTGGGCAAGGAGCATCGGCGACGGCGTTGTCAGCGACAGCGAATTAGCTGAGATCCACCTGCAGGTGTTCTGTGGCATTCGCGGGCTTTTGGGGCTTTTCAATCGAGCCAGTTATGTCAACCAGGCAACACGGGGGCAGAGCGATGGCAAATCTTGCTGATCTGGCCAACGACCTGGTCGAGGAACGAATGGAGCGCGCACTGGCGACTAGAGATGCGTTGAGGGCTGAAATGGTCTGCCACTCTTTCCTGTACTGCGAAACGTGTGATGCCCCGATTCCATTAGCTCGACGAATTGCCCTGGAGGGTTGCACACAGTGCGTCAGTTGCCAAAATTACGATGAGGTTAGGAGGGCGCACAATGCTTGATGAGGTTCTTGGACAATTCGCTGATTACGGTCTGGAGCCAGAGCAACCACTGACTTTCGGCAAACTCACTCGCTGCAAGACTTCCCAGGACAAGGGTAAGGAAAAGAATGGTTGGTACGTGGCGCATGAGTACCACACCGAAAAGGGTGAAACGCTTATTTTCGGGAGTTTTGGTGACTGGCGCTCAGGTGAGACTCAGAAGATCAGGGTCAAGCCCGGGCGCATGTCTGTCGAAGAGCGCGAAGTTATGCGTGCACGGCAAGAAGATGCCAAACGCCGTGCTGCCGAGGTTGCGGCTAACGCGGCGCGTCGAGCGGCCAATCGTGCGTCGGGTTTGTTCAAACGTATGCCTGATAAGGGTAAAAGCGCTTATCTAGATCGAAAACACATTATTGGATTCAGAGTTCGTTATGCGTCGCGCACTGGGGCGGTGTTGGTCCCGATGTGCAATGTTCAGGACGATATTGTTGGGCTCCAGGTTATTTTCCCTTCCAAGCAGGAGGACACCGGACGCGACAAGATGTATTGGCCTGCAGGTATGTCTAAGGCGGGAGCCTTTCACTTAATCGGTGGGCATCCCGAACCGGGAGAGCCGTTGTTAATCTGCGAGGGGTATGCCACTGGCGCCAGCCTGCACATGGCAACCTCGATGGCAGTGGCGATAGCTTTTGACGCGGGCAATCTGCTCTCAGTAGCTAAGTCTATGCGTGCACGCTTTCCTGGGTGTCCACTGATTATCTGCCGCGATGACGATTGGAAAACCAAACGCCCAAATGGGACACCCTGGAACCCTGGTGAGGAAAAGGCCAACAACGCGGCTTTAGTTGTCGGTGGGCAGGTGGTTGCGCCGATTTTTTCCGGCGAACGTGAACTCAAGTGGACCGACTTCAACGATCTGCATGTTGCGGAAGGTCTTGAGGCCGTGCGCCGTCAGGTACTCGCCGTCGTAAAACCGCCTGCGGCAGGCGGCTGGAAGGACAGGTTGGCTCGCAGTGAGAGCGGGGCATTGATTGCGCACATGCAAAATGTGGAACTGATCCTCGGCAATGATGAGCGCTGGGCCGGGGTCATCGGTTTCTGCATGTTTAGTTCGAAGATCATCAAAATGCGTGCCGCGCCGTACGGCGGCGGTGTTGGCGAGTGGGCAGATATTGATGACGTGCGAGTAATGAAGTGGCTCGCCCAGCAGTACAACTTTAGGGTCAAGATGTCTCATGTCATGGAAGCAGTGAGTGTGGTTGCACACGATCATGCTTTTCACCCCGTGCGTGATTACTTGGGAAAGCTTGAATGGGACCGCGTGCCTCGGCTCGACAGTTGGTTAACTGACGTGCTGGGCGTCGCGCCAAGCGACTACAGTTCTAAGGTCGGTAGGCGCTGGCTGATTTCGGCGGTGGGACGAGTGATGTCTCCGGGCTGCAAGGCTGATTCTGTGATAATCCTCGAAGGTGCCCAAGGCGCTGGTAAGTCGACGGCGCTAGGCATTCTTGGCGGTCCGTGGTTCATGGATACGCCATTTGCGTTGGGCGATAAAGACGCCTTTCAGACCATTCGAGGTAAGTGGATCGTAGAACTCGGCGAGTTGGATAGCTTCAATAAGGCCGAGTCCACAAAGGCTAAACAATTCTTCTCAGCCTCAAATGATACCTATCGCGAAAGCTACGGCCGCAGATCTGTAGATGTGCCACGCCAGTGTGTTTTTGCGGGAACCACCAACCAGAGTGAGTACCTCAAGGACGCTACAGGTAACCGGCGTTACTGGCCGGTCGCTTGTACCAAAGTTGACCTAGACCTGATGCGTCAGATCCGCGATCAGCTTTGGGCCGAGGCCATGTTTTGCTACGAAGCCGGTGACATCTGGTGGGTTATTCGGGATGAAGCGCCGCTGTTCGCGGAGGAGCAGGAAGAGCGCTTTGTGGTGGATGAATGGGAGGGGCCGATTCTGACCTGGCTGGAGGAGTCACAGATTGGCGAGACGGCCACGGGCGCCGAGATTTTAAGCCAAGCGCTAAAGCTGGATTTCGGGCACTGGAACAAACCGGATCAAATTCGTGTGGGTGCGATTATGCAACGCTTGGGTTGGCTGCGTGTGCGCTTGCCGGCGCTAAGGAAAAGTGGGCGTCGGCCATGGGCTTACAAAAAGCCTGAAGGGTGGGGTAGCACGTCAGCCTTAGCGCAGGTTGGGGATGAGGAGCCTTGTTTCGATGATTAAGCGAATTGATGAAATGCTCAAGATCTGGGCGCAGGATCTGCATCAACTTTCTACTTTTACCGACAGTGGCTCTACCGGCGGCAACATAATCGCAATATTGATGGCATGTAAGGGCGAGTTGATACGTGGAACGCGGGGCAGTCGGGTGCTGCTGGATGAATCGGCGGATATTGAGCTGATCGTTAACAAACACTTGTCACCGGAGCTGGCGTTGGTGGTGGTGGAGCACTACTGCAACTTCGATAGTCTTCTCTCACAGAAGATGTTGCATTGTGGTTGTAGCGCGCCGACCTATTACCGCCGACTTCATGACGCCCATGTATGCATTGCCGGTTTGTTACTGGGGAAGGCAGCATGACTTCGATTTGCTCTGTCCTATTGGCCCGTTCGGTCCCATGCGTTTTTACCTCTAATGGACAGCTACAGGCCACGCGGTTAGCGGGTTGTCCCATAGTCCCATACAAATCACTACTCCCTTTGCATGTGTGCGTAGCGCGTCTGTACGTGCGCGTGCTTCGCGCACGCGTTTTATTCTTTTCTTTCTATAGGCGAGAAAAGGATAAAAAGAATGGGACTATGGGACGAGCCTTTAATTTAGGCTTTCTCAGCTGTCCCAAAGCGTTCAAAGTCTATGGGACATACGGGACACAGAACCAAAAGCGATAGCCGAATTAATGCGTTATCCCTGCGTTGTACCTGCTTCATACCTGCGTTGTACCCATATTGAACTGTGGCGTTAAAAACCTCTTGCTGCCATGATAATCCACCTGTAAAAAGTACCCATCTTCGATAGGTGCGACTGCAAAGAGCGGTACACACCACCACACAAAACCCGGCCCTCGCGCCGGGTTTTCGCGTTTATGAGGCCGGGAAATGACCAACGAACAGCAAGCGCTGGCAGAAATGCCGATCTGGTTAGTGATCGTCCTGGCCCTTGTGGGCGGTGTGTCGGGCGAGATGTGGCGAGCGGACAAGGAAGGGACGCGTGGCTGGGCATTGATCCGCCGATTGGCCCTTCGGTCCGGTGCCTGCGTGGTGTGCGGAGTATCGGCCATCATGCTGCTGTATGCGGCAGGCATGTCGATCTGGACCTCTGGCGCACTGGGATGCCTCACCGCCATGGCAGGCGCAGACGTAGCGATCGGGCTGTACGAGCGCTGGGCGGCCAAGCGCCTGGGGCTGCGTGAAGCACAAGCCAACGGTGAAGCTGGACCATAACCATCCAGAGGCAATGACCATGATGCGACTTGAGATGCGTGACAACATCGACAAGATCGTCAGGGAGATGCGTGGGCTTAGCAAGTCGAAGGTGCCGATAGCCGCTGCCAAAGCGCTGACCTTCACCGCCGAACGCGTTCAGGCAGCTGAGAAGGCCGAGCTTGAGCGAGTCTTCGATAGGCCCACACGGTGGACGCTCAACTCGGTCTTCAAGCGCAGTGCCACGACCAGCCGCCTGTTTGCCCGTGTATGGATCAAGGACGAAGCCAGCTCAGGCGTGCCCGCGTCCAAGTACCTGCCGGTGCACATTGACGGTGGCAACCGGCCACACAAGCGATTTGAGAAAGCGCTGATCCACTACGGCTTGATGCCAGCGGGCATGTACGCCGTCCCTGGTCGGCGCGCTAGGATGGATGGCAACGGCAACATCAGTCGCGGCCAGATCGTACAGATCCTGTCCGCACTCGGAGCAGCTGAGCGGGTGTCGGGCTTCATGGCCAACCGCACTCAACGCAGCCGGCGCCGTAACCGCAACGCACCGGACTATTTCGTGGGTCGACCTGGCAACGGCACCGGCCCTTTGGGTATCTGGCAGCGGATCGGCAACGGGGCACGGCCCATCCTGATTTTCGTCAAGCGCCCGACGTATCGGCGGCGCTTTGACTTCTACGGGGTAGCCAATCGCGTAGCGGAGGCCGAGTTCGAGCCGCTGTTCCGACGTGCCCTGGCACGGGAGATGGAGCGAGGCTAACCTCTTGTCGGCTTGTGCATTTCTCCTCAAAAAATGGCGATTTTTCAATGATTTGTCGGGGTTTTGGCTTGACAGGTCGACCTGCGACCCAAAATCAATGGGTCCTTCCAGGCAGCGGGGCCATCGGGGTAATTCGAACCCCGACTTTTTTGCAGATTCAACCCGACATGGGGGGTTCCGCTTCCCTCCCAGCAACAGGACCAGACCATGCCAACCCAACATGAAATCGCCGAGCACCTGGACATGAGCGAGCGAAATGCCCGCGATGTGCTCAAGGGCCTGACTCTGGATTGGCAAACGGCAAGCATGGACGAGATCCGAACAGCCTACATCCGCGATTTACGCGCGAAAGCCGCTGGGCGCGGGGGCAGCCAACTTGAGGAACTCAATAGAGCGCGGATCGATGACCTGCAGCAGAAGTCAGCCAACGGGCGGTTGGTGTATTACGAAAAACTGCGCTCATTGATTCCCTCCGGCGAGGCAGAGCGTGCGCTGTCTGACTGGGCCAGTTTCGCAAACCGGGAATACCTGGGCGGCCTTGAACGCATCATTCAGGAAATCGAGAACGTGCAGAAACTCACGGTTGATCGAACAGTGGTGGCCAAAGTTGCTGGACCTACGACCGAGCGAATTGCAGGCTACGCGCGAAAACTTGGCGCGGAGCTTGTCGGCAGCAGCGGGGAAATTCAACCCGCCGCGTGACATCCCGACCGCGCACTACCTGAGCACCGAGTTTTACCTGCCGGCTGAAAGCGGCGTGCTGCACGGCCTCTACGATTTCCAGTACACGCCTTACTTCCTCGGCGTTGCCGCTGCCCTGGATGATCCCCGGGTGAGCGAGGTCGACCTGATGAAAGCGGCGCAGATCGGCTGGACATGGTTCTTGATCGGCTACCTGTTCAAGTTCATCCATAACCTGCCGCGCCCGATCATGATCCTGTTCGCCAAGGAAAAGGACGGCAAAAACTTTCATGATGAAAAGCTCAAGTTCGGTGTGACGGCGAACACTGAGGTGGCCAAGCTGATGCCGGTCGACGTCAGCCGCACCTCGGGCAACCGTTGGGACCATAAGACCTTCCCGGGCGGATTCCTCAAACTGGTGGCGTCGAACTCTCCCGGCAACGTTAAGTCCACGTCGTCGGTGGGCTTGTCGGTGGTGGAGGAACCGGACGACACCAGCGACGATGTGAAGGGGCAGGGTGATGCGATCGCCCTGCTGGAGGAACGCGGCAAGCGCTACCCCGGCTCCAAGATGCTGGTGGGCGGCACGCCCGCGATCAAGGGCGCGAGCAAGACCGAAGCGCGCTTGGCGCAGACCGATTGCCGGGTGTTGCCGATCATCTGCCACGCGTGCGGCCAGTCGCATGTGTTGGACTTTGCCCATATCAAGTGGCTCGACATTGAAGAGGACGCCCAGCCACACGAGATCTATGGCCGTGCGGATCCAGAGACCGCCGGCTACGGTTGCCCGCACTGTGGCGAGATTTGGGACGACTACCAGCGCAAAGAGAACATCCGCAACACGGTGTTCAACGCGATTGACGAGGGCGACCCTTATTGCGGCTGGGTGCCAACCAAGCCATTTGCCGGTCGTGCCGGATTCATTGAGCTGAACGAACTGTACGCGTGCCTGCCCGGTACCAGCCTGGCCGACATCGTGCGGGAGAAACTCAACGCCGAACACCAGGCGTCGATTGGCAATCTGTCGTTGCTGATCAAGTTCGTGAACCAGAAACAGGGCCGTGCCTATGAGTACAAATCCGACCTGCCTGAGGCCGATAAACTGGCTGAGCGAGCGGAGGACTACCCGGAAATGTTTGTGCCCCTGGGGGGCCTGGTGATCACCGCTGGTGTCGACGTGCAGCACGATCGCCTGGCGGTGGTGATGCGGGCCTGGGGCCGAGGCGAGGAATCCTGGCTGATCTACTGGGGCGAGATCTACGGCGAGGTTGTGCTGCCTGACCAGGGCGTCTGGCTTGATCTGGAAAAGATGCTGTTTGCGCCGATTCCACACGCCTGCGGCGCCAAGCTGAGGGTGCTGGCTACTTCGCTGGATACCTCGGACGGCACCATCACCCAGGACGCGGCGTATGCGTTCTGCCGTAAGCATCAGCGCAACGGCGTGATGGCGATCAAGGGCGCGAGCGAACGTGGCAACACCCGCGACGATGAACGCCGGGAAATCTTCAGCGCGCCTCGGCAAGGCGTCGACACTGACAAAGAGCAAAAGGCCTCGAAGTACGGTCTGCGCCCTTACATTGTCGGCACGTCGCGGGCCAAGGATCTGTGGATTGAGGGCCGTCTGCCATTGACCGGTGACGGCCCTGGTCGGATGCACTTTTACAAAACGGTGCGCCCGGATTATTTCCGGCAGATCACCGCCGAAGTGAAGGCGCCCAGCCGGCGACACCACTATCGCAAGGTCTGGCAGAAAAAGGCCGGCCAACCCAACGAAGGTACCGACTGCGAGACGTACGCGTTGCACGCGGCCCGCTCTCTGAAAACGCACTTGATGCGGGAGCAAGACTGGGCAGGGCTTGATGCGCAGATCCGTCAGGGTGCCTTATTTGACCCACCCGAGCAGGATCAATCTGAGGCAGAACCCGCTCCCGAAACGGACGGGATCAGTCCGGCCCCCGAACCACCCGTCGAACCACCCAATCTCCCGCCCTCTGGCGGGAGAGTTGTTTCTGGGCGCCGTAGTGCAATGCGCGTGCTCTCTCAACGCAGGAATTAATTCATGGCTATCACCCTGGAACAAGCGCAGGGCCAACTGCAAGCCTGGCTCGATGCGAGCATGAAGGTCAGCCAAAAGCAGAGCTATCGCATCGGCACCCGGCAACTGGAATACGCCGACCTTGCCGAAATCACCAAGACGATCGACTACTGGCAACAGCAAGTTGATCGCCTGGAGAGCGGTCGCACTCGGGGGATCGTCCTGCGTGGGATTACGCCGCGATGAGCCGCGCACCGAAAGTGCCAGAGCCGACGCTACTGGATAAAGCCATCACCTGGCTCAGCCCCGAGCGCGGCGCCAAGCGCATGCACGCCCGGTTAACCATGACCGCCTTGGGTGGTTACAGCGGCGCGTCGAAGTCCAAGCGCACGTTGAGCGCCTGGACCCCGACGGCAGGTAGTGCGGCGGCAGATCTGCTGCCCGACTTGCCCACGCTTCGCGAACGCTGCCGAGATCTAGAACGCAACAACCCCATCGGCGGCGGTGCGATCAATACGGTGACGACGAAGACGGTCGGCACCGGCCTGGCGCTTAAGTCGGTGATCAATCGCTCGATTTTGGGCTGGGACGAAGACCAGGCCAGGGAGTGGCAGCGCAATACGGAATCGCTGTTCAAGTCCTGGGCGGAAACCACCAGCTGCGACATCACCCGCGAGCAGAATTTCTACGGCCTGCAGGATCTGGCCTGGCGGTCTGTGCTGAGCAGCGGTGATGTTTTTACGTTGCTGACTCACAAAGAACAACCGGGTCAGCATTACTCGGCGTGCATCCAGCTGATTGAGGCCGACCGGGTGTGTAACCCTAGCAACAAGGCCGACACGGAAGCCCTCACCGCTGGCATTGAGCGTGACGCCGATGGTGCACCGATCAAGGCTCATATTTTGCGCAGCCACCCGGGGGCGCTAGGCGTCAAAGAGCGCGTCTGGGATGACCGCCCGTTCTTCAATGAGCGCGGCGGGCGGGTGTTGCTGCATGTGTACCGGCGTCGTCGGGTGGGCCAGCCACGCGGTGTGCCGTACTTGGCGCCGGTGATCGAGAAGCTCAAGCAGTTGGACCGTTACACCGATGCCGAGCTGGAAGCGGCGGTGGTGTCTGCGTTCTTCGCCGTGTTCATCAAGCCAGGGCAGAGCGGCAATCTGAGCCCTCTGGCATCGGCCGTTACCGGCAACACCCCTGTCGGTGGTGATAAACCCGCCGGGCGGGACCAGGGCGGTTGGGACGGCTCACTCAGTGGCGGCATTGTCGCCGAGCTGGACGACGGTGCCTCGATCGATACCGCATCACCTGGTCGCCCGAACATGGCATTCGATCCGTTCGTGCTCGCCATGCTCCGGCAGATCGGCATGGCCCTGGAGCTGCCTTATGAGGTGCTGATCAAGCACTTTACCGCCAGTTACACCGCCGCGCGTGCTGCGGTGATGGAGGCTTGGCAATTCGTTCGCGGTTGCCGAGATTTTTTGGGCCAGCATTTCTGCCAGCCCGTGTACGAGCATTGGCTTGAAGAGGCCGTGGCACAGGGAGACATCGAGGCTCCCGGGTTTTTCGACCACCCGTTGCTGCGTTATGCGTACAGCGGGTCGCTATGGGTGGGGGATGGTCCTGGCACCGTTGATCCGCTCAAAGACATCAATGCCGCCGAAAAGCGCATCGATATTGGCGTCAGCACCCTCGCCAAGGAATCCATGCTTTACGACGGCAGCGACTGGGAAGAGAACCACGAACAGCGTGCGCTTGAAGTGAAGCGTAGGCGCGATGACGGCCTATCCGTGTCACCAACGGCTCGCCCCGAGGATGAGCCACCGGCCAATCCTGATCTTCCTGAACGGACCTAACTATGAGCGACAAACCAACCGATGCACCTCCCGTGCACCGGGTGACGGCGTTCGACCTGGTATCACGTGAGCCCTGGGCCATCACCCCGGACATGCTGCAGACCATCACCGCCATCGCCCGCCGGGAGCATGAAGGCCCAGAGGCCTTGGAGGCTAGGCAGGGCAAACCCTTGCAGAACAGCCGCGCGGTGACCCAGCGCGGCAATGTGGCGTTGCTGCCCGTTACCGGCCCGGTGTTCCGCTACGCCAACTTGTTTACGGCACTGTCCGGTGCGACGTCGCTGGATGTGCTGGCCAAGGAGTTCACCACCGCCGTCGACGATCCGCGCACCGACACCATCATCCTGGTGATGGACACCCCCGGTGGTATTGCCAGCGGCATCGCTGAATTCGGACAGATGATCCGTGCCTCGCCTAAGCGGGTGGTTGCGTATGTATCCGGCAACGCGGCCAGCGCTGGCTACTGGATAGCTGCAGCAGCCCATGAAATCGTCATGAGCCGCACCGGCGCAGTGGGCTCCATCGGCACGGTGCTGACGGTGCGCAAAAGCGACGACGACGGCAGTTTCGAGATCGTCAGCAGCCAGAGCCCGAAAAAGCGGCCTGACTTCGGTACCGAGTCAGGCCGCGCGGTGGCGCAGGCGCATGTGGACCGATTGACCGACATCTTTGTCGAGGATGTCGCCAACTATCGCGGCTTCACTGTTGAAACCGTTCTGGCCGATTTCGGCCAGGGCGATATGCGCATTGGCGCCGATGCCGTGGCATTGGGCATGGCCGACCGTGAATCCACCCTTGAACAACTCATCGCTGAGTTCAACAGCAGTCCTTCTGGAGAAAGACCTATGTCCACCGCCACCAACAGTAACGCACCTGCGCCGACTGCAGACAAACCCGTCATCAACCGCGAATACCTTGCCGCGAATCATGCCGAGCTGCTGGCCAGCCTGGAACATGACGCGCATGCCGCTGGTGCAGCTGCCGGCGCCCGCGCCGAGTGCGAACGCATCCAGGCGGTGGAAGCCGCCGCGCTGCCCGGGCACGAAGAGCTGATTGCCACACTCAAGTTCGACGGCAAAACCAGCGGTGCCGAAGCGGCGACCCAGGTTATCGGCGCCGAAAAAACCAAACGCGCCGGTGCTCTGGCCGACATTCGTGCCCAGGCGCCTGCGCCGGTGCCCAACGCGCTGACGCCACCGGCAGCCCCTGAGGCTGTGAAGGAGGATCCAGAGGCGCCGCTGGAGGAACGTGCCAAGGCGACTTGGGACAGCGACAAGGAGCTACGCGCCGAGTTTGGCACCTTCGAGGCCTATCACGGCTACCGCAAGGCCACCGAGCGGGGTCTGGTCAAGGTCCTGAAAAAGTAGGTACCGGGTAATTCCGCACCATCTTTAAGCAACTAAATTTCTTGGCTTTGGAGAATCCTATGCCTCTCACTCTCGATACCCCCCGCGCATACGAGATCGGGGACATCAACGATTTGTCGGTCGCGGCCGGTGTGCAGATTTTCGAAGGCTCGGCGGTTGGCATTGTCGCGGCCAACGGCCTTGCACGACCTCTGGCGGCAGGGGATCTGTTCGTGGGCTTCGCCGATCGCGGCGTCGACAATCGAATCGGTGCCGCTGCTGCAGCGCGTGTGCGTCTTCGCGAAGCCGGCAAAATTGAACTGCCCGTTACTGGGCTGGCGATCACCGACATCGGTAAGCCGGTGTATGCCAGCGACAGCGGCACGTTTTTGCTCACCGCCGCCGGTAACAGTCTGATCGGGCATGTTCACCGTTTCGTGCGTACCGGCGTCGGCATCGTCAAGTTCACCGCCCAGGCTGTCCCTGTCGCGGCGTAACGCATCACTCAATCCGTTCTTTTTTTCTGACCGTATCCTTCTTCAGGAGAATCACCCATGGGTGCTGAAGTACTTTCCAGCCGTGCCATCATCGGCATGTTTTACGAACTGCTCGAGCAGAATGTGGGGTCGAACTGGATCGACGCCGTGTCCAACCTGTTCGACTCCGACCAGGCCAAAGAAACCTATCCATGGATCGGCATGGTGCCGACCTTGCGTGAATGGATTGGTGGTCGCCACGCCAAGGGCTTTATCAGCGCTGATCTCGAAATCGAAAATCTGCATTTTGAGGCCACCCTCGAAGTGCTGGTCACCGAGCTGCGCCGCGATAAAACCGGACAATTGCGCATCCGCCTGGGCGAGCTGGCCGACCGCACCAACGCGCACTGGGCGCGACTGCTGTCGGTGCTGCTGCTCAACGGTGAAAGCCAGACCTGCTATGACGGCCAGTACTTCTTCGATACCGACCACGAAGAAGGCCAGAGCGGCGTGCAGTCCAACAAGATCACCACCGACATCTCTGAACTGCCAGCAACACTTCACGGGACGCCCAGTCGGCCGAGCGTTGAGGAGTTTCAGCAGGCAGTTGCCCGGTCGGTCACCCAGTTGACCAGCTTCAAGGATGACCAGGGCGAACCCATCAACGAACTGGCACGCGAGTTTCTGGTGATGGTGCCGTTCAACCTGCTGAGCGTTGCGCAGACGGCGCTCAGCGTGCCGCGCGGCACCAACATCAGCGAGATCGTCATGCCGGACAACGTGGTTGTCCGCGTGGTGGGTAACGTGCGCCTCAACGCCTGGGTCGACAAGTTCGTGACCTTCCGCACGGACGGTCGATTGAAAGCGTTCATCCGTCAGCAAGAGACCGACGTGGCCATGAAGGCCAAGGCCGAAGGCTCGGAGTTCGAGTTCGACAACGATGCCCATCAATACGGTGTCGACACCTGGCGCAATGTGGGTTTTGGGCGCTGGCAGTACGCCGTTCTTAACCAACTGGTGGCGTAAGCCTTTCGGCCTGACACCTCACTGAGGGCATTGATATGCCGAAATACCGCGTGGAACAGACGCTCACCCTTTATGGGGGTGAACTGATCCTGAATGCGGCCCAGGCCAGTGCGCGTGCGCACAACCTGGAGCCGGTCGCAAACAAGAAGGGCCGCTACACCATTGTGTCGCCCGTGCAGTTCAAAGCCGGGGAAGTGATTGTGATCCCTGGTGAGCCGGACAAGGCGTTGGGGCAGCGGTTGACGAAACTGGACAAGGTCGCAGGAGAGCGTAATGCCGAATAAATCCTACACGGTGCTATCTGGCTCCTTTCGCGGGCCAGATGACAAACTGACCGGGGCAGGGGGCGTGACAGAGTTGCCTGACGACGTGGCCGAGCGTTTTCGTCACCAGTTGGAAGTGTTGGTGGCCGAGCCGCCACCGGCACCTCCCGCTGCGGGCGAGGGCGGACGCAAGCCCGTCAAGGTGAGCCCTGATGCTTGACGAAGATCTCAGGGGCTTCCTTGAGGACTTCGACGTCGGCGGGATGGTTGATGGTCAGCCGTTTCTGGCCGCGCGGGATATGCCGGACGAGATCCACGGTATGGGTGGCACCAACAGCCAGTCCACCGGCTACGAGATCCTGATCATCACCGCCGAGGCCGAGCGCCTGGGCATCGACAACCCAAAACTGATCACCGTCGGCGGCGTGATTTTTCGCGTTCGTGACCGTCGGATGATCGATGACGGGGCCTTTAGCCTGGCCTCCCTCACCAAGGTTTAACCCTTATGCCCTCGATTCAAGAACGCATCGTCGCAAAGGCGCAGGCGCTGATTCTGGCCGCCGGTACGTTGGCGGCAGACCGCGTATATCGCAGTCGTACTGAGGCAATCAGACGGGATATGACGCCGGCGATCGTGCTGCGCCCTGATCTTGAAACGTGTGAGCGCGAAAGCGTTGCAGTGGATCGCAACCAGTTCGAGCTGACGGTGGAAATCATCGCCCGGGAGGACACCGACACAGGTGCTGCCTGGGACCAGGTGGCCGACTTGGTCAAGGTTGCCGTGCATGCGGTCCTGATGGCAGAGGACGCCTTTGAAGAGGCGGATCGGGTGCAGCGCTTTTATATCGACTGGATCGAAGACGAGGGCGACAACACCGCCGGCAACTGCATGGTGCGCTACCGCTTCACCTACCTGTGCAACACCGGCGACCTGACGGCCGGACCTACTTTTTACTGAGGAACACATTATGCAAATCGCATTCGGCAGCGGATTGTTTTACGCCACTCCGCTGATGGACGCCTATGGCAATGCCATTTCCGCGCCGACCCCCATCCTGCTGGGCATCATGCAAGAAGCCTCGGTGGATCTGTCGTTTGATTCCAAGGAGTTGTTCGGCAGCGAGCAGTTTGCCGTCGATGCGGCACGGGGCCAGGGCAAGCTGACGGGCAAGGCCAAGTCCGCACAGATCAGCCTGCTGCAGTGGAATCAGCTGGTGTTCGGGCAGACCCTGACCACCGGCCAGGTGTTAGTTCATCACTCCACGGAGCCCACAGCGGTGCCGGCAGGGGCCACCATCACCGTCGAGCCTCCGGCTGGCGGGACGCTCTCGGGTGATCTTGGGGTACGGGGCGCCGGCGCGATCCCTTACGTACGGGTACTGAGCGCGCCGACAGTAGGGCAGTACACTTTTGATGCCGCCACGGGGGAATATGCATTTGCTGCTGCAGACGTTGCCAAGTCGGTGTTCATTGATTACCGCTACACCGTTACGACGGGTAAAAGCCTGTCGGTGAAAAACCTACCCATGGGTGACATGCCGGTATTCCAGGGCGAATTGGTCCTGAAATACAAGGGCAAGACTGTTTACGTGCGCGTGCCGAACTTTGTCAGCAACAAGTTGGGTATCGCCACCAAACAGGATGACTACACCATCCCGGACTTTGAATTCACCGGCTACGCGGATGAGTTCGGAGAGGTGTGCTATTGGAGTGCCAACGAATGACGGTCGTGAATGTCCCCGGCGTTTCGTTCCCGTTTCCTGGGAAAACGCTCGTCATCCCACCCCTTGCGCTGGGGGATCTGGAGCAACTGCTGGAGCGGATCAACGCGGTGATGGCCGGCAACATGGACCGTGACAGTATCGCAACGGTGATCGATGCCACTCACGCGGCATTGCGTCGTAACTACCCCGACATTGAGCGCGCAGAAGTGGCAGCCCTTCTGGATCTTCGCAACATGCGTGATGCGCTGGATGCTGTTATGAGTGCCTCGGGCTTGGAGGTCACAGAGCCAGCACCGGGGGAAGGCCAGGCCCCTTCGACTGGGGCCAACTCTACGCTCACCTGATCGCCAGTACCGGCCAAAGCCCGGTCACGCTTCGGCGTGATTGGGACATGGTCATGGTGGGCCATATGACCGATTACTGGCGTACCCATCCACCGGTTCATGTCCTAGTCGCGGGTTATATGGGTTACAAGGCGCCTCAGGACGTCACTGATGCCCCCGATCTGGCGCGCGACCTGGCAGCGATGGCCGCAGATCTACGGGACGCTTTGCCAGAGCATTTGCGCAGTGGTTTAGATGCATTTGTCGGTGCACCTTCGACAATATAATCACCTATGCTGATGTTAGATTTTGTCCATATCTATAGGTCGTCGCTATGCGATAAATCCTAATCACAACTGAGGAGGACTTATATGCGATATGCGATGTTTTTTGCTATTACGGGAGTTTTGTTGTCAGGTTGCGCTGCTGTACCAGACGCCAAAACGGAGCAATTAAAGCAGGAGTATATGAGCACCATTCCCGTCTGCATCTCCGATAAAGACTGTGAGTTGAAGTGGAGTGCGGCACGCCGCTGGGTGCTGAGTAATGCAGGCTATAAAATTCAGAGTATCACCAGCGATTACATCGAGACATTTAATCCGCCAGAAGCATCTTCCTTGCTTGGTGCTCGGATTATTAAAGAACCTAAAGGTGACGGGACCTATCGTATTACTGCGGAGCTTTGGTGCAGCAATTGGATAGGGTGTCATCCACCAGTTTGGGAAGCCGCTGTAGATTTCAATCGAACAGTGAATGCCGCAAGGCTAAATTAGTTATTCAAAAACACATAAACCCGCTTATGCGGGGTTTTTGTTATTTGAAGTTTGAGGTTTCGGCATGGATAGAAATATCGCGTACCAGTTCACGGCCGGAACTCAGGGTTTCGACCGTGCCGTTGAAAGCATTGAGCGCAACATGCGTGACGCCCGGACGACATTTAGTCGCGAGCTGAGAGCGATCAACACCGAGATGGTCGGTAGTCAAACCCGGCTCGCTCGTTTTGGTCCGGCAGTGAATGAGGCGTTCTCCGGCGTCAGCACCATCATGCGCTCGGGCCTCGGCGGTGTGGCGGCTGGCATTGCGGGTGTGTTTGGTCTGGGCGCTTTCAAGCTTGGCCAGATCGTTAGCGATAGCAAGGACGCGGCGATCCAACAGGAAGCTGCTTACCGTGGCCTGGAAGCGGTGGCCAATCATGCCGGCGTCGGTATCGGCCGTGCCATGGATGAGGCCAACAAGCTCGCGTCCGATGGCTTGCTCAGCGTCGGTGACGCGGCCAAAGCCCTGCAAAACCTGCTCAGTCGTGGCTACAACGTCGACCAGGCAGTGGCGGTGATCAATCGCTTAAAAGACGCTGCAGCATTCAACCGGCAAGCCAATCTCAGCATGTCGGAAGCTGTGGTGTCGGCCACCGAGGGCTTGAAAAACGAAAACTCGGTGTTGGTGGACAATGCCGGCGTCACCAAAAACGTTGCCAAAATGTGGGACGAGTATGCCAAGAGCATCGGCACCAGTCGTGACAAATTGTCGGACTCGCAAAAGATCACGGCCGAATACAACGGCATCATGAAAGAGACCGAGGCCCAGGTCGGTAATGCTGCCAAGGCGGCCGATGGGTTGACCGGCAGCCAGGCCGAGCTCGACTCCAAAAGCAACCAGCTGCAGGTCACCATCGGCACCATCCTTGAACCGGTCTTTATCAGCCTGAATAAGCGGCTGTCGGAGACTGCCAGTTGGTTTAACAACCTGCTGAAAGGCATGACCGGCGTAGGCCTTACCGTGGATGAGGTAGCGGCTAACGTTGCGCGCTACGAAGCGATGTTAGGGACCGTCATTGCCGGTCCGCGCGGTGGGGGTGGCAAGGCCCAGTTGGAAGCCACGCTGGTCGAAGAGCGCCTGCTGCTGGAAAACATGCAGTTGGTGTCCAACAAGCTGGAAGAAGTCGACGCGGGTATGCGCTCCCGTTCCGCTCGCATCGAAGATCAGCGGCGCAAAGTGGCGGAGATGGCCGCAACCGGCAATACAGCCCTGACCAAAGCACCACAGCAGGGTAGGACAAGTCCGACCGCTTACGGCGTTGAAGTCGCCCGGTTGACCAAGCTGGAGCAGGCTTACGCGGCAGCGGTCGAGCATCGGAAAAAAGTGGTTGAGTCCACGACGCCCCCCAAAAAAGCGGATGACCCGGTGAGCGCGCCGGCGAAGACCAAGTCACGGGTCAGTGAGTGGGCAGAAGTATTGGACGCGCAGAAGGTTGCTCACGCCCAGCAGCAGGCCGAGCAGGGGACCTTCCTGCAGTTCTCCCAGCAGCAGGAAATGCAGTACTGGCAGGGCATCCTCAAACGCACGGATTTGAGTGCGGCCGAACGCTTGAGCGTTCAGCGCAATTACCTGGCGTCATTGAATGCCTTGCGCCGGCAGGACGAGGGCCAAGCCTTTGCCGATCTGCAGGCTCAGGCGCAGCAGTACCGCAACAATATGGACGCGCGCCTGCAGATCGCTCAGCAAACCTTGGAGCGCAGCCGGCAACTTTATGGTCAGGACAGTCAGGAATACCGCAAGGCTGCGGCTGAGGTGGTTGCTGTCGAGCGCGAAAAGCAGCAGCAAATCACCAACATGAAACAGCAGCAGCTGGCTGCCGATCAGCAGGCGCGGCTTACCGATGTTGCCCATGCCGAACAGATGGCCCAGCTGGATCTGCAAGCCAACCTGATCACCCAAGGCCAGCTGCTGCAAGCCCAGGCTGAGTTTGAAAAGCAACGGTATGCGATCGAAGCTCAGGCATTGGCCGAGCGTAAAGCGCTGCTGGAGCAGGATCCTGACCGCAACCCGGTCGCCCTGCAGCAGGTCCAGCAGCAGATCCTGGCGCTTGAGCAAACCCACCGCAACAGCATGGCTGTGATTGGCAGGCAGCAAACCTTCGAGTCGCAAAGCAACTGGACGGGCATGGTCGACAGTCTACGTACCAGTTGGTCTAGCGGGCTTACTGGAATCATCAGCGGCACCATGAGCACTCAGGGCCTGTTGCGCGGGATCTTCACCAGCATCGGGACCGCGTTCGTTGAGAACATGGTCACCAAGCCGTTGATGGCCTGGATGTTCGGTGAGACGGCTAAAACCGGTGCGACGGTGGTGGGTGTTGGCGTTCGAACGGCTGCAGAGGCAGGCGGTGCTGCCATGTCCGTAGCGATCTGGGGCGCAGCCACGATCAAAAACATCATTGCCAGTGCCTGGCAGGCCATGGCCGGTGCCTTTGCAGCCATGTCCGCCATTCCAATTATTGGTCCGATCCTCGGCGCTGCTGCTGCGGTTGCTGCAGGCGCATTCGTATTTGGCCTGGTGAAAAACGTTGCTTCGGCCGAGGGCGGCTATGACATCCCTGCCGGCACCAACCCCATGACACAACTCCACGAGCAAGAGATGGTGCTGCCCAAGCAATACGCCAACGTCATTCGCCAGGCAGCCAGCGGGGAAGGGCAGTTGGGCGGCTCTGGCAACAGCTATCACTACCACGACAGCAGCGGCCGGATGTCACCTGCTGATATTCGGCGTGGTGCCCGGGTGCTGGCCGAGGAAATGCAAAAAATGCGGCGCAACGGCGCCATCAAAACTTAGGGGGGTGAGATGTCGTTAGGACCTTTTTGGCCGGCGCGCTGGATCGCCAGTTACCCCGATATGGGCGCGGCGGTTGAAGGCGTTCTGCCGCGCCTGCCCGGGCAAACCCTGCTTTCAAAAAAGGCACCTGAGTGGAGTACCGGTGTGCAGAAGGCTGCCAGCGGTCGACGCCGGACAACGGCGTACTACCCGGCGCCGCTGTGGTCTTTCCAGCTGAGTTACAACGCCGTGCGCAAGCGCCCCGGGTTGGATGAGTGGTCGAGGCTGATTGAGTTCTTCAATCAGCGCAAAGGGCAATTCGGCGAGTTCCTGTTTTTTGATCGTAGCGATCACCTGGTAACGCTTCAGCGCTTTGGCACCGGGGATGGCACCACGCGAACATTTCAGCTGTCCCGGACGATCGGTCATTGGGTGGAGCCGGTGTACGGCGTCGTCAATGTGGACGTCGTCACTGTCAGTGGTGCTCCTACTTCAGCCTTCACTGTGGATGAGCTGGGGCGCATCACCTTTACGGTGGCCCCGCCCATCAATGCGGCTCTGGTGTGGAGTGGGGCGTTTTATTTTCGCTGTGCTTTCGATGCCGATTCGCTCGACGGGGCTCAGCCTTATCGCGCGATTTGGGAGCTCAAAAACATCGCGTTCACGAGTATCAAACCATGATCGATGCCACACCCGAACTGAAAGCCTTTCTGGCCACGGCGCGCAGTTTCGTCATGGCGGATTTGTACACGATTGCCCTGGCCAGCGGCCAGGTGCTGCGTTACACCGATGCGGGTTTGCAGATTTTTTATGGCGGACAGAACTACTCGGCCAGCGGGCCACTGATCAAGCGCACCGGCGTGCGTGCGGTGCGCGGGATTGAGGTCGACACGTTGAACGTGACCTTTACCGCCGGCATGGACGACACCGTATTCGGCGAGCCCTTGCTGCCATTCATTGCCGGCGGCGGTTTTGACGGGGCCACCCTGAACCTTGTTCGAGCGTTTATGGCGGACTGGCGGTCGCCCGTGGTGGGCACGGTCACACGTTTTATCGGGCGTGTCGCCGAGGTGGATCCTGCCGATCGCGAGCAGGCGACGGTGACAGTGAAGTCGCCGATCGAGCTGCTGGATACCAAGGTGCCCCGGGGCGTCTATCAGCCCTCCTGCCTGCGCACGGTGTACAGCGCTGATTGCGGAGTGAATCGCGCCCTGTTTGAAACCGTGGGTGTGGTCCAGGGCGGTAGCACGGCTCTACGTGTGAACTCCAATGTGCCCGCCTCTCAGGGCTGGTTCGACCAGGGCGTGATTCGTTTTGTGAACGGTGCCAATGCGGGAGTGATAAGGACCGTACGCCGATTCACGGCTGATGGTGCAGTGACGATGATCCTGGGACTGCCAAGTGTGCCAGTGGCGGGTGATCAGTTTCTGATTTACCCGGGTTGCCCACGGACGCTGGATGCCTGCACCAACAAATTCGGCAACCGAGCGCGGTATCGGGGTATGCCGTTCATTCCCGTCGCGGAGACATCGGTATGAGCCCGTTTGAAGTGCTGCAGCGTGATGCCGTGATCGCGCAGGCCGAGCGTTGGCTGCGCACGCCGTATCAGCACCGGCAGCACCTGCTGGGTGTTGGTGTTGACTGCGCCTGGTTGCTGATTGAGGTGTATCACGCCGCCGGGTTGATTCCCTTGATTGATCCCGGGGCTTATGCCCAGGACTGGCACCTGCATCGCAGTGAGGAGCGTTATCTGGGCTGGCTGGAGCTGTACGGCCGGCAGATCAATACGCCACAGCGTGGTGATGTCGCGGTCTGGAAATTCGGCCGGACCTTCAGCCACGGCGCTGTGGTGGTCGATGAGTACCGCATCATTCACGCCTATCGGGATATCGGCGTCGAGTTTGCAGACATGCGCGAGGAGCGGCTCTCCAGCCACACCGTGCGTTATTACACACTTAACCGGTATGGAGTCAGCGATGGGGGGCAGCAGTAGTACCATTTCCAACAGTGCAACACGCATCAACGCGCTGCAGATCCAGAGCAGTGCCAGTGGCAAGCCGATCGCCTGGATCGCCGGCCGCAATCGCATCAGCCCGAATCTCATTTATTACAGTGACTTCGAAGCGGTCGCCAAAACCACGACGAAAAAGTCGGGGGGTAAAGGCGGCGGCGGGGCCACCCAAAAAGACACGACCTACACCTACTACGCGGCCATCATTTTGGCCGTCGGGCGGGGACCGCTGGGTGCGATTCACCGCGTATTTCGTGACAAAGAGGTGTTTTCCTCACTGGCGCAGATTGGCTTGAACTATGCCAACGGTACTCATGATCAGACCGTGTGGGGTTTTCTTCAGACTCGCCACCCGGCTGAGGCCATTGGCTATTCCGATACGGCCTACGTGTTTTCCAGCAGGTACCTGCTCAACGATAACGCCGGCGTCCAGAATCATACGTTTGAGGTGGACGGGCGTTATCAGGTGCCCGGGTTGCCGGATGCCAATCCAGGCGACTTCCTACCCGGGTTGTTGCTCGATCCATTGGACGGAATCGGTTTTACCCCGGCATGGGTCGCGGACATGTCGAACTACCGCAACTATTGCTTGGCGGAAAACTTACTCTTGAGTCCGGTGCTCGACGAGCAGGCGCCGGCGAATGAGGCGATCACGCGTTGGTTGCAACTGACCAACAGCGAGATGGTGTGGTCTGCTGGTCAACTCAAGGTGATCCCCTACGGCGACCAGGCCGTCACCGGTAACGGCGTGACGTGGTTTCCGAACATCACGCCGGTGGCGGATCTGACCGACGACGATTTTCTTTCTGAGGACGGTGAGCCTCCGGTCTCGCTCAAGATCAAGAGCCAGGCCGACAGCTACAACGAAGTGTCGCTGGAGATCCTCGATCGCGATCACGAGTACAACACCGACGTAGTGCGTGCGCCTGATCAGGCTGCCATTGAGCAGTTTGGCTCCAAGCCGATGGACACCATCAAAGCGTACGAGATCTGCAATATCGCCATCGGCGCTCATGCGGCGCAGTTGTTGGTGCAGCGCAAGCTGTATGTGCGCAATAAATACGAGTTTTCCCTCGGCTGGCAGCATGTGCTCCTCGAACCCATGGACCTGGTGACGATCACAGAGCCTGGCTTGAACCTGCACCAGCGCCTGGTCCGGCTGATTTCGGTTGAGGAGGACGAGCTGGGTAAGTTGGCGATCGTGGCCGAGGATGCGTTGCTGGGCGTCGGCAGCGCACCCAACTATCCAGTGCAGAGCAAAAGCGGTTATCAGGGCAATCAGAACATCGCGCCAGGCCCCGTCCTAGCGCCCATCATGTTCAACCCACCCGAGAGCTTGCTGCCCGCCGGCACCTTGCAGATCTGGGGCGGTATTGCCGGTGTGGGTGAAGCCTGGGGTGGGTGTGAGATCTGGATCAGCGCCGATGGCGACAGCTACCGGTTAGCGGAGACGATTTACGGCAGGGCGCGCATGGGCCAGTTGACCGCAACGCTTGCATCCGGAAGCGACCCCGATACGGTCAACACCTTGTCGGTGCAACTGGCAGCGGCAACCGAGCTGGCAGCGGCCACGACCGCCGAGGCGGACAGTGGCGCCACGCTGTGTTGGGTGGCCGGCGAGCTGCTGAGTTACCGCGACGCGGTGCTCACCGGCGTCGGAGGCTATGAGCTGAGCTATTTGCGACGTGGACGCCTTAGCACATCGGTGTCCAGCCACTCGGCCGGTTCCCCATTCGTGCGGTTAGATGATGCGGTCTGGAAGTACAGCTACACGTCCGACCAGGTCGGCAAGACCGTATGGGTCAAGTTCCGTTCTTTTAACGTGTTCGGTCGAGCGCTTGAGGATCTGGCGGATGTCACTGCCTACAGCGTCACGTTATCGCCGGCTCGGGTAGCGCCTGATACCGCGCAAAACCTCGCCCTGGTGGGTGCCTTCGAGGCGCCGTACTTCACCGTCAGCTGGGTGGCCGGAGCTCGTGCCGAGGATCGCTTGGTACGTGTTCGTCACGCGGGCAGTAATGCCCTCCTGCGAGAGGTGGCGACCACCAGCACGGCATTCACGTACCAGCGTGAAGATGCGCTGGTGGATGGCGCGCTCATTCGCAGCTATCGGGTGGAGGTCATCGAGCGCAACGCTGCAGGCCAGGCTCAGTTGGTGTCGTTGTTGGTCACCAATACGGCGCCGGCGCCCGTTACGGGAACCGCCGCCACGGTCACTGGCACCACCGCGGATGTCAGTTGCGCAGCCAGTGTTGAGCCAGACGCGGCGGGCTATGTGTTTGTGTATTCGACAGAGGAAGACTTTGATCCGGCAACGGCAGGAACGGTCGGCTATCAAGGCGTATCACGCACCGGGCAGATCACGGGACTGACTCCAGACACCACGTATTACCTCTGCGCTGCAGCGTACGACACTTGGAGCAGTGTGCGCAGTCAACTCAACTTCGCCCCGGCGATCACCTTCAACACCTGATAGAGACTCATCATGCAACCTATTCAATTCTTTGCCGCGAGAGCTGAAGACGGCGTGCTATTGCCTGGAGCAACGGTGAGGGTGCTTGTCTCAGGGAGTGAGACCTTGGCGCCGCTGTTTTCTGACGCATCGGCGACGGTGGTGCTAGCCAATCCCATGCATGCCGATGCCAGTGCGCGGGTGTTTTTCTACACCACGGCGGCTCGCATCGATATTCAGATCGGCTATGCGGGGTACCGAGCGCCGCTGCTGCAGGGCATCGGAACCAGCGATCCAGTGGATATGATCAATGCGGAAATTGATCGCCTCAACCGCGATATGGTCGATGGGAAAGTGCATGCCACTGTCGCTGCAGGTCTTCTGGCGACTGTAGACGGCCAGTCTTTTTATGTCGAACCCACTTCGCCAGATATATCGCGCAGCCTGTATGTGCGGGTCAGTGCCACGGAGGCCAGGCACGTCTCCGATGACCCCTCGGTGGGCTACATCGCAGAGATAGACGTGCGCACCTCTGCGGTTGAGAGCGGCACGTTTAATGGATTGGAGCTGCGCTTTGTTCGATTGGCCGTAGAGTCCGGTTACACCTGGGCGCTGGTGGATTCGGTTGGACGCATGGCGCTGGGGTGCCGGGTGGATGGTTCACTCGTGGGCAAGTTCATGCTGCGCGATGGCACTGTCGATCGCAACACGCTGAAACTCGACCTCGACGGATTCATCGCCAAGGCGTTGGACCCTCAGTCGGGATATGCGTGGGCAGTGATCGATACCCTGGGCCGGATTGGGCTGGCTCTTCGAGTGGACGGGACCGTTACCGGTAAGTTCTTGCTCGGCACCGGTGCCGTCCCTCGTAAAGCGTTAGGGGCCGATCTGTCGGGCTTCATTGCCGTTCAACTGAGTCCAGAGTCCGGCTATGTCTGGGCCGTCGTCGATGCGGTTGGCCGCATTGCGCTGGGCATCACCACAGCCGGCAAAACGGTGGGTAATTTTGATATTCATATCCCTGATGTCACAGGGATCGAGTACCTCAAGCCGGTGCACGATCTGCTCTGTGTGGGAGATTCCCTGACAGCCAATAGCAGCCAGGTCACCTGGCGGGAGCAACTTGCTCCACTGATCAGTGCGCGGACCATTGTCAATGGCGGCATCGGCGGCCAGACGTCTCGCCAGATCGCCGCGCGTTTCGGCGCCGGCAGTGCGCTGCTGACCGTCACGGACAACCAGATCCCGGCCTCGGGTTCGGTGACGGTCACGGCGTTGAGCACCTTGTTGCTGTCCACGCCTGCGACCAACTCGGGGACCTACACGTTGAAAGGTACGTTGGGTGGCATCCACGGCACGCTGACGTGCACGCACAGTGAGACAGGCGACGAGTCGGACGTTTACACGTTTGCTCGGGATACCGCCGGAGACGCCCGATACAGCGCGCCCAAGTCGCCGTTTGTGCCCGACGTGCCCGGTGACGGGTTTTACACCGAGATCATCTGGATGGGCCGCAACAACCTCGACAACCTCGAGCAGATCAAGGCCGACATCCGGGCGATGGTGGGGGTGCAGAAAACCGTTGAAAAGCGCTACCTGATCATCACGCCGCCGCTGGGCGGCAACCCGACACCGGGCACGTCGACGGGGGAGGGGGTCGGTACCGCCACCTACAACAACTGTGTCGCGCTGGAAGATTGGGCCACCACCGAGTACGGCGATCGCGTGATCAAGATCCGCGAGTGGCTGATGCAGTTCAACGACGGCAGCGCCGACGATCTCGACGACGTGGCCAAGGGCGTGGTTCCACGTTCGCTGCGGCTGGACATCATTCACAACACCACGATCAGCAACGGGCATATCGCTCGTCGCATTGCCTATGAAATTAACCGGAGGTCCTGGTAATGGCCGGACAAAAAACCGTACTGGATGGCATCACCTTTACCGATACGACGTTGCCCATTCTGCGCTCCGATGCGTTGCTGAGTGCGGGGTCGCTCTATCTGTTCGACTTGGGGCACAGCTTGGGTGGAGTAAGCGGAGTGCCGGCAGCGGGAGCCTCCATTCCCAATATTGCTTATGCCGAAGCGGCAGCGGTGCTTGGCGCAGGCACTGAGAGCAGCTTGGCAGGGGTGTTCACTAGTAATGCGGTCGCAGCTGACGCTCTGTTTGAGCGGACGCCCAAGAAGGGCCTGCACGCCATTTACAGCCAGGTGAACAACACGGTGAATGGTCATGGTTCACAGATCAATATCGCAGCTGCGATCCGCGACTACATCATCGCGAACAAGACCCACCTGTTCTATTTCTCGGTATGGGCGCACCGGACACGTGCAGCACTCGCAACCGGTCACCGGTACATGGAGATCGGCAGCGGCGGCAACTTCCTGGGATACATGAGTGGTGCCGGAAACACCGGCAAGGCTTCCGGGCTTTACAACGTCGTCGGCGGTGCCAACGCCGTGGCCAACCGGTACTCCTCAATGCGAGCGTCTGCGGGGAGTGGGGATACGGTGACGGCAGCGGCCGGAAGCATTATCTTCGGTAATGGTGGATCTGGTTCCGCGCTGACCAATCAATGCCCCTCGGACATCTTCTATCGCGGTTACTGCGAGGATCTGACCGTGTCGGGGCGAACCTACGCAGACGTCGATGCCCTCGACAAAGCGCTATGGGATGCCGCTTTCGCGGCAGGTGGCCGGTTTGCTGGTGACACCTTTACGGCGCCGTCGACCTTCCCATAGTTGGTTAGGTAAACCTCAAGTCCACCACCACCCGTAATTAGCGGCGGAAGCGGAATTTTTCCCAGCCATTTTTGAATCGGAAAGTTCCTGTATCTCCTGTGAGAACGTAACGGGTTGCTCTGTAGCAAGCAGTAAACCGAGAGAATCCAAAGCGTCTGATTTTTTTGTAGACCCAAACCCATCCGTGGCGATTGGTAGTTTTGGCGGGCCTTTGCACCATTTACGCGCTCCTTCGTGGCGAAATTTGGCGTAGATGATAGCGATGTGCCCCAACGCAAAGGCTGTCATTTAATAACGGGGCGGAACTTCCTATCACAACGGGGTTTCTGGCCCCATTCGTTTGAGTGCAGCACCGTCTAAAACGAACTCAGCAGAGTTTGTTCCACCTATAATCCCCGCCGTTGCGCGGGTTTTTTTCGTCTGGAGAAAAGCCTATGGCACGACTTTCTACCACCCAAGCGGGCAGCCGCAATGCGCTGGCTTTCCTCGACATGCTCGCTTGGTCCGAGGGAACCAGCACATCGCCCGCCACTTCCGTGGATGGCTACGACGTCATCGTGACGGGCATCGACAGAAAGCCTGAGACTTTCACAGATTTCAGTGATCACCCCTTCGCACAGGGTCGCCGCTCTAAGGTCATCAACAGCAAGGGCCTGACCTCAAATGCCTCGGGCCGGTACCAGCAGATGCTCAAGGACTGGCCTTATTACCGAACGCTGCTGGCCCTGCCTGACTTCAGCCCGATCAGCCAAGACCTGCTGGCTCTGCAGCACATTCGCGAATGCCGCGCACTACCGGACGTGCATGCCGGCCGGGTCGAATCCGCGATCGCAAAGTGCCGGAATATTTGGGCAAGCCTGCCTGGTGCAGGGTATGGCCAGCGAGAGCACCGGTCTGACGACCTGATCCAGCAGTACCGCTTGGCGGGTGGGGCACTGTCATGACGGCATTACGGAAAGTGTCCCAGTGCCTGGCCCAAGCCGAGGAGGATCGTCTGTATTTTGAGTGTCCAGGTTGCGGCCTGGCTCATGGCATTTCGCACGGCGCAGGGGTTGGTCCACGGTGGGGGTGGAATGGGAGCTTGGACGCGCCGACGTTCACTCCAAGCATTCTGGTCCGATACACCTGGTCGGACGGCCCCCGGGTTTGTCATTCGTTCGTGACCGGTGGGCGCATTCAGTTTCTTGAAGACTGCACTCACCATATGGCGGGGCAGACCGTCGATCTACCCGATTGGGAGGATGAGCAATGCTGACCACGCCACAAAAATTGGCGGTCTTGTTGATCGCGATGATCATTGCGTTCGGCGCGGCCTGGCAGGTTCAAGCGTGGCGTTACGCTGGAAAGCTGGCGAGCCAGGCCGCGCTGCTGGCTGAAGATCTAAACAATCTGACCCAGGCCGCGCTACGCCAGCAGCAGACCGAACAGGACAAGCGCCTGGCTACAGAGCAACAACTCGCCGTCTCCGATCAACAGCACACCCGAGAACTGTCCAATGCCCAACGTAATCAAGCTCTATTGCGTGACCGCCTTGCTACTGCTGATGTGCGGCTGTCAGTCCTTCTCGACTCCACGGACACAGCCAGTGGCTGCAACGTGTCTGCCGCTCCCGGCACCGTCGGCGTGGTTCATGCAGCCCGTCGAGCCCAACTTGACCCGGCGCATGCTCAACGAATTATCGGAATCACCGATGCCGGCGACCAAGGATTGATAGCGTTGCGGGCGTGCCAGTCGTACGTCAGATCTATTGCTCGATGATATGCGTTACGATCAAAAAATTAGGTTTAATAGACGCGGTAAGCTGTCAAGAGGTTCTATATAAATAGGTACGATAATTTCGGGTCTAGACTTAAAGTAATAATGTTATGAATTGTCAGTGTAATGAATTCCGATTGTTCGGCGCGGAGATATATTATGCTCATCCATAAAAGGCTGGCTCTACAGCTTGCCTAATTATTTATAGTTGAGTGGGCCGACCGCATGGATATTTCTGCTGATAAAAAAATTAGGATTCTACATGTAATACCATCTGCGAATCCTAAGGGAGGTGGGCCGATAGAAGGCGTAAAGCAGCTTTTTTCACAGTACTCAAGCTTGGGTATTGAAGCAGAATTGGCATGTTGCGAAGCTCCCAACCGACCATGGCATGATGATCCCGGTCTTCCAAAGGTGCATGCGTTAGGTCCAGGTAAAACTAGCTATGCATACACTCCAAAATTAACAGAGTGGTTAATTGCTCATTCTACAGATTATGATGCAGTGGTTGTTGATGGTCTGTGGCAATATCATAGTCGGGCGGTTCATCTTGCTTTATCGAAAACGGGAGTACCTTACTTTGTCTTTCCACATGGAATGTTAGATCCATGGTTTAAGAAAACATATCCGCTTAAACATATCAAAAAATGGCTTTACTGGCCTTGGGCTGAATACAGGATGTTGCGTGATGCCCGGTCAGTAATTTTCACATGTGAAGAAGAGCGATTGTTAGCTAGGCAGTCTTTTTGGTTGTATAAAGTACGAGAATCTGTGTCGACTCATGGTACAGGCGTTCCGCCGGAAAATAAAAAAGAGTTGTCTGGTGCATTTTTGAATAAGTATCCTGAGCTGCAGAACAAACGTATCATTTTGTTTTTGAGTAGGCTGCATGAGAAAAAGGGATGTGACTTATTGATTGAGGCTTTTGCCTCAGTTGCTGCTAGGGATGAGCGATTACATTTAGTTATGGCTGGGCCCGATCAGGCTTTATTGCAGGAGCGTTTGCAGGCAATGGCTAAAGAGTTAGGTGTGGAGAATAGGATAACTTGGCCTGGAATGCTTCAAGGAAGCGATAAGTGGGGGGCATTTTATGCGTCTGAGGTTTTTTGTTTACCTTCACACCAAGAGAATTTCGGAATAGTTGTGGCCGAAGCTTTGGCATGCGGAAAACCCGTGCTTATCAGCAATAAAGTGAATATTTGGCGAGAGATTGAGAAGGATGGTGCAGGCTTTATTTCTGATGACACGATTGCTGGTACTGAGGAAAATTTGACGCGTTGGTTGAATCTCACATTGTCTGAGTATGAAGCTCTGAGCCAAAGATCTTTGCAGTGCTTTAATAGTCGCTTTCACATTCGGCGCGCAGCTGCGAGGTTGGCTGAGATTCTCAGAGGTAGTGCTGAATTATCTGTTGCGAAGTCTAAATAGTCTTCCGGAAAGGCTTATATATGGCTTTGCTAGTTGTGAGGATGCTTGGTTCTGTGAGGTAGTATCTGAGAGCGTATCTCAGTGGCTCTCAGATGTTTTAGGGTGTGATGAAGATCGATGGTCGAAAGCTGCTCGCTTTTTCTGCTGCCTTTATGCAGTCTCTACTCTAAAACGACTATTAGTTGTGTGGTGCAATAGCCGTAATTCCTAATTGCAACAAATAGACGCTTACCGTTAGTTGAGTTTTTGAATTTATTTCTGAGTCTGCTAATACACATGGGTAGCCCTTTGTAGGTGTTTGGTTGTTTGTCTATCTGCCTGATAAGTAAATCAGTTTTTGCTTTGCGTTCGGGTTCTTGTGCAATTGCTTCAAGCAGCTTGAGTTCTGTTTTGCTAAGATAGATTATAAGTTCGCCGTTAGTTAATGATTTCGATTTTTTTATTAGTATCCAGGTTTCTAGTTTCATGTTGTGAATAGCTTGTTGTCTTAAGGCTATCTTTAGTTATTTCTAATTGCCGAGGAAAGGAATGCTTTGGGGTGAGGATGCTGTGATTCTTTATAAAAATTGAGTGGGATGAAGCTTTTGCCAGGTGCTTAATGTTTTGTTTCGTATGTTAGGATCTCAGAGATTGCCTTATTCATAACCTCTGTATTAAATGGCAGATCGCCTATGCAAACTCTTAACCTCTGCTTCGCCCTCCTTGTCCAACCATATTGCTATTTCTTCAAACGCCTCGCCAATCATCAATTGATTTAGCTGAAGACTGGCAAGTACCGCCGAGATGAGTTTTGGATGTAACATGACTCGCACCTCAATTAATGTTATTCAACAAGTCGTAATTTGCGAGGATTCTCGTCCATGCATTTTATAGTCGTGGTTTTATTCAAGTCGACGATCGGTGTGGTGGTGAAGCCCTCTGCATCCTGATTTAGATCGGAGAAAGTGCTAACTGACTCAATTTAGAGAGCTAGCAATTTTGTCTCATTCGAGTTGGACATTTATTTTCTCGACTGTCGCTTAAAAATGTATCGAACACAACGGAGGGTTTTTTGAAAGATGGATCCAGTCTATCCCTGTCTGAGGAGGAAAAATGCGTGATGCGAGGATGGGGGGTAGCAGGTAGCAAGTCGGTAGTGAGAAGGCTATCAGCCTTCAAAATTGGCACGTTCGAAGGTAGGGGTTCACTTAAGTGTGTTCACAGTGCTACGGTTTAACTGGTGGGTTGATGAGCCCTAAATTTCAATTACATGGAGTACGACATGGATATTAAGGTTGTCAGCGTCCACGGCCACGGTAAGGCTGATGAAGAGTATGTGCTACTGAAGGTAAGTAGTGACTGTGATTTGTCCTACTATGCGCTCGTTGACACCACGTATGATGGTGAGAAGATCACGGATAAAAATAGACACGTATTTTGGTTTCCAAAACACGACGTCAAATCTGGGGATGAGATCCTTCTGAGGACTGCTGTGGGGAAAAACTCATGGTCCACTTCGACTACAAATCGCAGACACACGCTCTACTGGAACCTAAAGTCAGCGGTGTGGAATGACACTGGCGACGCGGCGACACTGCTTAAATTGGCCACCTGGAAAGCCACAAAAGTCAAGTAATACATTTTCATATGCGGGTCTATTCTACTGAAAACCTGAGGGAATAGCTGTCGGCCCTGCATTCTTCCAGATGTCTTACGGTCTCAATTCGTGAATCTGCGAATGGGATTCTGAAATGGCGCTGTGCCCAGCGCGATGGTGTTGAAGGGGCGGGCACGCCTAATTGTACGTCTGTTTGTACGTACAACAGAAACAACAAGGCCCCGCATTGCTGCGAGGCCTTGTTTTAAATGGTGCCGGCACCAGGAGTCGAACCCGGGACCTACTGATTACAAGTCAGTTGCTCTACCAACTGAGCTATACCGGCGTGTTAGGGCGACGATTATAGCGATTGAAAAAGTTCTGTAAACCCCTGAAATCTGACTATTTTTGCGAAAACCCAAGTTTTCGCCCTTCGCCCTGCATTTACCCGCTTCTCCCGCAGCCAAATGCCCCGATCAGCGCTCGTGCATGGCCTCTGCACGGGATTTGATGATTGGCTTGAGCAGGTAGCTCAAGATGCTCTTCTTGCCGGTGATGATGTCCACAGAGGCCACCATGCCGGGGATGATCAGCAGGGGTTTGTCGTCGGTGCCGAGGTGGCTGCGGTCGGTGCGCAGTTTGATGACGTAGAAGGTGTTCTTCTTCTCTTCATCCATCACGGTGTCGGCGCCGATCTGTTCGAGTTTGCCTTTGAGGCCGCCGTAGATGGTGTAGTCGTAGGCGGTGAATTTGATCATTGCTTCCTGGCCGGGGTGGAGGAAGGCGATGTCTTGCGGGCGGATCTTGGCTTCTACCAGCAAGGTGTCGTCCAGCGGTACGACTTCGGCGATGTCGCTGCCGGGCTGGATCACGCCGCCTACGGTGTTGACCAGCATTTGCTTGACGATACCGCGCACGGGGGAGGTGACCATGGTGCGGCTGACGCGGTCTTCCAGGCCTTTGGAGGTGGCTTGGGCCTTGCTCAGGTTGGTGCGCGCTTCGTTCAGTTGAGCCAGGGCTTCGCTGCGGAATTTGCCGCGGGTCTCGTCGATTTTGCGTTGCACTTCGTTGATGGCGGCCTGGGCGCGGGGGATGGCCAGGGTGGTGCCATCGAGCATGCCGCGGGTTTCCACTTCGGAGCGTTTGAGGCGCAGCACTTCTACCGGCGAGACCGCGCCCTGTTGTACCAGCGGTTCGGACATGCCGATCTCCTGGCGCAGCAGGTTCAGGCTGTTGCGGTATTGGTCCTGCTTGGAGGCGAATTCACGCAGTTCCTGCTGGCGTTGCAGCAGTTGTTGTTGCAGCCCGCCGATTTCGTCCGACAGTTGCTGGCGTCGGCTCAGGTACAGCGACTCTTCGTTCGACGCCTGGTTGGGCACGGCTTTGCGCGCGTCTTCGGTAATGTTCAGCGGGCGATTTTCGACTTCGGCGCTGAGGCGCTCCACGCGCAGTTCCATGGCCACGCGGTCGGCTTCGGTTTCGTCGACGTTGGAAGCAAAGCGTGTGTCGTCCAGGCGTACCAGCGGCGCACCGGCGTCGACGATTTGGCCTTCATGCACGTAGATCTGGGCGACGATGCCGCCTTCCAGGTTCTGGATTTTCTGGATGCGCGAGGAGGGGATCGCCTTGCCTTCGCCTTTGGTCACTTCATCGATGATCGCAAAGTGCGCCCACAGTATCAGGAACACGAAGAAGCCGATCACGCCCCAAATGGTCAGGCGCACGATGCGCGGGGCGTCGTCGACCAGGGCTTTTTCGACTTCGGGCAAGGGCTGGTCTTCGAGCGAGTCGGTGCCTCTGAAATAGCCGAAGATGACGTCTTTCAAACGGCGTGGGCCGGATTTAAGCAACACTGATCTGCCCCTTTTTCAGCGCTTCCATGACGGCCGCTTTTGGACCGTCCGCGAGTATCTGGCCACGGTCGATCACCAGCAGGCGATCCACCAGGCTCAATAGCGAGGCGCGGTGGGTGACCAGAATCACCGTCTTGTTTTCGATCACCGACTGCAAGCGCTGTTTCAGGCGCTCTTCGCCGGTGTTGTCCATGGCGCTGGTCGGTTCGTCCAGCAGCAGGATCGGTGGGTTCAATAGCAACGCACGGGCGAGGGCGACGTTTTGTCGCTGGCCGCCGGAGAGGTTTTGCCCGCGTTCGCCCACTTGCAGTTCGTAACCTTGCGGATGCAGCCTGGCAAATTCATGCACGCCGGCCAGTTCTGCGGCTTGCAGCACCATTTCGTCGTCCACGTAGCGCGCACCCGAGACGAGGTTGTCGCGTAAGGTGCCGGCCAGCAGTTGGATGTCCTGGGCCACGTAGCCGATGTTGTGGCGCAATTCGCTGACATCGATCTGGCGAATGTCCACGCCATCGACCAGCAACGAGCCCGAATCCGGCTGGTAAAGACCGACCAGCAGTTTGGCCAGCGAGCTTTTACCCGAGCCGCTGCGCCCGATGATGCCGATCTTCTCGCCCGCCCGCACATTCAGGTTGATGCCGCGCAGCGCCAGGTTTTGTTGGTTCGGGTAGGTGAAGTCGACTTCGCGGAACGTCATCGCGCCTTGCAGCGCCTTGCGGCTGAGCGGGCGTTCGTCGTAGTTGCGTTCTTGCGGCAACTCCATCATCTGGTCGACCGAGACCATCGTCACCTTGGCTTGCTGGTAGCGCGTCAGCAGCCCCGACAGTTGCGCCAACGGGCCCAGTGCGCGACCGCTGAGCATGTAGCAGGCAACGAGGCCGCCCATGCTGAGGGCGCCATCAATGATCTGGTACACGCCGAAAATGATCATCACCACGCCGGCCACTTGCTGGATCAGCAAGGTGATGTTCATGGCCAGTCCGGACAACACCTTGACCCGCAGTTCCAGGCGGCTGAGGGTGCCAATGGTCTGTTCCCATTGATACTGGCGCTCGCTTTCTGCGTTATTGACCTTGACCGCATCGAGCCCGGCGAGGGTTTCGATCAGGCTCGACTGGCGCTCGGCGCCCAGGGCCATGGTGCGCTCCAGTGTCGCAGTCAGCGGTTTCTGGAGCATGTGGCCGATACCCAGGGCCAGCGGGAAGGCGATGATCGGAATCCACACCAGGTGGCCGCCGAGCATGGCGATCACCACCAGGATGATCAGGGTGAACGGCAGGTCGATCAGGCTGGCGAGGGTCAGCGAGGTGAGGAAGTCGCGCATCCCCTGGAATTCATGGATGTTCTGCGCAAAGCTGCCGACCCGCGCCGGGCGCACTTTCATGGCCATGCCCACGATGCGCTCGAACAGCGTCGCGGAGATGATCAGGTCGGTTTTTTTGCCCGCCAGGTCCAGGCATAAACTGCGCAGGCTCTTGAGCAGCAGATCGAACAGGTACGCGCCGCAGATACCGATGGCCAGCACCCACAAGGTGGCGGTGGCCTGGTTGGGGACCACGCGGTCATACACGTTCATCACAAACAGTGGTGCGGCCAGGGCGATCAGGTTGATCACCAGGCTCGCGGCGATTGCGTCGGCGTAGAGCCAGCGCGAGCGCTTGAGGGTGTCTCGGAACCACGAGCGTGCGCGCGGGATCAGCGTGCCGCTGGTGATGTCAAATTTATGCTGCGGTTGGGCGAAAAATACCCGACCGCTGTAATCCTGACTCAAGGTTTCACGGCTGACCTGTACTTCGCCGCCGTCGCTTTCGCTGAGCAGCAGTCGCGCCGTGTCGCCTTCCCAGCCCAACAGCACCGCGCTGCGCCCTTCCTTGAGCAGCAGCATGGCGGGCAGTGCGATGGATGGAATCTGTTCCAGCTTGCGCTGCAGCAACCGCCCCTGCAAACCCGCCCGAGCGGCTGCACGCGGCAGCAACTCGGCGCTCAGACGCTGGGCCGCGAGTGGCAGCCCAGTGGTCAGCATTGCGCGGCTGGCGGGTTTGTAATGCAGTGAGCAGAGTGTCAACAACCCGTCCAGCAAGGGGTCGTCATGCTGACTGCGCGGGTCATGGTTGAGTTGCGCCACACCTATTTCAGAATCCAAGCTGACTCTCTCTTACTGCAGTTGAGTGGTCCAACGCCGTCAAGAATCAGTTCATCCCTGGCAGGTTTACCGACGGTTTAATATCGTTCTGCACAACCGATGCCATCGGCGCTACCACGCCCTGACTTCTCAGCAGTTGGCCCATGTCGGCCTTGATTCGATACTGCGTGTAGATCTGCAGGTTTTTGATCTGCGCCAGACGCTGCTGAGCGGTGAACAGTTCATTCTCGCTGTCGAGCAAGTCGAGCAGTGTACGCTCACCGAGGCTGAACTGCTGTTGATACGAGGTACGTACTCGCGTGCTGCGGTCCACGTATTCCTGCGCGATCGGCACCTGCTGGGTGGCGTTGTTGTAGGCGTTCCACGCCAGGCCCAGCTCTTCGTTCAGCTGACGCAGGGCGTTGTTGCGGATGTCCAGCGCCTGGGAGGCCTGGGAAGCCTTGGACTGCAGGTTGGCCTTGTCGGTGCCGCCGTTGAACAGGTTGAACTGCATGTTCAGCATGGCGGAATAGCTGTTGTCATGGCCTGGGTCGCCGGCGATGTTGTCGTTGGCCGAACGTTGCAGCACCGCATCGAAGCGCGGGTAGAAGGTCGACTTGGCGGATTCGTACTGCTTTTCAGCGGCGGTGATATCCGATTCGGCAGAGCGCAATACCGGGCTGTCGGCAATCATCTGGCGGCGTGCTTCATCCAGGCTGGCTGGCAGCAAGGTCACGATGCCCGCTGGCTTTTCCAGTTGGTCGGGCTCTTGGCCGACAACGCTCATGTAGTTGGTATTGGCGTCAGCCAGGTTGGTCTGTTCGGTGATCAGGTTGTTTCGAGCCTGAGCTAGACGGGCTTCGGCCTGGTCCATGTCCGCCATTCTTCCGACGCCACGGCTGGTGCGCAATTTGATCTGGTCAAAAATGCGTTCGTGGCTTTTCAGGTTCTCTTCTGCCAGTTGCACCATCTCGCGACGGGTCAAGACATCCAGATAAACCTGGGCGACCGTCAGGGCGGTGCGCTCGGTCGTGTTGAGCAACGCATAACCGCGGGAATTGGCAGTGGCTTGTTGGCGGCCTACTTCATTTTGGGTGCCAAAACCCTGGAACAGGTTTTGCTGCAGACGAATGGTCGATTCGCCGCGGTTCATGGTTTTCCAATCGTGGCTGTTGCTGGCCGCGCGGGTGGTGGTGTTGTCCGAGCGTTCACGGCCATAACCGCCCAGCAAGTCGACTTTAGGCAAGTAGCCGCCTTTGGCTGCGTCGACTTGGTAGTCAGCAGCAATGCGCGCATTGACACCCGCTTGGATCTCCGGATGGACTTCCACCGCTTTCTGCATCGCCTCTGTCAGGGTTTGGGCCTGTACGAAACTGGCGGCTAGAGCAAAAGGCAAAGCTTTGAATAAGTGCAAACGCATTGTGATTCTTCCCTGGGGATTGGTTGCCTGGAAAACCGCAACAAACTTGAAATAGTGCATTGGATTGGCAACCGAAATCACTGCTTGTCATGAGTGCTGGACGGTGCAAACAGAAAGTCGCGATGCCGTGTAAATATCAATGTGACATTACCGGGCGGATTGTTTAGGATGGCGCCAAATAGGTCAATACCTTGACGGAAAAGTAATTCGTCGAGCGAAACACCAAATTATTGACGCCAAATTTTTTACATGGGTTTAACGTACTCCAGCTATCGAATCGGCACTAGAGAGAAAGGCCGGTCTCCATGATGGATGCCCCCTGAACGGTAATACACGGAGAGTCTTTTATGAGCAGCGTTGCGGTCGTCAAAAGCATTGTCGGTCAAGTGTTTGCGGTATCCCCGGAAGGGATTCGTCGCCTGCTGGTAGAAGGGGATCGTTTGTTTGCAGGGGAGCAGGTGGAAACCGGTCCTGCCGGCTCCGTGTCGTTGGAGCTTGCCGATGGCCGCACCCTTGACCTGGGGCGCGACACGCAATGGAGCGCGAACACGCCTGACTCAGTGACCGACCTGAGTGCCGCCACTGCCCAGGAAGCACCCTCTGTTGCCGAACTGCAGCAAGCCATCGCTGCCGGTGCCGACCCGACCCAAGACCTTGAAGCCACTGCTGCCGGCCCGACTGCCGCTGGCGCGGACGGCGCCGTGGGCGGTGGCCACAGCTTTGTCGTGCTGGAGGCCACCGCAGGCACGGTTGACCCTACTATCGGTTATCCAACGAACGGCTTGAATGCCGCTGATGCCGCGACCGGCCTGTTCACTGCCGCTGCCGATAACAGCCTCGATCCGCGCAGCGTCACCATCACCTTGACCGCCACGCCGAGCATCACCGAAGCCGGCGGCGTCGTGGTTTACACCGTGTTTGTCACCCAGGCGCCGACCAGTGACCTGACCGTCACCTTGTCCAACGGCTTGTCTGTCGTGGTCCCCGCCGGCCAGACCGCGGGCGCGCTGAACGTCACGTTCGCGGGCAATGACACGCCTTACCTGGATGCCTCGTCGATCTCCGCCACCATCACCGGCACGGCCGGCGGCGGCAACCTGATCATCACCACCGACCCGGCGCCAGCGGTTACGCAGATCAATGACACCATCGACACCACCACCGTCACGCTGAGCGCGAACGCGTCGGTCGATGAGGGCGGCAAGATCGTCTATACCGCGACCGTGAACAACGCCGCGCAGACCGACGTCACCATCACGCTGTCCAACAACACCATCATCACCATCGAAGCCGGTAAAACCACGGGCACCGTCAGCGTCGATACGCCGGCAAACCTGGCCGACGGCAAAGACCTGAGCGTCAGCGCCACCATTACCGGTGCAAGCGGCGGTAACTACGAAAACCTGGCGATCAACCCGGAAGCCGCCACTACCACCGTGATCGCTGTCGACAACCCGAGCGTGCTGGTCGCAGACACCAACACGGTTGCCGAGGAGCAGGTTGCCACTGGCAACGTGCTGAGCAATGACAGCGATATCGACAACGTGCTGACCGTCGCGACGTTCACCGTTGGCGGCACCACGTATAACGCAGGCCAAACCGCCATTGTCGAAGGTGTCGGTACCGTCACCATCGGTGCGGATGGCGCGTATGCGTTTACCCCGGTCAAGGATTACAACGGTGAAGTGCCGCAAATCGGCTACACCACCAATACCGGTTCGAGCAGCACGCTGGACGTGACGGTGACGCCGGTTAACGATGCGCCGGTGGCAGCGGTGGTCGCAGCGAACGGAGCTGAAGATCCGGCCCAGGGCATTGCGGTCAAACTGAGTGCGACCGATGGGGATGGTTTGGCGAACGTGAAATCGTTCACTGTCGGCACGCCAACCAATGGCACGTTCTACACCGACGCGGCCATGACCAAACCGGTGACCGGCTCGATCGACGCGGTCAACGGCGAAGCGACGATTTACTTCAAGCCGAACGAAAACTTCAACGGCACCGCGAATTTCACCTATACCGCGACCGACAGCGGCAACGCGGATGGCAGCAACCCGCTGACCTCTGCGCCGGCTAACGGCACTGTCACTGTGACGGCGGTGAACGATGCACCGGAAGCGATCGCGACCACTGCAACCGGGACTGAAGATCCAAGCGTAGGCATTGCGGTCAAGCTGAGCGCGACCGATGTGGATGGCCTGGCGAACGTGAAATCGTTCACCGTCGGCGAGTCGGCCAACGGCACGTTCTACACCGACGCTGCCATGACCAAGCCGGTGACTGGCGCGATTGACGCGGTCAATGGCGAAGCCACCGTGTACTTCAAGCCGAACGAAAACTTCAACGGCACCGCGAACTTCACCTATACCGCGACCGACAGTGGCAACGCTGACGGCAGCAACCCGCTGACCTCTGCGCCGGCTAACGGCACTGTCACTGTGACGGCGGTCAACGACGCGCCTGAGGCTGTGGCGACCACTGCGACGGGTTCTGAAGATTCGGCCCAGGGTATTGAAGTCAAGCTTTCGGCCACCGACGTAGACGGCGTGGACAACGTGAAATCGTTCACTGTCGGCACGCCAACCAATGGCACGTTCTACACCGATGCTGCCATGACCAAACCGGTGACTGGCTCGATCGACGCGGTCAACGGCGAAGCGACTGTTTACTTCAAGCCAAACGAAAACTTCAACGGCACGGCGAACTTCACCTACACCGCGACCGACAGTGGCAACGCTGACGGCAGCAACCCGCTGACCTCGACCCCTGCCAACGGCACTATCACCGTGACTGCGGTCAACGATGCGCCAGAAGCTGTCGCCACTACCGCGACCGGTTCTGAAGATCCGGCCCAGGGCATCGAAGTCAAGCTTTCGGCCACTGATATCGATGGCGTGGAGAACGTGAAATCGTTCACCGTCGGCACGCCAACCAATGGCACGTTCTATACCGACGCGGCCATGACCAAGCCGGTAACCGGCTCGATTGACGCGGTCAACGGCGAAGCCACGGTTTACTTCAAACCGAACGAAAACTTCAACGGCACGGCGAACTTCACCTATACCGCGACCGACAGCGGCAATGCTGACGGCAGCAACCCGCTGACTTCGACCCCAGCTAACGGCACTATCACCGTGACTGCGGTCAACGATGCGCCAGAAGCTGTCGCCACTACCGCGACCGGTTCTGAAGATCCGGCCCAGGGCATCGAAGTCAAGCTTTCGGCCACTGATATCGATGGCGTGGAGAACGTGAAATCGTTCACCGTCGGCACGCCAACCAATGGCACGTTCTATACCGACGCGGCCATGACCAAGCCGGTAACCGGCTCGATTGACGCAGTCAACGGCGAAGCCACGGTTTACTTCAAACCGAACGAAAACTTCAACGGCACGGCGAACTTCACCTATACCGCGACCGACAGCGGCAACGCTGACGGCAGCAACCCGCTGACCTCGACCCCAGCCAACGGCACTATCACCGTGACTGCGGTCAACGATGCGCCAGAAGCTGTCGCCACTACCGCGACCGGTTCTGAAGATCCGGCCCAGGGCATCGAAGTCAAGCTTTCGGCCACTGATATCGATGGCGTGGAGAACGTGAAATCGTTCACCGTCGGCACGCCAACCAATGGCACGTTCTATACCGACGCGGCCATGACCAAG
>NZ_VJWO01000036.1:0-68025 GCF_014889455.1 Pseudomonas sp. K8
CTACTGAGCGGAATGAAAATACCAAGGAAGTGGGGGCGGGCGGCGTGTCTCGCTTGTTCGCATTGCTGCGTACCTTGGGCGGCGTGCCCGACGGCGGCGAACGCGTGACCCAGCTCGCACAACAGGTCGGCCTGTCCCAACCCACCACCCACCGCCTGCTGCGCAGCCTGATAGATGAAGGTATGGTCGAGCAGGACGCGCGCAGCAAACGCTATCGCCTGAGCCTGGAGTTCTTCGCTCTGGCGGCGAACGCGGGCAAGACCGGCAACCTGCGCGACCTGGTAAGGCCGAGCATGCTGCGCCTCAGTGCGTCCCTGGGGGATTCATTGTTTTTGCTGGCGCGCAGCGGCTTTGATGCGATCTGCCTGGACCGCAGCGAAGGCCCGTACCCGATTCGTACTTTCACGGGTGATATCGGCGGGCGCGTGGCATTGGGCGTGGGGCAGGGCAGCCTGGCGATCCTGGCCTTTTTGCCGGAGGAAGAGCGCGAGACGGTGATCCGCTACAACTTGCCAAGGCTCAAGGATTTTCACCTGTATGACGAGGTGCTGTTGCGTTCGGAAGTGGAGAACGTGCGCAATCTGGGTTATGCGGCGCGCAATACCGGTGTGCTGGAAGGCATGGCGGGATTGGCGGTGCCGATCCTGAACCGGGACGGCCACGCGGTGGCAGCATTGAGCGTGGCGACCATCAGCGACCGATTGGGGCCGAGTCGCTTGCCGATGGTGGTGGAGTTGCTCAAGCGCGAAGCAGCGGCGATCGGGCCCCGGATCAATCCGTTTGATCCGACGCTGCGCCGGCCCTCACAGACCTTTGGTGGGTAGGTCATCCAGATTGCGCGCCAGCTCCAGAGCGTAGCGTCCAAGCCCCTTGCCGCACATCCGTTTTCGGCAGCAAGAATCGGAGTGCGGGTACATTTCGAACACCCTTACGGTGAGACTCCAAACTTAGAGGCGTCCACCATGGCTTCCGTATAGCTGCTCTTTTCCCCTTAACCACGCCAACAACTTTTTGGATTGCCCGACATCAGCGATGCAACTCTCGAGTCATCTTTTTAGTTAACGAACAGCGCCGAAGGCAACCCATGAAATTATCCGATTATGTTCGACTACTTGCGCTGGCGGCGATCTGGGGCGCCAGTTTTCTCTTCATGCGTATCTCGGCTCCTGTTCTGGGCGCATTGCCGACGGCATTTTTCCGCGTGTTGTTGGGGGCCATTGGCTTGGCCGTCATTCTTGCCATTTTAAACACTAGCGTCGACTTCAACGGCAAGCTCCGGCAGATCATGGTGTTGGGTGTTATCAATTCGGGCATCCCATTTTTGATGTATAGCGTGGCGGCACTGCTGTTACCTGCCGGCTATTCAGCCATTTTCAATGCGACCACACCGATGATGGGCGTCTTGATCGGTTGGATGTGTTTCAACGATCCGTTGACACTGAAAAAAGCTGCCGGCGTGTTGATCGGGATTATGGGCATTACGTTGCTGACCAGCACCGGCCCCGTCACACTTTCAATGAGCGTGGTCATGGGCGCGCTGGCGTGTTTAGTCGCCACCAGTTGTTACGGCGCAGCCGGATTTCTGGCTAAACGATGGGTAGCTGACAAGGGGGGGCTGGACGCGAAACTCGTAGCTTTTGGCAGTCAGATTGGCGCGACGCTGTTTCTCGTGCCGTTCTTCGGAATCTCAACCGCGATAAACCCACCGACGACCTGGGGTAACCCGCAGGTTTGGATAGCACTGGTTGCGCTGGGTTTCATCTGCACCGCGTGTGCGTACATTCTGTATTTCCGCCTGATCGCGGATATCGGGCCGGTGCGTTCGCTGACCGTGACCTTCCTTATCCCTCCCTTTGGCGTACTGTGGGGTGTGATGTTCCTTGGTGAACGTCTTTCGGCCGCACATTTGTACGGCGGCGGGCTTATTTGTTTAGCGGTGTGGTTCGTTCTCAGCAAGAGCAAACCGAAGCAAGAACCCGCACCCGCCTCGGATTGATCCAACCACTCAACTGCCCTCAACGATTTCTCATCTGATGGGCGGGTGACCACGTAAGTGAATACCATGTCTTGGTTTCGCGCCGTCCGCTGGATGACTTGGCCGGGCGGACGCACTTCTTGAGTTTGACTTATGTACCGGGCTCTTTATTGTCTAAAAAACGATGCCTTTTCATCCGGTACATTTCATTATCCGAGTAGGTGAGCAGTGTGTCGGCATCCTTGCCGTCCTCGGGATAATAGGCAACGCCGATACTGCACGACGGCATCTTGAGTGCGCCGAATTCAGGCGGTAGTGGCGCAGCCATGACGTCGTGAATCTGTTCTAACTTCTTGGAAATGGCGTCTCTCGACTGGATATCGGTCAACAGCACCGTAAATTCATCGCCGCCCATCCGGGCCACGGTATCCGTCTCACGTATGCAGCTTTCTAGACGTCGAGCAATCATGCAAAGAATACGATCCCCCGCGGCGTGGCCATGGACGTCATTGATACTCTTGAAGTCATTGATATCCAGAAACAGCAAAGCCAACTGACTATTGTGACGGTGCGCGACGTGCAGGGCAGATTTCAGTCGATCACTGAAAATCGAGCGGTTGGTTAGTTTTGTCAGCGGATCATGATGCGCGAGGAAACGTAACTCCTCCTCGGCCTGAGTCAAAGCCGTCACGTTGCGTGCGACGCCAATCCTTGCACCAACCTCTTCCGACCAGAATGCCGCCCACAGGATGTACACGACGCCTCCGTCCTTGCGGATGTAACGGTTGCGGAAATCGAAGTGGAATTGACCATTCATGACGCGGGCAATCGAGTCCCGTGTGCTAGCCAGGTCTTCAGGATGCATATAGCGGGTGATAGGGGTGCCGTTCAGCTCGTCAGGACGGTAACCCAGCAGGGCCTCACAGGCATCACTCACAAAAACAATGTGGTCGTCTCTATCAACCACAAACACTGTATCCAACATCAGATGGATCAGTTTGGGGTAGAGCGCTTGTAGGTCAACGGCCATAAGTCATGGGGGATATCCGATTCATAGAGCGCGATCATAGCCTGATCGATAAGGCCAGCGGCGAGTAATCTTACCGGCAAGTATGGGAGCACGTATGCCAGGCGAATACGACCTCATGCCACTCTTGCTTGGTGCGATGGTGTCTGCCTAAACGCGGAAGCTGTTTGCCCTGGATTTATCCGCCTTGATGCGAGCCAAGCCCAGTCAGCAGACGATTGACCGCCGCGCTTGATTCTTCCATTTCGCTTGCGGCGCGCAGTACAGCGCTCCAGTCATTTTCAATGATTGCCCTCATAAAAAGTATGGAAACGTTTCACCGAATGAGCTATCGTTTTTTTGACATCGTATTGCCACTATTCAAATAACAGGCTGATGCCATTTGCAGGAGTGCTGGTAGTGAATGAAAGCTCTTCTCAAATAGGCTTGCGTCAGTGGATCTGGCGGGCGTTCATGCAGAGTGCATTAATCCCGTTGGTCCTGGTGGAGACGATTCTGATTGCTTGTTACCTGCTGACCAATCAGGCGATCCGTGTATCGCAACTCGATTATTTGGAACGCAGTGCAATTGAAAGCCTTGGCGCAACTGCCGACCAAAACACCCGAATCATCCAAGATCAATTAACCCACATCGCCGATGTCACTCAGCTATTTGCGGATATGACGGCCAACTCACTGCGTGCCGCCTCAACACCCTTGAGTGAAACATTAAGCACTTCTGCCGATGGGGCTCTTTACAGTGGAAAAGACCTGGGCGGAGCGGCGTCGTTCTACTCGTCGGTCACACCTGTCGCGCAACAGAACCTGGGTAAAGTGCAGAAGTTGTCCAGCCTCGACCCATTGATGCGTGCGATCAAAGATCATGAAGCGATGGTCGCCAGTGTCTATTTCAATACGTGGGACAGTTACAACCGGATTTATCCGTGGATTCGTGCCGATGAACAATATCCGCATGATATGCAGATACCCGGTTATAACTTTTATTATCTGGCCGATGCCGAACATAACCCGCAGCGAGGGGTTCGCTGGACTGACGTCTACCTCGACCCGGCGGGTCATGGCTTGATGATGTCCGCGATCGCGCCTGTTTATGAGCGCAACTTTCTCGAAGGCGTGGTCGGGCTGGATATCACCGTGGGCGATCTGCTGAAAGAAATTTCCACGCTTAAGGTGCCGTGGGGCGGGTACTTGATGCTCGTCGGCGCGGACATGAAGATCATGGTGTTACCGCCCGAAGCCGAACATGACTTTGAAAAAGGCAACTGGAGTGGTTCGGGGGCAAAGGCCACGAATGAAGGCGCGGTCAACCTTGCGGGTTCAAATCTGATCGATGCGGTGGACCCTCGGGAGTTGGCGGCCGCTGTCGCGCGCAATAGTCGTGGCAGCGCCGAAATCGTGCTCAACGGGCGCTCCCATCTGGTCGCATGGGCCGAAGTGAAGCCGGCGGGCTGGCGATTGCTGGCGGTCGCCGATGAAGAAGACGTCATGGCGGCCACGAACAGCTTGGCGCTCCATTACCGCAACATCGGCTATTTGATGATTGCCGGCCTGGTGATGTTTTACCTCGCGTTCTTCAGTTACATGTGGATTCGTGCGCGCAAATTGAGCCATAGCCTGCGGCGGCCGATCCGCGATATCAGAGACATGCTGCAGCAAATTGGCAACGGCCAGTGGCTCCCGCAGCGCGCGCGTTCGAGCATTCGTGAGCTGGATGAAATGGCGGGCAACGTGCTGTCAATGGGCGCCCAACTGTCATCCAGTGAAGCACGGCGCAACGCGGCGCAGAACCGCCTCAATCTTGTCGTTGAAAGCATCACCGCCGGGCTCTGGGAATACCGCCTGGATACTGATCGCCTGTCGTTGAGCGAAGCGTTCTGCACGCGTTTCGGGGTGCCGGCGTGCCAACTGGAGCGCTTCTGTTTTTACGATCACGTCGACCCCGAAGATGTGCAGGCGCTTGATCAGGCGCTCAACGCGTTGCGCACCGGCACCGCGTCGGTGATCGACCTGGAGTTACGTTTATTGCGGCCCGATGGCTCGCCAATCTGGTTTTTGTGCCGTGGACGCCTGATCGAGTCTCCCGATGCGCGCATGCGTTTATCCGCGGGTACGTTTGTCGATATCGACACGCTTAAACAGGTTGAAGAGGATCTGCGTCGCCGTACCCTTGAAGCGCAAGGGGCGAGCAAGGCGAAGTCGCGTTTTATCTCCAGCATGAGCCACGAATTACGCACACCGCTGAATTCGATTCATGGATTCGCCCAGTTATTGCGCCTGCAAGTGGCCGATGGGCAGGAGGAGGCCAAATCCCTTGATGAGATCCTGGGCGCCAGCCAGCACCTGGCTCACCTGGTCGACGATTTGCTCGACTGGTCGAGCCTGCAGGCGGAGGCGCCGCGCTTGCAGATGCGTGTCCTGGAGGTCGACGGACTGATGCGCGAATGTGCCGAAATGGTCCGTTCCCAGGCCAAGGCTGCGGGTCTTGACCTTGAGTTGCAGTCGACGAGCCCCGCGCTGAGTGTGCTGGCCGATGCCAGACGCCTGCGCCAGATCCTGCTGAACCTGCTGTCCAACGCCATCAAGTACAACCGTCCTCACGGTCGCTTGTTCATGGGGGCTGAACTCCATGACAAGGGGCGCGTGCGGGTGTTTGTCGAAGATGGCGGCGCAGGTATTTCCGCGGCCCTGCAAGGCGCGTTGTTCGAGCCGTTCCAGCGTTTGGGCCAGGAAAACACCGCGATCCAAGGCACCGGTATCGGCCTTGCGTTGTGCCGAGAACTCGCCACGTTGATGAACGGCAGCATGGGGCTCATCAGCGAAACGGGCGTCGGCAGTCGCTTTTGGGTCGATCTGCCCCAAGGCATCGCGGCACCCAAGGTCCACAAGCGCTTGCTCTCGCTGTGTTTCGTGGGGCAGGACGACAAGACGCTGCGCTGTCTTGAAGACACGTTGACGGGCATGGTGGAACTGCGCCACGGAACGCTTGCGCAGTGTCTGGAGCAGGTACGGCGCGACACGGCGCCGGACGTCATGCTGATTGACTGTGACTTACTGGGAAATGACTTGATCGATGCGCTGTCGCGGTTACGACGTTTGCCAGGTGGCGATCAAATCCTTCTTATTCTGCTGTGTACATCACCACACCTGCTCGCGACGTTGGGGTGTGAGTTTCAAGCAGTGCTTAAACAACCGCTGGAACCCAATGAGCTACGCGAACTCATACGCGCGATGATGCAAGTGGAGAAACCGAATGTTCAGTGATATCCCCGCCGATACCCGAATTGTGATTATCGATGACGTGGCTGCGAACCTGCGCTTGCTGGAGTCCAGCCTGAAAGCCTTTGGTTTGCGCAACGTCTTGAGTTTCGCCGACTCGGCCAGCGGGCTGGTTTGGCTCAAAGAGCAACCGTGGGATCTGCTGCTATTGGATCTGGATATGCCCGCGCCCGATGGGTTTGAGATTCTGCGCCAACTCAGCGATCGCAATCGCTCAAGGTCTCCCGTGATTATCTTGACGGCATTGAGCGAGCCGCAAAGCCGGCGTCTCGGCCTTGAACTGGGGGCCAACGATTATCTGACCAAACCGTTGGATTTGCCTGAGCTGCTATTGCGCATACGCAACGCTCTGCGCTTGTCCCATGCCACCCGCCAACTGCAAGACCTGAACAGCGAGTTGGAGCAAAGGGTGTTTGAGCGCACCGCTCAGTTGCAGGAAAGTTATTGCGCCATGATCCGCGCATTGAGTCGCGCGGCCTGCTATCGCGATGATGAAACGGGCGCCCATGTATTGCGCATTGGCGAAACCGCGGCCTTGATGGCCGAAGCAATCGGTATGCCGCAGAGGTGGTGCGAGCTGATTCGATTGGCGGCGCCGATGCATGACTTGGGGAAAATCGGCATTCCTGATCGGATCTTGCACAAGGAAGGCCCATTAACCGTGCCGGAACGCCAGCAGATGATGGAGCATCCGCGCATCGGCCATGCAATCCTGCAAGATGCACACGCCACGGACCTGACCGATATGGCCGCGGACATTGCCTATGGTCACCATGAAAAATGGGACGGCAGCGGCTATCCGCAAGGGCTTGCCGGAAAGGACATTCCGCTGTCGGCAAGGATTGTCGCGTTGTGTGATGTCTATGACGCGTTGCGTATGGAACGTCCCTATAAGCGGGCCTGGAGCCCTGAACGGGCGCAGGCCTATATTCTTGAACAATCGGGCGTGCATTTTGATCCGGAGCTGGTGACGGTGATGCGCCGCTGTTTCGGCCCGGTTGAACAACTCATCGAGGATGACGCCGAACTGGCTGGCGTACACAAGCAACGACAAGCCGATGCGGGCACTGGCCAGCCCCCACATTAAAGCGTCGCCAACATGGGCGCCCGGCTCGGGCTCATCGCGGCCAAGGCCACCGACGTCGCCGCCGTGCGCGTCTCCACCCCCAACTTCACATACACATGTTCCAGGTGTTTGTTCACCGTCCGCGGGCTCAGCCCCAAGATATCGCCGATGTCCCGATTGGTCTTGCCGCACGCCACCCAGCGCAGCACCTCGACCTCGCGCTCGGTCAGTTGAAAGCGTGCCGACAACAGCTTGTGCGCCGGCTCATCCTCCAGGGTCAACACACTCGGTTGCGTCGCCGCCCGCGCCGACAGCAGGATGCGCGAGGTGCGTAAATGCGCCGCCACGCGCGCCAGCACCTCGTCGGTCTGGATCGGCTTGGTCACGTAGTCGCTGCCGCCCACTTCAAAGCCTTGCACCACATGCTTGCTGTCGGTCAGCCCGGTCATGAACACCACCGGGATGTCCGCGCTGGCAGGTAACGCCTTGAGCCGGCGGCAGGTCTCGAAACCGTCCAGGCCCGGCATCATCGCGTCCAGCAGGATCAGGTCCGGGCGCCGGCGTTGCACGCGGTTCAGCGCGCTGAGCCCGTCGAGCGCCACCAGCACCATGTAGCCGGCGTCGTCGAGGGCGTCGGAGAGCATGGCCAGGTTGTCCGGGGTGTCGTCGACGATCAGTACCACGCCGGGTTCAGTGCTACGGGTGAGTACATTCATCTTCGGCCTCCTTGAGGGTTCGGTTGAGTTCATCCAGGCGGAAACCCTTGAGCAACCCGCGCACTTTGCTGATGAACGGTGCGGCGTCCGGGCGGCGTTCGAGGATCGTGTCGAGTTTTTCGTGCAGGCCCCGCACGTAGCCGATCGCGCTGAGTTCGGCGAGCACGGCGAGGTCGTCGGCGCTCGGCAGCACGCTGGGTGGTGGCGGTGCGACGAAGGTTTTGGTGCGCCGCAGCCATTGCAGGCCGAGGTGTTGTTGCAGGCGTCCGAGCAGTTCCGGGGTACGCACCGGCTTGGCCAGGTAGTCGTTGCAGGCGGCGGCGATGCTGCGCTCGCGGTCGTCGGTAAAGGCGTTGGCCGAGATCACGATGATCGGCGCGGTGGACAGCGCATTGCGGCGGATCAGCCGGCTGGTTTCCAGGCCGTCCAGGGTCGGCATCGACAGGTCCATCAGGATCAGGTCGGGCGTCAGCAGCGCGACCTGGCGAATCGCATCCTGGCCGTTGCTCGCCTGGATCACCTCAAAGCCCAGAGGTGTGAGCATGCCGCTGAGCACCTTGCGGTGGTCCACATGGTCGTCCACCACCAGAATGCGCCGGCGTGCGCCCTGGTAGCCGATGATGTCGTGTTCCACATGCACCACCGCCTGCGGCGCGCGTACCTGGGACAGGAACAGGCGCACCTGGAAACAGGTGCCCTTGTCCAGCTCGCTGGTAACGCGTAGCTCGCCGCCCATCAGCGCGGTGAGCATGCGTGTGATGGTCAGCCCCAGGCCTACGCCTTTGTCCTGGCGCATCAGGTCGCCGCGCTCGAACGGCTGGAAGATCCGCTCGATCTGCCCGGGGTCGATGCCGATGCCGGTGTCGATGATTTCAAAGTTGGCGGTCTCGCGCATGTAGCTGACCCGCAGGCACACTTCGCCGCTGTCGGTGAAGTTCACCGCATTGCCGAGCAGGTTGATCAGGATCTGGCGCACGCGTTTTTCATCACCGCGCACCACGGCGGGGATCTTGCCGACGCAGTCCAGGCGAAAGCGCAGGCCCTTGTCCTGGGCTTGGGGGGTGAACATCTGCTCCAGGTCGTGGATCAGTTCGGGGAAGGGGATTTCGGTGAGTTCCAGGCGTAGCTTGCCGGCCTCGATCTTGGCCACGTCGAGCAGGCCGTCGATCAATGACAGCAAGTGCGAGCCGCTGCGCAGGATGGTCGCCAGCGCGTCCTGGTGCTGCTCGGGCATGGCGCTGTCGCGCTGCAGGATCTGGGTGAAACCGAGGATGCTGTTCAGCGGTGTGCGCAGCTCGTGGGACAGCCCGGTGACGTAGCGGCTCTTGGCGGCGTTGGCGGCTTCCGAGGCTTCCTTGGCCTGTTGCAGGGCCTGGTCGGTGAGGCTGTGGGCGTCGATTTCCTGCATCAGCAGCAGGGTCTGACGGTCGGATTCCTGCTGGGCGACGCGGCGGCTTTCGCGGGTCAGCACCACCCACCAGGCGAGCACGGCGGCCAGCACCGACAGGGTCAGGAACGCTTTGAAGAACGCCTGGTACAAGGTCTCGGAATGCGGCAAACCCTGGGCCGCCTGCACGTAGATCAAGGCCAGGGCGCCGGCGAGCAGCAGCACCAGCACCGATAACAGCCCCAGGTAATGGGCCAGCCGCGTATGCAGGCGCGGCATCAGGCTGTTGGGCAGCAACCGGCGCAGCACGCCTTCGAACTGGCTGACCAGCCGCGCATGGGGTTTGCAACGGTCGCCGCAGCGCGCATCCAACGAGCAACACAACGAACAGATGGGCGTGCTGTAGGCCGGGCAGAACGCCATGTCCGCCGTCTCGAACGGGTTGCTGCACAGCCCGCAGACCGCATGGGTGGCGGGTGCCACTGGGTGAATCAACTGGGCGTCGCTGGTGCGTGCGATGTAGTACTTGCCCTGGGTCATCCAGGCCAACAGCGGCGCCATCACCAGCGCCGTGCCGAGGGCGACAAAGGGCGGCGCGGCCTGGGCCAGGGCGCCAAACAGGCCGAAGTGGGCGAGGATCGACAGCAGCGAGGCAATCAGCATCGAGCCGACACCCACCGGATTGATGTCGTAGAGGTGCGCGCGCTTGAACTCGATGTGTTTGGGCGACAGTCCCAGGGGCTTGTTGATCACCAGGTCGGCGACCAATGTACCGATCCAGGCAATCGCAATATTCGCGTACAGCCCCAGCACCTGATCGATCACATCGAACACGCCCAGCTCCATCAACATCAACGCAATGGCCACGTTGAACACCAGCCACACCACGCGCCCGGGGTGACTGTGGGTGACGCGGGCGAAGAAGTTCGACCAGGCCAGGGAGCCGGCGTAGGCGTTGGTCAGGTTGATCTTCATCTGCGAGATGAACACGAACAACACCATGGCGCCGAGGGCCCACTCCGGCGAGCTGAACACATAACGGAAGGCGACCAGGTACATCTGGGTCGGCTCGGCGGCGCGTTCCATGGGGATTTCATGTTGCAGGGCAAGGAACGCCAGGAACGCGCCGCCAAACATCTTCAACGCGCCGGGGATAATCCAGCCGGGGCCGGAGCAGAGCAGGGCGGCCCACCAGCGCTTGCGGTTGGCGGCGGTCTTTTCCGGGAGAAAGCGCAGGTAGTCCACTTGCTCGCCGATCTGCGTCACCAGCGACAGCGCCACGGTACAGGCGGCGCAGAACGCCAGCAGGTTGAAACCGCCGCCGTCGCCGCTGCGCCCGACAAAGCTGGTCCAGTCGCTGAACGCGTCGGGGTTTTTCCACCACACGAAACCATACGGCAACACCAGCAAAAACAGCCACAGCGGTTGGGTCCACAGTTGCAGGCGACTGATCAGCGTGACGCCGTAGGCCACCAGCGGAATCACCAGCAGCGAGCAGATCACATAGGCGAAGGCCAGCGGGATATGAAAATACAACTCCAGTGCCAGCGCCATGATCGCCGCTTCCAGGGCGAAGAACAGGAAGGTGAAGCTGGCGTAGATCAGCGAGGTGATGGTCGAACCGATATAGCCGAAGCCGGCGCCACGGGTCAGCAAGTCCATGTCCACGCCATAGCGGGCGGCGTAATAGCTGATGGGCAGGCCGGTGAGGAAGATCACCAGGCTGATGGCCAGGATCGCCCAGAAGGTGTTGGTGAAGCCGTAACTCAGCACCAAGACGCCGCCGATCGCCTCCAGCGCCAGGAACGACACCGCGCCCAGGGCGGTGTTGGCGATGCGCAGCTCCGACCACTTGCGAAAGGATTTGGGGGTGTAGCGCAGGGCGTAGTCTTCCATGGTCTCGTCGGCGACCCAGGAGTTGTAGTCGCGGCGGATCTTGACGATGCGCTGGGTGCCGGGAGGGGATTGCACGATGGTGAGGCTCCGCAGGGTGGACGAAGGGAGTGAGCAAGTTCCATGCCCTCGACTGCGCTGATATCCAAATGTGGGAGGGAGCTTGCTCCCGATGACGCTGTGTCAGTCGCCAATCAGTTGACTGACCCACCGCCATCGGGAGCAAGCTCCCTCCCACATGGGTCAGCGGTGGCTGGGCGGACGCGATCCTGCCCTGCATTGGTGCGCAACGGCATACGTCAAATGACGTACTGCGTTACGTCAGGCTGCGTATACCCGCGCTGGCCTGGTGCCGCCATGCTGGAGCCCTCATTGCAGAGGAGTCGCCCCATGGAACCACGATTGATCCGCTCCAAACCGTTGTTGGCCCTGTCGTTGCTGGCGGCCGCGCTGTTCAGCCAGGGCGTGCTGGCCGACAACGAAGGCCTGGCCGTGACGCCGACCGAAGTCACCGTCGGCCAGTTGCACTCGGCCACCGGCACCATGGCTATCTCCGAGACCGGCTCGATCCAGGCCGAACGCCTGGCCATCGAGCAAATCAACGCCTCGGGCGGGATTCTGGGACGCCAGATCAAAGTGATCCAGGAGGACGGCGCCTCCGACTGGCCGACCTTCGCCGAAAAGGCCAAGAAGCTGTTGGTCAACGACAAAGTCGCCGCCGTGTTCGGCTGCTGGACCTCGGCCTCGCGTAAAGCCGTGCTGCCGATCTTCGAGAAAGAAAACGGCCTGCTCTACTACCCGACCTTCTACGAAGGCCTGGAACAGTCGAAAAACGTGATCTACACCGGGCAGGAAGCCACCCAACAGATCCTCGCCAGCCTGGATTGGATCGCCAAGACCAAAGGCGCCAAGACCTTCTACCTGGTCGGCTCCGATTACATCTGGCCGCGCACGTCGATGAAGATCGCGCGCAAGCACATTGAAAACGTACTGCACGGCACCGTGGTCGGCGAAGACTACTACCCGCTGGGCAACACCCAGTTCGGTTCGCTGATCAACAAGGTCAAGCTGAAAAAGCCTGACGTGGTCTTCGCCGCTGTGGTGGGCGGTTCCAACGTGGCGTTCTACAAACAGCTCAACGCGGCGGGCGTGAATGCGTCCAAGCAAACCCTGTTGACCCTGTCGGTGACCGAAGACGAACTGCTCGGCATCGGCGGCGAAAACATGGCCGGCTTCTATGCCTCGATGAAGTACTTCCAGAGCCTGGACAACCCGAACAACAAAGCCTTCGTCGAAGCCTTCAAGGCCAAGTACGGCAAGGATGCGGTGATCGGCGATGTGACCCAGGCGGCTTACCTCGGCCCATGGCTGTGGAAAGCGGCGGTGGAGAAGGCCGGCAGTTTCGACGTGGATAAAGTCGTCGCCGCCTCCCCGGGCATCGAACTGAAAACCGCGCCCGAAGGCTACGTGAAGATTCACGAGAACCACCACCTGTGGAGCAAGTCGCGCATCGGTGAAGTGCAGCCCAACGGCCAGTTCAAGGTGATCTACGAGTCGGATCTGATCGAACCGAATCCGTTTCCAAAGGGTTACCAATAACCTTCAAGCACACCGATTCAAATGTGGGAGGGGGCTTGCCCCCGATAGCGGAGTGTCAGTCGACATCTCTATAACTGAGCCACCGCCATCGGGGGCAAGCCCCCTCCCACATAGAGCAAAAGCACATCGCATTCCAACTATCACCTCCCGCTCTCAGGAGACCATCATCATGGAATGGCTATCGGAATTTGGAGCCATCGCGGCGATGCAGGGGTTCAACGGTTTGTCCGTGTTCTGCGTGCTGTTGCTGATGGCGTTGGGGCTGGCGATCATTTTCGGCCAGATGGGCGTGATCAACATGGCCCACGGAGAATTCCTGACCATCGGCGCCTACACCACCTACGTGTGTTCCAGCCTCACCGCGCACTTTGCGCCGAGTTTTCAACCCTATTACTTCTTCTTCGCCATTGCCTTGTCGTTCCTCGTTGCCGGCGCGGTGGGCTGGTTGGTGGAATGGGCGATGATCAGCCGCTTGTACAAGCGGCCGCTGGATACCTTGCTGGCAACCTGGGGCCTGTCCCTGGTGATGCAGCAAACCTTCCGCTCGGTGTTCGGCGCCCGGGAGGTCAGCGCCGAGCCGCCGGCCTGGCTGATGGGCTCGGTGAACTTCACCGACGCGATTGAAATCCCGCGTAACGGCCTGTTCATGATGGCCCTGACCGTGCTGCTGACGGCGGCGATCTTCCTGATGCTGTACCGCTCGCGTTGGGGCCTGCAGGTGCGTGCGACGGTGCAGAATCGCCTGATGAGCCGCGCGGTCGGGATCAATACGCGCAAGGTCGACCGCATGACCTTCGCCCTCGGTTGCGGCGTGGCCGGGGTGGCCGGTGCGGCGTTCACCACCATCGGTTCCACCGGGCCGACGGCGGGTTCGCAGTACATCGTCGACACCTTTCTGGTGGTGGTGTTCGGCGGCGCGCAAAGCCTGTTCGGCACCATTGCCTCGGCGTTCGTGATCGCCCAGACGCAATCGCTGTCGGAGTTTTTCCTCAGTGGCTCGATGGCCAAGGTGCTGACCTTGTCCTCGGTGATTCTGATCCTGATGCTGCGCCCGCAAGGGTTGTTCTCCATCAAAGTGCGCAAGTAGAGGCGAGCAGATGAAGGCTTTAGACAAGCTGCTGGGCGGCCAGCAAAACCTGATCGGCATCGCGCTGCTGGCGTTGCTGATTCTCGTGGTGTTCCCCCTGACCCTGGATGCGTTCCGGCTGAACATGGTCGGCAAGTACCTGACCTACGCGTTTGTCGCGGTGGGGCTGGTGCTGTGCTGGGGCTATGGCGGCATTCTCAGCCTGGGGCAGGGCGTGTTCTTCGGCGTCGGCGGCTACTGCATGGCGATGTTCCTCAAGCTGGAAGCGTCCGACCCGGAAAGCACCAAGATCCAGTCCACGCCGGGCATCCCGGACTTCATGGATTGGAACCAGATCACCGAGCTGCCCTGGTTGTGGCAACCGTTTCACAGTTTCAGCTTTACCTTGGTGGCGGTGATTGCGGTGCCGGTGCTGCTCGCATTCATTATCGGCATGGCCTTGTTCAAGCGGCGCGTGGGCGATGTGTATTTCTCCATCGTGACCCAGGCGATTGCGCTGATCCTCACCGTGCTGATCGTCGGCCAGCAAGGGCTGACCGGCGGCGTCAATGGCATCACCGACCTCAAGACCCTGCTCGGCTGGGACCTGCGCACCGACAGCGCGAAGCTGATCCTGTACTTCATCAATGCCGGGTTGCTGTTCGGCTGCATCTTCATCGGCCGCTTCATCCTCGCGTCCAAGCTTGGCCGGTTGTTGATGGCGATGCGCGACAAGGAAGAGCGCGTGCGCTTTTCCGGGTATGACGTGGCCAGCTTCAAGATCTTCGTGTTCTGCGTGGCCGCGGCGTTCTCGGCGATTGGCGGGGCCATGTTCGCGTTGCAGGTGGGCTTTATGTCGCCGTCGTTCGTGGGCATCGTGCCGTCGATCGAGATGGTGATCTTTGCCGCCGTGGGCGGGCGCATGTCGCTGCTCGGCGCGGTGTATGGTGCGCTGCTGGTGAACTATGGCAAAACCTACTTTTCCGAGTCCTTTCCCGAGCTGTGGCTGTACCTGATGGGCGGGCTGTTCATCGCCGTGGTCATGTACTTCCCCAATGGCCTGGCCGGCTTGTGGGACAGCCATGGTCGGCAGGCATTGGCCCGGCTGCTGCGCCGTCAACCTCCGGTGCAAGCCGTGGCGCCGCTGGTCAAGCCCAAGACTGAAAGCAAAATCCTGGAGACCCAGCCATGACCGCCGTCGGCTTTGAAATGAACAAACCGGTGCTGGCCATCGAGGGCCTGACCGTGTCATTCGACGGCTTCAAGGCGGTCGACAACCTCAACCTGTATATCGACCGCAATGAAGTGCGCGTGGTCATCGGCCCCAACGGTGCCGGCAAGACCACGGTGCTCGATCTGATCTGCGGCAAGACCCGCGCCACCAGCGGCAGCATCCAGTTCGACGGCCAGGAACTGACCACGATGCGCGAGTACAACATCGTGCGCGCTGGGGTCGGGCGCAAGTTCCAGAACCCGTCGATCTACGAAAACCTCACGGTGTTCGAGAACCTCGAGATGTCCTATCCGGCCGGGCGCAAGGTCTGGGGCGCGCTGTTTTTCAAGCGCAATGCCCAGGTGATCGCACGGGTGGAGGAGGTGGCGCGGGAGATCTTCCTTGGCGATTTGCTGCAACAACAGGCGGACTTGCTGTCCCACGGGCAAAAGCAGTGGCTGGAGATCGGCATGCTGTTGATGCAGGACCCCGAGTTGCTGATGCTCGACGAACCGGTGGCCGGCATGAGCGTCAATGAACGCGCGCAAACCGCCGAGCTGCTCAAGCGCATCAGCCAGGGCCGCTCGGTGCTGGTGATCGAGCACGACATGGAGTTTGTCAAAAGCATCGCCCACAAGGTCACGGTGCTGCACCAGGGCAAGGTACTCGCCGAGGGCAGCATGGAGTCGGTGCAAAGTAATCCGAAAGTCATCGAAGTGTATTTGGGCCACTGAGGAGTCCGGCATGTTCAAGATCGACCAGTTGTCCTGCGGCTACGGGCAGAGCCAGATCCTCCACGACCTGGACCTGAACGTGGCCAAGCGCGAGATCGTCGCGGTGATGGGCCGTAACGGCATGGGCAAGACCACGTTGTTCAAGAGCTTGATGGGCATCCTGCCGCAGTGGAAAGGCCAGGTCAGCGTGGACGGGCACGATGTGTCGGCGCTGGAAACCCATGAACGGGTTGAACGCGGGATTGCCTACGTCCCCCAGGGCCGCATGATTTTTCCGAGCATGACGGTGTTGGAAAACATCCAGACCGGCCTGCCTGCCTCGGCGCGGGGCAAGGTGCCGGAGGATTTGTACGCGCTGTTCCCGGTGCTCTACGACATGCAGTCGCGCAAGGGCGGCAACCTGTCCGGCGGGCAACAGCAACAGTTGGCGATTGCGCGGGCGCTGGCGACCAACCCCAAGGTGCTGCTGCTGGATGAACCGACGGAGGGCATCCAGCCGTCGATCATCAAGGACATCGCCCGCACGCTGAAGGAGATTCGCAACTTAAGGGACCTGACCATCGTGGTCTCGGAGCAGGTGCTGTCGTTCACCCTGGAAATCGCCGACCGCTTTTTGGTGATCGAAAAGGGCCGGTTCGTGATCGAAGAAACCCGGGACCGGGTGGACGAGGCAACCATCAGCCGCTACCTGTCCGTCTAGCAGCGACCGATTGTAGGAGCCGGCTTGCCGGCGAAAAACGCCCAGGCGCCGCGTTCATCCTGGCGACGCGCGTCATCGTTAACGACCTTCGCTGGCAAGCCAGCTCCTACAGAAACGCGCACCTGCGAACCGACCTGTAGGAGCCGGCTTGCCGGCGAAAAACGCCCGGGCACCGCGTTCATCCTGGCGACGTGCGTCATCGTTAACGACCTTCTCTGGCAAGCCAGCTCCTACAGAAAAGCACACCTGCGAACCTGCCGGCGAAAAACGCCCATGCGCCGCGTTCATCCTGGCGACGCGCGTCATCGTTAACGACCTTCGCTGGCAAGCCAGCTCCTACAGAAACGCGCACCTGCGAACCCACCTGTAGGAGCCGGCTTGCCGGCGAAAAACGCCCAGGCGCTGCGTTCATCCTGGCGACGTGCGTCATCGTTAACGACCTTCGCTGGCAAGCCAGCTCCTACAGAAAAGCGCACCTGCGAACCTGCCGGCGAAAAACGTCCAGGCGCTGCGTTCATCCTGGCGACGTGCGTCATCGTTAGCGACCTTCGCTGGCAAGCCAGCTCCTACAGAAAAGCACACCTGCGAACCTGCCGGCGAAAAACGCCCAGGCGCTACGTTCATCCTGGCGACGTGCGTCATCGTTAACGACCTTCGCTGGCAAGCCAGCTCCTACAGAAACGCAGGGCTGCGAACCGACCTGTAGGAGCCGGCTTGCCGGCGAAAAACGCCCAGGCGCCGCGTTCATCCTGGCGATGCGCGTCATCGTTAACGACCTTCGCTGGCAAGCCAGCTCCTACAGAAACGCGCACCCGCGAACCCCCCTGTAGGAGCCGGCTTGCCGGCGAAAAACGCCCAGGCGCCGCGTTCATCCTGGCGACGCGCGTCATCGTTAACGACCTTCGCTGGCAAGCCAGCTCCTACATTTTTGTTTGGGTTTCACTCTCTGGCAGAGCCATACGTCATCCAACGTATTTCCCGTTTTACCTCGCTCCACGAGACTGGTTTCAACGCCACAAGCCATCCGTCCAGGAGCCAGTCCATGACCGAAACGCTGATCAAAGTCGACCTCAACCAACCCGTCACCGAAAACGAGCAGATCCACAACCGTTGGCACCCAGATATCCCAATGGCCTGCTGGGTCAAGCCGGGCGATGACTTCATCCTCGAAACCTACGACTGGACCGCCGGCGCGATCAAGAACAACGACGACGCCAGCGATGTGCGCGATGTGGACCTGTCCACCGTGCATTACCTGTCCGGCCCGGTGGGTGTACACGGCGCCGAGCCGGGCGATTTGCTGGTGGTGGACCTGCTCGACATCGGCGCCAAGGCCGATTCCCAGTGGGGCTTCAACGGCTTTTTCTCGCGGCAGAACGGCGGTGGCTTTCTCACCGATCACTTCCCCAGTGCGCAAAAGGCGATCTGGGATTTCAAGGGCATGTTCACCAGCTCGCGGCACATTCCAGGGGTGAACTTCGCCGGCCTGATCCACCCTGGCCTGATCGGCTGCCTGCCGGACCCGGTGATGCTCGCCGACTGGAACCGTCGCGAACAGGAACTGATCGACACCAACCCGACCCGTGTCCCGCCGCTGGCCAACGCGCCGCTGGCCGCCACGGCGCACATGGGCAAGCTCAAGGGCCAGGCCCGCGACGATGCCGCCGCCACCGGCGCGCGCACCGTGCCGCCGCGTGAGCATGGCGGTAACTGCGATATCAAGGATTTGTCCCGCGGCTCGAAGATCTTCTTCCCGGTCTATGTCAAGGGCGCCGGGCTGTCGGTGGGCGACTTGCACTTCAGCCAGGGCGACGGCGAAATCACCTTTTGCGGCGCCATCGAAATGGCCGGCTGGGTGCATATGAAGGTCGAGCTGATCAAGGGCGGCATGGCCAAGTACGGGATCAAGAACCCGGTGTTCAAGCCGAGCCCGATCACGCCGAACTACAAGAATTACCTGATCTTCGAAGGCATCTCGGTCGACGAGCAGGGCCAGCAGCATTACCTGGACGTCAACATCGCCTACCGCCAGGCGTGCCTGAATGCGATCAACTACCTGACCAAGTTCGGCTACTCACCGGCCCAGGGCTATGCGCTGCTTGGCTCGGCACCGGTACAAGGGCATATCAGCGGTGTGGTGGATATTCCGAATGCGTGCGCGACCTTGTGGCTGCCTACGGAAATCTTCGAGTTCGACATCAACCCCAACGCCAACGGTCCCACCAAGTTCCTCGACGGCAGCGTCGACCTGCCCATCGCACCGGACCTGTAGCCATGCCGACCTACGAATACGCCTGCGAGGCGTGCGGCACGTTCACGATGTTGCGGCCGATCGCCCAGCGCAACGAACCCAGCCAGTGCCCGTACTGCGCCGGGCCGGGAGGGCCGTTGCAGGTGTCGGCCCCGGCCTTGCAACTGCTGTCGACCAACCAGCGCAAGGCCATCGCCGGCAACGAGCGCAGCGCCAACGCGCCGCAAACGGTCGGCGAGTACCAGGAAAACCGTCGCCACCCGGCCGGTTGCAGTTGCTGCGGCACCAGCAAAAAGGTGCTGCCGAGCAAGGCCAACCCGCTGGGCCTCAAGACCAAGACCGGTCCACGGCCGTGGATGATCAGTCACTAGACCAGGAGCATTGCAATGCGTCATGGCGATATTTCCAGCAGCCCGGACACCGTCGGTGTCGCGGTGGTGAACTACAAGATGCCGCGCCTGCACAGCAAGGCCGAGGTCATCGAGAACGCGAAGAAGATTGCCGAGATGATCCTCGGCATGAAGCAGGGTCTGCCGGGCATGGACCTGGTGGTGTTCCCGGAATACAGCACCATGGGCATCATGTACGACCGCGACGAGATGATGGCCACCGCCGCAAGCATCCCCGGCGAAGAGACCGCCATCTTTTCCGCCGCGTGTCGCCAGGCCAATACCTGGGGCGTGTTTTCCCTGACTGGCGAGCGCCACGAAGAGCATCCGCACAAGGCGCCCTATAACACCCTGGTGCTGATCAATAACCTCGGCGAGATCGTGCAGCGCTATCGCAAGTGCATTCCCTGGTGCCCCATCGAAGGCTGGTACCCGGGCGACCGCACCTACGTCTGCGATGGGCCCAAAGGCATGCAAATCAGCCTTATCATCTGCGATGACGGCAACTATCCGGAGATCTGGCGCGATTGCGCGATGAAGGGCGCCGAGTTGATCGTGCGCTGCCAGGGCTACATGTACCCGGCCAAGGAGCAGCAGGTGCTGATGTCCAAGAGTATGGCCTGGGCCAATAACTGCTACGTGGCGGTGGCCAACGCCGCCGGGTTCGATGGTGTGTATTCGTACTTCGGTCACTCGGCGATCATCGGTTTTGACGGGCGCACGCTAGGCGAATGCGGCGAAGAGGAGATGGGCATCCAGTACGCCCAGCTATCGGTGTCGCAGATCCGCGATGCGCGGGCCAATGATCAGTCGCAGAACCACCTGTTCAAGCTGCTGCACCGCGGCTACACCGGTATGCATGCCTCGGGCGATGGCGACAAGGGCGTGGCCGATTGTCCGTTCGAGTTCTACCGCACCTGGGTGCTCGATGCGCAAAAAGCCCAGGAGAACGTGGAGAAAATCACCCGCGGCACCGTGGGCGTCGCCGCCTGCCCGGTCGGGCAATTGCCCCATGACGGCCACGGAAAAACCGCGGGGTAGGGCATACGCTCGGTAGTTCTGCGCAATAAGACTTGCAGTCTGAAAATTCCCCTCTAATATAACCCGGGTAAAACAAATACTACCCGGGTATAAATCATGGATTCTCAACATCCCCCTCGTTGCACCGCTTTCGTTCACCACCGACGTGTGACGGACGGTCCCTATGCCCACGTTGCCCAGGCGTTGGCAGACCTTGATCTGCCGGCCGGCAGCTTCTTGGTATTCGACGATGCCACCGGCACCCAGGTCGATTACCCTTGGCCCCCGGGTTATGCACCCGAGCTACCCGCGCCCGCAGAGGCACCAGATGAGCCGCCGACGTCCCCTGCGGTCGGGCGCCCCAAGCTGGGCGTGGTCGCCCGCGAAGTGACTTTGCTACCGCGCCATTGGGAGTGGTTGAGCCAGCAGCGTGGCGGCGCGTCGGCTGCGTTGCGGCGGTTGGTGGATGAAGCGCGCAATGCCCATGCCAGTCGTGATCAAATGCGCCAGGCCAAAGAGGCCAGCTATCGCTTCATGAGCGCCATCGGCGGTGACCTGCCGGGTTTCGAAGAGGCTTCGCGGGCGCTGTTTGCCCACAACGCCGCAGACTTTTCCAACAAGATCGCGCTCTGGCCGGTGGACGTGCAGACGTACCTGGCCTGGCTGTCGCGCAACGCTTTCACTGCCTGATCATCATCCAGGGACTCGAACTACCATGGAAGTGACCCAACAACGCCCGCTATGGCAGATCTACCTGGTCTTCCTCGCACCGATGGTGCTGTCGAACTTTCTGCAGAGCTTTACCGGCACGCTCAATGGCATCTATGTCGGGCAAATGCTCGGTACCCAGGCGTTGGCGGCGGTGTCGGGGATGTTCCCCATCGTGTTTTTCTTTATCGCCCTGGTGATCGGCCTGGGGGCGGGGGCCTCGGTGTTGATCGGCCAGGCCTGGGGAGCCCGGGAAACCTCGATGGTCAAGGCGATCACCGGCGCCACCCTGACCCTTGGCGCGCTGGTGGGTTTGGTGGCGGCGGTGCTTGGCAGCCTGTTTGCGCGTCCGGCGTTACTGGCGCTGGGCACGCCGCTGGATGTGCTGGATGACGCGGTAGGTTATGCCCAGGTGATGATGCTGATCATGCCGCTGTTGTTGGTGTTTATCCTCTATACCCAGCTGCTGCGCGGCGTCAGCGACACGATTTCGCCGCTGCTGGCGCTGATGGTCTCGACATTCGTCGGTCTGCTGCTGACGCCGGCGCTGATCCGCGGCTGGATCGGCCTGCCGCCCATGGGCATCCAGAGTGCGGTGTATGCCGGCCTGGTGGGTAACGCCGCGGCGATGCTGTTTCTGGTGCTGCGCCTGCGGCATAAAAACCACGTGATGGCGCCGGACCGCGCATTGCTCGCGGCCTTGCGGCTGGACCGGGTGATTCTCGGCAAAGTCCTGCGCATCGGGCTGCCCACCGGGCTACAGATGGTGGTGCTGTCATTATCCGAATTGGTCATCCTGGCCTTGGTCAACAACCACGGTTCCCAGGCAACGGCGGCCTATGGCGCGGTGACGCAGATCGTCAACTACGTGCAGTTTCCGGCACTGTCGATTGCCATCACCGCCTCGATCCTCGGCGCCCAGGCCATCGGTGCCGGGCGCCTGGAACGGATCGGGCCGATCCTGCGCACCGGGTTGCTGATCAATACCTGTCTGACCGGTGGCCTGATCCTGCTCGGCTACCTGTTGTCGCCCTGGTTGCTCGGCCTGTTCATCACCGACGACGCCGCGCGGATCAAGGCCGAACACCTGCTGCATATCATGCTGTGGAGCATCCTGGTGTTCGGCTTCCAGGCCGTGATAGGCGGGATCATGCGCGCCAGCGGCGTGGTGCTGATCCCGGTGGCGATTTCGATCTTCTGTGTGCTCGGCGTGGAATTGCCGGTGGCCTACCTGCTCAATGCGCGGTACGGCCTGGAAGGGGTGTGGATGGCGTTTCCGGTGACGTACCTGGCGATGCTCGGCTTGCAGACCGCGTATTACCGGTTGGTGTGGCGGCATAAACAGATCACACGGCTGGTGTGATAAAAGGTTGCGCAAATCAAGGAAAGAAGGCGTTTCAATCATGGCAAACCCCTACGCCGAGTTGTTCCAGGCGCCCGGCGCCCGGGCGTTCGTACTGGCCGGCATGCTCGCGCGCATGCCCATCTCCATGACCGGCATCGGCTTGATCACCATGCTCTCGCAGGTGCATGGCGGCTACGGCCTGGCCGGCTCGGTGGCGGCGGTGTTTGCCTTGGCTACGGCATTTTGCGCGCCGCAGGTATCGCGGCTGGTGGATCGCTACAGCCAGGGCAGGGTACTGCCGATCGCCGCGCTGATCGGCGGCGGTGCGTTGTTGTTGCTGTTGTTGTGTACGCGTTTGCAGGCGCCGAACTGGGCGTTGTTCGTGTTCGCCGCGCTGGCCGGTTGCATGCCCAACATGTCAGCCATGGTCCGGGCGCGCTGGACCGAGCTGTACCGCGGCCAGCCCAAGCTCCAGACCGCGTTTGCCCTGGAGTCGGTGCTCGATGAGGTGTGCTTTATCATCGGCCCGCCGATTTCGGTGGGGTTGTGCGTGGTGCTGTTTCCCGAGGCCGGGCCTTTGCTGGCGGCGTTGCTGTTGGCGGTCGGTGTCACGGTGTTCGTGATGCAACGCCAGACCGAGCCGCCCGTGCATGAGCGCCATGATCATCACGGGCGCTGGCTGATCGCTTCGCCCTCGGTGTTGATCCTGATGATCCTGCTGCTGGCCATGGGCGTGATTGTCGGGGTAGTGGATGTGGTCAGCGTCGCTTTCGCCCAGCACCAGGGCCAACCGGCGGCGGCGAGCATTGTGTTGTCGGTGTATGCCATCGGTTCGTGCCTGGCGGGGTTGGCGTTCGGTACGTTGAAACTCAAGGCGCCGTTGCCCCGGCAGTTCCTGTGCTGTGGTGTCGCCACGGCGCTGACCACCTTGCCGTTGCTGCTGGTCACCAACATCCCCGGCCTGGCCGTGGCGATCTTCATCTCCGGACTGTTCTTCGCCCCGACCCTGATCGTGTCCATGGCCCTGGTGGAGCGGATCGTGCCACCGAGCCGCTTGACCGAAGGCATGACCTGGCTGATCACCGGCCTGAGCATCGGCGTGGCCATCGGCGCCGCCAGCTCCGGCTGGATGATCGACCACTTCGGCGCGGCCAGCGGGTTCTGGGTGGCGCTGGCGGCGGGGGCGGTGGTGTTGGGTTCGGCGGTGTTGGGGTATCGGCGGTTAGGGTGACGGATGAGCGATGCACTCACCGCTGAGGAGGTCATCCACCGCCTGGCGAAAGGCGGCCTCCAGTTCCGCTTCGGTTTGCCCTTCATAACTGACCAGTGAGTCGATGTTCAAAAGCCTCCCAAACAGGCAGTTGTCTTCGACGCTGGTTTCTATTGAGCCGGTATGACCCTTGTATTTAAGTCGGCGATTCATTGAGCCGCTGCTCCTGTGCGTAATGGTTCTTAGGATCTGGCGCCGTTTAACCTAGGCCCGAAGCGCTTCAAGAAGTATCAGTTGCATACGGGTTTCGTGTAGGGCATTTCCCGGCAGCCCGCATTCCTCGCAGTCAACAGCCTCCCATCCCCCCGCTAATTTTTCCCTCTCCGGTTCGTTTTATAGGGACGACGTGCCTTTGTGCTTCCCGCCTATTGCTCCGGACTCCAAGAAATGAATGCTGAAGACTCCTTGAAACTTGCTCGCCGGTTTATCGGGTTGCCCCTGGAAAAACGCCAGCTGTTCCTCCAGGCGTTGCAGAAGGAAGGGGTGGATTTTTCGCGGTTTCCGATTCCTGCCGGGGTGGATGTGGAGGACCGCGATGCGCTGTCCTACGCACAGCAACGCATGTGGTTTCTCTGGCAGTTGGACCCGGCCAGCGGCGCCTACAACCTGCCGGGCGCCGTGCGGCTCAAGGGTGCGCTGAACCTTGGCGCGATGCAGCAGGCGTTCGCCAGCCTGGTCGAGCGTCACGAAACCCTGCGCACGGTGTTCCAGCGCCAGGCCGACGAGCGCCTGGCGCAGGTGGCGGCACAGCCGGCGCTGGCGATCGAGCAGCACGACCTGAGCGACCTGGCCCCCGCCGAGCGCGAGCAGGCCGTCAACGCCGCGGCCACCCGCCAGTCGCTGCTGCCGTTCGATCTGGAGCACGGTCCGCTGCTGCGCGTGCAGCTGTTGAAACTCGACGAGCAGGAACACGTGCTGCTGCTGACCCTGCACCACATCGTCTCCGATGGCTGGTCGATGAACGTCTTGATCGACGAGTTCATCCGTTTCTACGACGCGCATGAGCGCAACGAGGCGCCGCAACTGCCGGCGCTGCCGATCCAGTACAGCGACTATGCCCTGTGGCAACGCCGCTGGCTGGAAGCAGGGGAGCAGGCGCGTCAGCTGGAATACTGGCAAGCGCGGCTGGGTGATGAGCATCCGGTTCTGGAATTGCCCAGCGACCGCCCACGCCCGGCCATGCCCAGCTACAGGGGCACGCGCCACACCTTCGCGATCGATCCGGATCTGGCCGCGCAACTGCGCAGCTGCGCGCAAACACACAACGTCACGCTGTTCATGCTGCTGCTCGGTGCGTTCAATGTGCTGCTGCATCGCTACACCGGCCAGGGCGACATCCGCGTCGGCGTGCCGATCGCCAACCGCAACCGGACCGAAGTCGAAGGGCTGATCGGTTTCTTCGTCAACACCCAAGTGCTGCGCACCGAACTGACCGGGCAAACCCGCGTCAGCGAGCTGCTGCACGCCATCAAGGAGCACGCCCTGGGCGCCCAGGCCCATCAGGACTTGCCCTTCGAACGCCTGGTGGAAGCGCTGAACGTCGAGCGCAGCCTGAGCCATACGCCGTTGTTCCAGGTGATGTACAACCACCAGCCGGTGGTGGCCGACATCGCCTCGATCCGCACGGCCTCCGGCCTGGAGCTGGCCGCGGTGGAGTGGCAGGGCCGCACCACCCAGTTCGACCTGACCCTCGACACCTACGAACAGTCCGGCACCCTGCATGCCGCGCTGACCTATGCCAACGACCTGTTCGACGCGCCATCCATCGCACGCATGGCACGGCACTGGATCAGCCTGTTGCAGGCCATGGTCGCCGATGGCGAGCAGCGCGTCGGTGAGTTGCCGATGCTCGCCGCCGATGAGCAGCAGGTCCTGGTGAGCGCCTGGAACCAGACCGCGCAGGCCTATCCGAGCGAGCGCGGCATTCATCAGTTGATCGAAGACCAGGTGCGCGCCACGCCGGAGGCGCCGGCGCTGGTGTTCGGTGCGACCACGCTGACCTACGCCCAGCTCGACGCCCGCGCCAACCAGCTGGCCCATGCCTTGCGCGAGCAGGGGGTTGGCCCCGATGCCTTGGTGGGTCTTTGCATCGAGCGCTCGATCGAAATGGTGGTCGGCCTGCTGGGGATTCTCAAAGCCGGCGCTGCCTATGTCCCGCTCGACCCCGAATATCCCCCGGAACGCCTGGCCTACATGATCGAAGACAGCGGCATCCAGCTGCTGCTCAGCCAGCAAAGCCTGCTGCCGTCGCTGCCGGTCGCGGCTGTCCAGGTGATTGCCCTGGACGCGCCCGCGCTGTGGCTCGACGGCTACAGCTGCGAAGCGCCCGCCGTGGCGATTCACGGGCTGAACCTCGCCTACGTGATCTACACCTCCGGTTCCACCGGCCAACCCAAGGGCGCCGGCAACAGCCATCGCGCGCTGGTCAACCGCCTGTGCTGGATGCAACAGGCCTACACGCTGGAGGCCAGCGATGCGGTGCTGCAGAAAACCCCGTTCAGCTTCGACGTGTCGGTGTGGGAGTTCTTCTGGCCGTTGATGACCGGTGCGCGCCTGGTGGTCGCGGCCCCTGGCGAACACCGCGAGCCGGCGCGCCTGATTGCGACCATTGGCCGACACGCGATCACCACCGTGCATTTCGTGCCGTCGATGCTCCAGGCGTTTATCCATGAGCCGGGCGTGCAGGCCTGCACTGGCCTCAAGCGCATCGTCTGCAGCGGCGAGGCCTTGCCGTTGGATGCGCAGAGCCAAGTGTTCGCCAAACTGCCACGGGCCGCTCTGTTCAACCTCTATGGCCCGACCGAAGCGGCCATCGACGTGACCCACTGGAGCTGTGTCGATGAAGGCGCCGACAGCGTGCCCATCGGCCGCCCGATCGCCAACCTCCATACCTACGTGCTCGACGCCCAGCTCAACCCGGTGCCGGCCGGCGTCTCCGGCGAGCTCTACCTGGGCGGCAGCGGCCTGGCGCGCAGTTACCACCGGCGTGCGGCCCTGACCGCCGAGCGTTTCGTGCCCAGCCCGTTCGCTGACGGCGCACGTGTGTACCGCACTGGCGACCGCGTGCGCCAGCGGGCCGACGGCGTGATCGAGTACCTCGGCCGTCTCGATCATCAGGTCAAACTGCGCGGTCTGCGCATCGAACTGGGCGAAATCGAGACGCGCCTGCTGCAGCATCCCGGCGTGCGTGAGGCGGTGGTGCTGGTGCAGGGCGGCAAGCAACTGGTGGCCTACCTGGTGTTGGAAGGCGAAGCGCCCACCGACCTCAAGGCGTGGCTGCTCGGCAGCCTGCCGGAGTACATGGTGCCGACCCATATGCTGCACCTGGACCAATTGCCGGTGACCGCCAACGGCAAGCTGGATCGCAAAGCGCTGCCAGTGCCGGACGCCGCCGCGCAGCAGGCCTATAGCGCCCCGCAAAGCCCCGTGCAGCAGGCGCTGGCCGCAATCTGGGGCGATGTGCTCGGCATCCCGCAGGTCGGCCTGGACGACAATTTTTTCGAGCTGGGCGGCGATTCGATCATCTCCATCCAAGTGGTCAGCCGCGCGCGCCAGGCAGGCATTCGCCTCAGCCCGCGCGACCTGTTCCAGTACCAGAGCGTGCGCAGCCTGGCGTTGGTGGCGACCTTCGAGCAGGCCGCGAGCGTCGACCAGGGCCCGGTCAGCGGTGAGGTGATGCTGACCCCGGTGCAGCAGAGCTTCTTCGCCCAGGCCATCCCGGTGCGCGAACATTGGAACCAGTCGTTGCTGTTGATCCCGCGTGAAGCCCTGGAGCCTGCGCGTCTCGACGCGGCCTTGACCCAGGTGATCAATCATCACGACGCTTTGCGCCTGCGTTTTGTCGAGCAGGCCGAAGGCTGGCAGCAAACCCATGCCGCGCCGATCACCGCGCCCGGATTGTGGCAATCCCACGCCAGCGACGACACGGAACTGGTCGCACTCTGCGAGGCGGCCCAGCGCAGCCTCGATCTTGAACAAGGCCCGCTGCTGCGCGCCGCCCTGGTGAGCATGGCCGACGGCACCCAGCGCCTGTTGCTGGTGGTCCATCACCTGGTGGTGGACGGCGTCTCCTGGCGCATCCTGCTCGAAGACCTGCAACAGGCTTACGGCGCTGCGCCGCTGCCGGCCAAGACCTGCGCCTACCAAGTGTGGGCCCGGCAGTTGCAGGCCCATGCACAGACCCTCAACGCGCAACTGGCGTACTGGCAGGCGCAGACGGCCGACACCAATTTGCCTTGCGACAACCCGCAAGGCGGCCTGCAAAATCGCCTGGGCGCCAAGCTGGAAATCCGCCTTGACGCCGAACACACCCGTCAACTGCTGCAAGACGCCCCGGCCGCCTATCGCACCCAGGTCAACGACCTGCTGCTGAGCGCATTGGTGCGGGTGATCTGCCGGTGGAGCGGCCAGACGGCTGCGCTGATCCAGCTGGAAGGCCATGGCCGTGAAGACCTGTTCGACAATGTCGACCTGAGCCGTACCGTCGGTTGGTTCACCAGCCTGTTCCCGCTGCGCCTGCAGGCCGAGGGCGGGTTGGCGGATGCGATCAAGTCGGTCAAGGAGCAACTGCGGGGCGTGCCCGATAAAGGCATCGGCTACGGCCTGTTGCGTTACCTCGGCACACCGGACGCCCGCGAAGCCCTATCAAGCCTTGCCGCGCCGCGCATCACCTTCAACTACCTGGGCCAGTTCGATCGCCAGTTCAACCAATCGGCGCTGTTCGTACCCGCCACTTGCGGCAGCGGTCAGGCCCAGGACCCCGAAGCGCCGCTGGCCAACTGGTTGACGCTGGAAGGGCAGGTGTACGGCGGGGAATTGACCCTGCAATGGGGCTTCAGCCGTGAAATGTTCGAGGCTGCGACAATCCAGCGCCTGGCGGATGACTATACGGCGGAACTCAAGGCCCTGATCGTGCATTGTTGTGCCACGCCGGCAGGGCAGGTCACCCCGTCGGACTTCCCGTTGGCGCGTCTGACCCAGCGCCAGTTGAATGGGCTGCCCGTCGCGGGACCGGCCATTGCCGATCTCTACCCGCTGTCGCCGATGCAGCAGGGCATGTTGTTCCACAGCCTGTACGAGCCCGAGGCCCAGGCCTATATCAACCAGTTGCGCCTGGACATCGGCGGCCTTGATCTTTTGGCGTTCGGTCGCGCCTGGCAGGCCGCGCTGGAGCGGCATGACATCCTGCGCAGCAGCTTCCACTGGCTGGGCCTGGACAGTGCCCATCAGTTGATCCAGCGGCAGGTCGACTTGCCGTTGCAAGTCATCGAAGACCTCGACGCCGACGTCGAGGCCCTCGCCGCAGCCGAGCGCGACAAGGGCTTCGCGCTCGACGCGGCGCCGCTGTTTCGCCTGTTGCTGGTACGCGGTGCCGGTGCGACCTGGCAGTTGATTTTCACCAGCCACCACATCCTGATGGATGGCTGGAGCAACGCCCAGTTGCTGGGCGAAGTCATCGCCCACTATGCCGGCCATACCGTGCCGGCACCGCTGGGACAGTTCCGCGACTACCTGGGTTGGCTGCAACAACAAGGGTCGGGCGAAGCCTTCTGGAAAGCCACGCTGGCGCCGTTGCAAGCGCCCACCTTGCTGGCGGAGGCGCTGCGCGTGCCGGCCCACGCCACAGGGATGGCTGACCATCAGGTGGTGCTCGACAGCGACTTCACCCAAGCGCTCGGCGAGTTTGCCCGCCGCCAGAAAATCACCCTCAACACCTTGCTGCAAGGGGCGTGGAGCCTGTTGCTGCAGCGCTACACCGGCCAGGATTGCGTGGCGTTCGGTGCCACCGTCGCCGGGCGTTCGGCGCCGCTGCCGGGGATCGAGCAGCAACTGGGCCTGTTTATCAACACCTTGCCGCTCGTCAGCCTGGCCGCGCCGGCCCAATCGGCCGCGTGCTGGCTCAGCGAGCTGCAAGCGCTGAACCTGAGCCTGCGCGATCACGAACATGTGCCGCTCTACGACATCCAGGGCTGGGCGGGCCAGCAGGGCGCGTTGTTCGACACCTTGCTGGTGTTCGAAAACTTCCCGGTGGCCGAAGCCCTGAAACAGGGCGCGCCCGCAGGCCTGACCTTTGGCCGCCTGCACAACCATGAACGCACCCACTACCCGCTGACCCTGGGGATTGAGCTGGGGGCGAACCTGCGCCTGGAATGGAGCTACGACCGCGCGCGTTTCAGTGCCGATCAGGTCGCGCGATTGAGCGCCAACCTGCAGCACCTGCTGGTGCAACTGCTCGTCGATGCGCAGGCGCCGCTCGGCAACTTGCGCCTGCTCGACCCCGCCACGCAGCGCGACGTGCTCGCCCTGGGCCGGGCACCCGGCGCGGCCCTACGTGAGCTGCACGTGCATCAACGCATTGCCGCCCAGGCCGCCGCCACCCCGGATGCGCTGGCGGTACAGGCCGGCGAAGCGCGCTTGAGCTATGCCCAGCTCAACGACCACGCCAACCGCCTGGCCCATCGCCTGCTGGCGCTGGGCGTGGGGCCTGGGCAGCGCGTGGGCCTGGCCTGCCGACGTGGCCCGCAGTTGATCGTCAGCCTGCTGGCGGTGCTTAAAAGCGGCGCCGCCTATGTGCCGCTGGACCCGAAATACCCCAACGAACGCCTGGCCTACATGCTGGCGGACAGTCGTGTGGACCTGCTGCTCAGCGAAACCGGGCTGCTCGACGACCTGCCGCTGCCGCAAGGTCTGATCCGTGTGGACTTCAGCGCATCCGGCGCTGAGTTGGCCGCTTACCCGCGTGCCAATCCGCCCAGCCACGTGGGCGCCGTCGACCTGGCCTACGTGATCTACACCTCCGGCTCCACCGGCCAACCCAAGGGCGTGGCCATCGATCACGCTGCCCTCGGCCAGTTCTGCGACAGCGCCGCGGTCTACAGCCGGCTGCGTGCGGCGGACCGTGTACTGCAGTTCGCCACGTTCAGCTTCGACGGCTTTGTCGAGCAGTGCTACCCGCCGCTGTGTGTGGGCGCTGCGTTGATCATGCGTGGCGATGAACTGTGGGACGCCGGGCAACTGGCGCGGGAAATCGTCGAGCAGGGCGTGACCCTCGCTGACTTGCCGGCGGCGTACTGGTACCTGCTGGCCAAGGAATGTGCGGTCGAACACCGCGCCCTGGGCAATCTGCGCCAGGTGCATGTGGGCGGCGAAGCCATGTCGGTGGAAGGCCTGCGCGCCTGGCACGCCGCCGGCCTGGGCCACGTGCGGCTGGTCAACACCTATGGGCCGACCGAGGCCACGGTGGTGTCCAGCGTGCATGACTGCCAGTTGCTGGATGCCAGTGACGCGTTCGGCGTGCCCATCGGCCAGGCCATCGAAGGCCGTTCGCTGTATGTGCTCGACAGTGCGTTCGAGCTGTTGGCCACCGAGGGCGTCGGCGAGCTGTGCATCGGTGCCGAGTACGGCCTGGCCCAGCGTTATTTCGACCGCCCGGCGCTGACGGCCGAGCGCTTCCTGCCGGACCCGTTTTCCGCCGTGCCGGGGGCGCGGCTCTACCGCAGTGGCGACCTGGCCCGTTACAACCAGGCCGGTGCGTTGGAGTACGTCGGGCGCATCGATCATCAGGTGAAGATTCGCGGTTTCCGTATCGAAATCGGCGAAATCGAGGCCAGCCTGCAAGGCTTGCCGCAGGTGCGCGAGGCGGCAGTCATCGCGCAGCCGGGCGCCGTGGGTGCGCAATTGGTGGCCTACTTGGTGCCGACCCAGGGCCAGCGCCTGGACACCCAGGCGCTGGCGGCGACCTTGCACCGTGCGTTGCCCGACTACATGGTGCCGGCGCAGTGGGTGGTGCTCGATGCCTTGCCGTTGAACAACAACGGCAAGCTGGACCGCCGCGCACTGCCGGCGCCGGACCTGAACCAGCCCCGACAGGCCCACCGCGCCCCGCACAGCCCGCTGGCGATCCGGTTGGCGGCGATCTGGCAAGCGGTGTTGCAGGTCGAGCGCGTGGGGCTCGATGACCATTTCTTCGAGCGCGGCGGCCATTCGTTGCTGGCCACCCAGGTGATCTCCCGCGTGCGCCATGACCTCAAGCTGGAAGTGCCGTTGCGCGCGCTGTTCGAGCAGCCGACGCTGGAGGCCTTCGCGGCCGCGTGCGCCGGCGTGCAGGGCGACACGGCACCGACGCTGCAGGCGGCCGGGCGTGACCGGCCGCTGGCGTTGTCGTTCGCCCAGGAGCGCCAATGGTTCCTCTGGCAACTGGACCCGACCAGCGCCGCCTATCACGTCCCCGCCGCACTGCACCTGCGCGGCCCGTTGGATATCGCTGCGCTGGAACACGCTTTCCGCGCCCTGGTGCAGCGTCATGAACCGCTGCGCACCACCTTCGTGGAGGAGGGCGAGCAGACTTGGCAGGTGATCCACCCCGACCTGGCGATTGCGCTGGCGCATCAGCACATCGCTGCAGCCGCGATCGAAGCGACGGTGGCGCAGGAGATCCAGCGCCCGTTCGACCTGGTCAACGGCCCGCTGATGCGCGTCACGTTGCTGCACGTCGAAGCGGAGCACCACGTGCTGGTAATCACCCAGCACCACATCATCTCCGATGGTGGGTCGATGCAGGTGATGGTCGACGAACTGCTGGCCCTGTATCAGGGCCAGGCGCCGTTGCCGGCGTTGCCGCTGCACTATGCCGACTATGCCCAGTGGCAACGCGAGTGGATGGCCGCCGGGGAGAAACAGCGCCAACTCGATTATTGGTGCGCCCGCCTGGGCAGCGAACATCCGCTGCTGGAGCTGCCCCTGGACCACCCGCGTCCGGCGCTGCAAAGCCATCGCGGCGCGCGCCGACAACTGCATCTGGACGCCGCGCTGGTCGCCGAACTCAAGGCCCTCGCCCAGCGTCAGGACGTGACCCTGTTCATGCTGCTGCTCGCCGCGTTCCAGACCTTGCTATTTCGCTACAGCGGCCAGTCCGCGATCCGTGTCGGGGTGCCGATCGCCAACCGCAATCGCCTGGAAACCGAGCGGCTGATCGGCTTCTTCGTCAACACCCAGGTACTGCAGGCCGAGCTGCATGGGCAGATGGGCTTCGACCGCTTGCTGGCCCAGGTCAAGCAACGTGCGGTGGAGGCCCAGGCCCATCAGGACTTGCCCTTCGAACAACTGGTGGAAGCGCTGCAACCGGAGCGCAGCCTCAGCCATAACCCGTTGTTCCAAGTGATGTTCAATCACCAGGACAACCTGCGTGCCGGCCCGCTGCAGTTGCCTGGCCTGGACCTGCAACCGGTGGATTGGGCCGGCCACAGCACCCAGTTCGACCTCAACCTGGAAACCGAGGAGTCGGCCGATGGCCTCTGGGCTGCGTTGACCTACGCCACCGACCTGTTCGAACCGGCGACCATCGAGCGCCTGGCCGAGCATTGGCAGAACCTGCTGCGCGCCGTGGTGCGCGATGCCTCCCAACCCCTGGACGAGCTGGCGCTGCTCAGCGCGGCGCAGTGGCGGCAGATGCTCGAAGCGTGGAACCACACGGCCTTCGATTACCCCCGCGAGCGCTGTGTGCATCAGCTGTTCGAAGCGCAGGCCCTGGCCCAGCCCGACACCATCGCTGTGCAATTCAACGACGACGCCTTGAGTTATGCCGAACTCAACCGCCGCGCCAATCGCCTGGCCCACCGCCTGATCGCGGCGGGTGTCGGCCCGGACGTGCTGGTGGCGGTGCATGTGGAGCGTTCCCTGGACATGGCGGTCGGCCTGCTGGCGACCCTCAAGGCCGGTGGCGCCTACGTGCCGCTCGACCCGCAGTTCCCGGCGGAGCGCCTGGCGTTTATGCTCGAAGACAGCCGCGCCCGGGTGCTGCTGACCCAGCCAGCGCTGATCGGCCGACTGGCGCAACCGCAAGGCCTGCATGTGCTGCTGGTCGATGACAGCGACGCTGGCGAACACAACCCGCAAGTGGACCTCAGCCCGGAACACCTGGCCTACGTGATCTACACCTCCGGCTCCACCGGCCAGCCCAAGGGCGTGATGGTGCGCCACCGCGGGCTGTGCAGCTTTACCAGCGGCATGGCCGCCAGCCTGGATATCGACCGGGAGGCGCGAGTGCTGTCGCTGACCACGTTCTCGTTCGACATCTTCGCCCTGGAGCTGTACGTGCCGCTGACGGTTGGCGCCACGGTGCTGCTGAGCGAGCAGGCCCTGGCCCTCGACCCGGAGGCGATTATCGACCTGGCGCACCACCAGCGCGCCAACGTGCTGCAAGCCACGCCGTCGACCTGGCGCATGCTGCTGGACAGCCCGCGTGCCGAGCGGCTGCATGGCATCAAGGCGCTGTGCGGCGGCGAAGCGCTGCCGGCCGACCTGGCCCAGCGTCTGCTCGATCTGCAAGGCCCGGTGTGGAACCTGTATGGCCCCACGGAAACCACCATCTGGTCGGCGGCCCATCGGCTGTTGGCGCCGCAGCCTTTTGTCGGGCGGCCGATTGCCAATACCGCGTTGTTCATCCTCAACGCCGGGCTCAGCCCATGCCCGTTGGGCGCGGCCGGTGAGCTGCTGATCGGCGGTGTCGGCCTGGCGCGCGGTTACCACGCACGGCCGGCGCTCACCGCCGAACGCTTCGTGCCCAACCCTTATGGCGCGCCGGGCGAACGCCTGTACCGTACCGGTGACCTGGCGCGCTACCGCGACCACGGCGTGGTGGAGTACATCGGCCGGGTCGACCAGCAGGTCAAGGTGCGCGGTTTCCGTATCGAACTGGGCGAAATCGAAGCCTGCCTGCGCGAACACCCCGGCGTGCGCGAAGCCGTGGTGCTGGCCGACAACGACCGCTTGATCGCCTATCTGGTGACCTCCGCCCCACAGACGCCGCAGGTCTACCAAGCTGCCTTGCGCGAGCGTTTGCCGGACTACATGGTGCCGGCGTACCTGATGTGCCTCGACAGCCTGCCCTTGACCCCCAACGGCAAGCTCGACCGCAAGGCTCTGCCCAGCGTGGACGCCAGCCTGTTGCGCAAAGGCCATGTCGCCCCCGTCACACTGCGCCAACAGCAGGTGGCGGCGATCTGGGCCGAGGTGCTGGGCGTGCCCCAGGTCGGCCTCGACGACCACTTCTTCGAACTGGGCGGGCATTCGCTGCTGGCCACCCGCGTGGTGTCGCGGGTCCGCCAGGCGCTGGCGCTGGAAGTGGCGCTCAAGACCCTGTTCGAACACCCGGCGCTGGGTGACTTCGTCGCGGCGCTGGGCGAGGAGGGCGTGGTCGCACCGGCCATGCTCAAGGCCGACCGCACCCAACCGTTGCCACTGTCCTATGCCCAGGAACGCCAATGGTTCCTCTGGCAACTCGACCCGCACAGCGCCGCGTACCACATCCCCAGCGCCCTGCGCCTGAAAGGCACGCTGGACCTGGCGGCGCTGCAACGCAGTTTCGACACCTTGCTGGCGCGTCACGAAAGCCTGCGCACCCATCTGCATCAGGACGCCAGCGGCACACGGCAAGTGATTGAAGAATCGGGCCTGATCGACGTCGACCAGGCCGACAGCGACGAAGCCGGGCTCAAGGCGCAGGTCGCTGCCGAGGTCGCGCGTCCGTTCGACCTGCTGCGCGGGCCGTTGCTGCGGGTCACGTTGCTGCGCCTGGCCGAGGATGACCACGTGCTGGTGCTGGTGCAGCACCATATCGTCTCGGATGGCTGGTCGATGCAACTGATGGTCGAAGAACTGGTGCAGCTCTACGCCGCGTTCAGCCAGGGGACCACGCCGCACCTGCCGGCCTTGCCGATCCAGTACGCCGACTACGCCCTGTGGCAGCGTCAATGGATGGAGGCCGGTGAGACCGCGCGTCAACTGGCTTACTGGCGTGAGCAACTGGGCGGTGTGCAACCGGCTCTGGAATTGCCGGTCGACTACCCGCGCCCAGCGCTGCAAAGCCACCGTGGCGCGCGCCTGGGTATTGAGCTGGCGGCGCCGTTGCTCGCCGGTTTGCGCAGCCTGGCACAGCGCACCGGGGTGACGTTGCCGATGGTGTTGCTGGCGTCGTACCAGGCCTTGCTGCACCGCTACAGCGGTCAGGAGGACGTGCGCGTCGGCGTGCCGATTGCCAACCGCAATCGCCTGGAAACCGAAGGGCTGATCGGCTTCTTCGTCAACACCCAGGTGCTCAAGGCCGACATTCACGGACAGATGAGCGTCGAGCACTTGCTGCACCAGACGCGTCAACGCTCCCTTGAGGCCCAGGCCCATCAGGACCTGCCGTTCGAGCAGTTGGTGGAGGCCTTGCAGCCCGAGCGCAGCCTGAGCCTGAGCCCGCTGTTCCAGGTGTTGTTCAACCACCGCGTGACGTCGGTCGATAGCCATTGGCAGCGCCTCACCGAGCTTGACGTCGAGGTCCTGAGTTGGGATGAAGGCGTCGCCCAGTTCGACCTGGCGCTGGACGTCGAGGAAAGCCAGACGCTGTTGCGTGCGTCCCTGAGCTACGCCACCGACCTGTTCGCCCCGGCGACCATCGCACGCATGGCCGGCCACTGGCAGAACCTGTTGCAGGCGATGGTCGCCGATCCGCAGCAGACCCTCGGCCAGTTGAACCTGCTGGACGGGGATGAACAGCGGCACATCCTGCAGTTGTGGAATCAATCCGACGCCGGCTTCCCGGCCCAGCGCCTGGTACATGAATTGGTGGCCGAGCGTGCGCGGGAAAACCCGCAGGCAATCGCGATCAAGTTCGACACGCAAACCCTGACCTACGGCGCGCTGGATCGCCAGGCCAACCAGTTGGCCCGTGCGTTGATCGCCCGTGGCGTCGGCCCGGAAGTGCGCGTGGCGATTGCCATGCCGCGCAGTGCGGAGATCATGGTGGCGTTCCTTGCGGTGCTGAAAGCTGGCGGCGTTTACGTGCCGCTGGATATCGAGTACCCACGCGACCGCCTGCTGTACATGATGCAGGACAGCCGCGCCAAGCTGCTGTTGACCCATACCGCCGTGCAGCAGCAACTGCCGATTGCCGAAGGCCTGGATACGCTCGCTATCGACTGCACCGAAGCCTGGAGCGGCTTCAGCGACACTGTGCCGTCGGTAGCTCTGGACGGCGACAACCTCGCCTACGTGATCTACACCTCCGGCTCCACCGGCATGCCCAAGGGCGTGGCGGTGGCCCACGGTCCGCTGGTGGCGCATATCATCGCCACCGGCGAACGCTACGAAACCGGCCCGACCGATTGCGAATTGCACTTCATGTCCTTCGCTTTCGACGGCTCCCACGAAGGCTGGATGCACCCGCTGATCAACGGCGCCAGCGTGCTGATCCGCGATGACAGCCGGTGGCTGCCGGAATCCCCCTACGCGAAAATGCACCGTCACAACGTGACCATGGCCGTGTTCCCGCCGGTGTACCTGCAACAGTTGGCCGAGCATGCCGAGCGCGACGGTAATCCGCCGAAGGTGCGCGTGTATTGCTTTGGCGGTGACGCGGTGGCGCAAGCGAGCTACGACCTGGCCTGGCGTGCGCTGAAACCCACTTATCTGTTCAACGGCTACGGCCCGACCGAAACCGTGGTTACGCCGTTGCTGTGGAAGGCACGTCGCGGCGATCCGTGCGGCGCCGTGTATGCACCGATCGGCACGCTGTTGGGCAACCGCAGCGGCTACATCCTCGACGCCCAACTCAACCTGCAGCCCATCGGCGTCGCTGGCGAGCTGTACCTGGGCGGCGAGGGCGTGGCGCGCGGTTATCTGGAACGCCCGGCACTCACCGCCGAACGCTTCGTCCCCGACCCGTTCGGCAAACCCGGCAGCCGCGTGTACCGCAGCGGCGACCTGACCCGTGGCCGCCCGGATGGCGTGGTGGATTACCTCGGCCGTGTCGATCACCAGGTGAAGATCCGCGGTTTCCGTATCGAGCTGGGCGAGATCGAAGCGCGTCTGCGCGAGCAGGACAACGTCGGCGAAACCGTGGTGGTGGCTCAGGAAGGCCCGACCGGCAAGCAACTGGTGGCCTACGTGGTGCCGGCAGATGCCAGCCTGGCCAACCACACCGAGTGGCGCGACACCCTGCGCCGCGCCCTGAAAACCCGCCTGCCGGATTACATGGTGCCCGCGCACTTCATGTTCCTGGCGCAAATGCCGCTGACCCCCAACGGCAAACTCGACCGCAAGGGCCTGCCCGAGCCGGACGCGAGCCTGATGCAACAGGCCTACGTCGCCCCCGAAACCGAGCTGGAACAGCAGATCGCCGCGATCTGGGCCGAGGTGCTGCGCCTGCCGCACGTGGGCCTGAACGACAACTTCTTCGAGGTCGGCGGCCACTCGTTGCTGGCGATCCAGATCACCTCGCGGGTCCAGGCCGAACTGGGCCTGGAAGTGCCGCTGGTGGAAGTGTTCCAGACCGAAACCCTGCGCGCCTACGTGCAGGCCGCTGCCATCTTCCGCGCCGGCAGCGCGCAAGATTTCGACGACCTTCGTGACTTTTTGAGCGAACTAGAGGCGATTTGACCCATGCGTTCCAACCCTAATATCGATCTGGTTTCGCGCTTTCTTCGCCTGCCGCTGGAACAGCGCCAGCAGTTTTACCAGCGCCTGCAAAGCCGTGGCATGAGCTTCGCCCAACTGCCGATTGCCTCGATCCGCGAGGACGGCCAACGCCTGCCGCTGTCCTATGCCCAGGAACGCCAGTGGTTCCTGTGGCAGTTGGACCCGGACAGCGCCACCTACCACATCCCCGGCGCATTGCGCTTGCAGGGGCGCCTGGACCTGGCGGCGTTGCAGCGCAGCTTCGACAGCCTGCTGGCGCGCCACGAGAGCCTGCGCACCCGGCTGATCCAGGACGGTGAGCAACTGTCGCAAGCCATCGAGCCCGAGGCGCGTGTCGAGATCCGGCAGGAGGTTGTTCACGAGGCGCAACTGATGGCGCGGGTCGAAGCCGAGGTCGCCCGCCCGTTCGATCTGCAACAAGGGCCGCTGTTGCGCGTGACCCTGTTGCAACTGGCGGAAGATGAGCATGTGCTGGTGATGGTGCAGCACCACATCGTTTCCGATGGCTGGTCGATGCAAGTGATGGTCCAGGAACTGGTGCAGTTGTATGCCGCCTACAGTCAGGGCCAGGACCTTAGCCTGCCGGGCCTGCCGATCCAGTACGCCGACTACGCGCTGTGGCAACGCAACTGGATGGAGGCCGGGGAGAGGGCCCGCCAGTTGGCGTACTGGCAGGACCTGCTGGGCGGTGAGCAACCCGTGCTGGAATTGCCCCTCGATCACCCGCGCCCCGCGCAGCAAAGCCATCGCGGCGCGAGCCTGCAGGTGCAGCTGCCGGCGGACCTGGTGACGGGCCTCAAGCGCCTGGCGCAGCAAGAAGGTGTGACGCCGTTCATGCTCCTGCTGGCGTCGTTCCAGACCCTGCTGTTTCGCTACAGCGGCCAAGCGGATATTCGCATCGGCGTGCCGAATGCCAACCGCAACCGCGTCGAAACCGAGCGGCTGATTGGCTTTTTCGTCAACACCCAGGTGCTCAAGGCCGACCTCGACGGGCAGATGACGTTTGCCGAACTGTTGCAGCAGACCAAGCGTCGTTCCCTGGAAGCCCAGGCGCACCAGGACCTGCCGTTCGAACAGTTGGTGGTGGCGTTGCAGCCCGAACGCAGCCTGAGCCACAACCCGTTGTTCCAGGTGATGTTCAACCACCAGACCGACACCCAGGCCAGCGGTGACGGCCAGCACCTGCCCGGCCTGCGCGTGACGGAACTGGACTGGGACAACCAGACCACCCATTTCGACCTGAGCCTGGACACCCATGAATCCGCTGAAGGCCTGTGGGCCGCGCTGACCTATGCCACCGACCTGTTCGAGGCGGCGACCATCGAGCGCTTTGCGCAACATTGGCAAAACCTGCTCCAGGCGCTGGTGAGTGCGCCGCGCAGCCGTCTTAGCGCGCTGCCGATGCTCGACCGTGCGCAGCAGCAGACGATGCTCCAGGATTGGAACGCGCCGGCCAGCGTCGCCGTCGCACAAGCCGTACACCACCGGTTCGAGGCCCAGGCCCGCCAGCATCCTGAACGCCAGGCGCTGGCCCTGGATGACCAGACGCTCAGCTATGGCGAACTGAACCGCCAGGCCAATCGTCTGGCGCACTACCTGATCGACCAGGGGATCGGCCCGGACGGCCTGGTCGGTATCGCCGTCGAGCGTTCCTTTGCCATGGTGGTCAGCCTGTTGGCGGTGCTCAAGGCGGGCGGTGCCTACGTGCCGCTTGACCCTGAGTATCCGCGCGAGCGCCTGGTGCATATGATCGAGGACAGTGGCGTGCGCCTGGTGTTGACTCAGTCTCACCTGCGTGAGCGCCTGCCGTTGGCCGGGTCGTTGACCTGCCTGGATATCGACCTGGCCCACGCGACGTTGGCGCCGTATGCCGAACACGCTCCGACGCTCGACGTCGAGCCGCAGAGCCTGGCCTACGTGATCTACACCTCGGGCTCCACCGGCAAACCCAAGGGCGTTGCCATCAGCCACGCGGCGCTGAGTGAGTTCGCCGGCATCGCGGCCGACTACTCGCGCCTGGTCCCACAGGATCGGGTGCTGCAGTTCGCCACCTTGAACTTCGATGGCTTCGTCGAGCAGCTGTACCCGGCGCTGACCCTGGGCGCCACCGTGGTGTTGCGCGGCCCGCAGTTGTGGGACGGCGCCGACCTGTACCGGCAGATCATCGATCAGGGCATCACCCTGGCCGACTTGCCGACGGCTTACTGGAAACTGTTCCTGCACGATTGCCTGGCGGCGGGCCCACGGTCTTACGGGGCCTTGCGCCAGGTGCATATCGGCGGCGAAGCCATGCCCCTGGACGGCCCGGCGATGTGGCGCCGGGCCGGGCTGGGGCATGTGCGGCTGCTCAACACCTACGGGCCCACCGAGGCCACGGTGGTGTCCAGCGTGCTCGATTGCAGCGCCGACGATGGGGTGATCAGCGGCAGCGCCAGCCCGATTGGCCGCGCGTTGCCGGGGCGGGCGTTGTATGTGCTGGACGGCGACCTCAACCTGTTGCCGGTCGGCGCCGTGGGCGAACTCTACATCGCCAGTGCCAGCGGCTTGGCGCGTGCTTACCTGCAACGCCCGGGCCTGACCGCCGAGCGCTTTGTCGCCGACCCGTTCGGCCGCCTGGGCGAGCGTCTTTATCGCACCGGCGACGTGGCGCGTTATCGCGCCGACGGGGTGATCGAATACGTCGGCCGCGTCGATCACCAGGTGAAGATCCGTGGGTTCCGTATCGAGCTGGGTGAAATCGAGGCGCTGCTGCTGGCCCAGGATGCCGTCCGTGAGGCCTTCGTGCTGGCCGCCGACAATCAGTTGGTGGCCTATCTGGTGGCGACGCAGCCATTGTCCGAGCCGGAGCAGGTGAGCGCCGCCGAACAGCTCAAGGCCACCTTGCGCGAGCAACTGCCCGATTACATGGTGCCGGCGCACCTGATCTTCCTCGAGCGCATGCCCTTGAACCCCAACGGCAAGCTCGACCGCCAGGCCCTGCCGACACCCGTCGGCGGCTCGGCACAGCAGGCATGGTTGGCACCGGTCACGCCGCTGCAGCAACAGATCGCGGCGATCTGGGCCGATATCCTTGGCGTCGAGCGTGTCGGCCTGGCCCATCATTTCTTTGAACTGGGCGGGCATTCCCTGCTGGCCATGCAAGTGGTCTCGCGCATTCGCCAGGCCCTGGACCTGGAAGTCCCGCTCAAGACGCTGTTCGAGCAGCCGCGTCTGGCAGGCTTTGTCGCTGCCTTGACGACCTCCGATCCCGCCGCCCCGAAAGCCCCGGCCCTGCTGCCGGCCGGGCGCGACCAGCCGTTGCCGCTGTCGTATGCCCAGGAGCGCCAGTGGTTTCTCTGGCAGTTGGAGCCGCACAGCGCGGCGTACCACATCCCCAGCGCGCTGCGCCTGAAAGGCCAGCTTGACCGCGCGGCGTTGCAGCGCAGTTTCGACGCCTTGCTGGCCCGTCATGAAAGCCTGCGCACCTCCCTGCGCCAGGAGCGCGAGCGCACGGTTCAAGTGATTGAACCGCAGGTGTCGTTGCACATCGCATGCGCCGATGTCGATGAAGCTGCGCTGAAGGCCCGGGTAGAAGCCGAGATCGCCCAGCCCTTCGACCTGCAACAAGGGCCGTTGCTGCGCGTCTGCCTGCTGCGCCTGGCCGCCGATGAGCATGTGCTGGTGCTGGTGCAGCATCACATCGTCTCCGATGGCTGGTCGATGCAACTGATGGTCGAGGAACTGGTGCAGCACTACGCGGCTTACAGCCAGGGTCAGACCCTGGTATTGCCGGCGCTGCCGCTCCAGTACGCCGATTACGCCGTGTGGCAGCGCCGCTGGATGGAGGCGGGCGAGAAGGATCGCCAACTGAACTACTGGCGCGACCGGCTCGGCGGTGAGCAGAGCGTGCTGGAGCTGCCGTTCGACCACCCGCGCCCGGCGGTGCAAAGCCACCGTGGCGCACGCCTGCCGATCGAACTGGCGCCCGCGCTCGCCCGCGACCTCAAGGCCCTGGCCCAGCAACAGGGCGTGACCCTGTTCATGCTGTTGCTGGCTTCGTTCCAGACCTTGCTGCACCGCTACAGCGGCCAGGAAGACATCCGCGTCGGCGTGCCGATCGCCAACCGCAACCGCAGTGAAACCGAGCGCCTGATCGGCTTTTTCGTCAACACCCAGGTACTCAAGGCCGACATTCACGGGCAGATGAGCGTCGCGCAGGTGGTGCAGCAGACCCGGCAACGGGCGCTGGAGGCGCAGGCCCATCAGGACCTGCCGTTCGAGCAATTGGTGGAGGCGTTGCAACCCGAGCGCAGCCTGAGCCACAACCCGTTGTTCCAAGTGATGTTCAACCACCAGACCGACGTCGGCCAGGCCCAGGTCCAGCACCAATTGCCGACGCTGCGGGTAGAAGGGCTGGAGTGGGAAAGCCGGACCGCGCATTTCGATCTGGACCTGGATATTCAAGAATCCACCGAAGGTATCTGGGCCACATTGGGGTATGCCCAGGACCTGTTCGAAGCCTCGACCGTGCAACGTATGGCGCGGCATTGGCAGAACCTGTTGCAGGCGATGGTCGCCGATCCGCAGCAGACCCTCGGCCAGTTGAACCTGCTGGATGAGGATGAACAGCGGCACATCCTGCAGTTGTGGAATCAATCCGACGCCGGCTTCCCGGCCCAGCGCCTGGTACACGAGTTGGTGGCCGAGCGTGCGCGGGAAAACCCGCAGGCAATCGCGATCAAGTTTGACGCACAAACCCTGACCTACGGCGAGCTGGACCGCCAGGCCAACCAGTTGGCCCACGCGTTGATCGCCCGGGGTGTCGGCCCGGAAGTGCGCGTGGCGATTGCCATGCCGCGCAGTGCGGAGATCATGGTGGCGTTCCTTGCGGTGCTGAAAGCTGGCGGCGTTTACGTGCCGCTGGATATCGAGTACCCACGCGACCGCCTGCTGTACATGATGCAGGACAGCCGCGCCAAGCTGCTGCTGACCCATACCGCCGTGCAGCAGCAACTGCCGATTGCCGAAGGCCTGGATACGCTCGCTATCGACTGCACCGAAGCCTGGAGCGGCTTCAGCGACACTGTGCCGTCGGTAGCTCTGGACGGCGACAACCTCGCCTCCGTGATCTACACCTCGGGCTCTACGGGCATGCCGAAAGGCGTGGCGGTGGCCCACGGTCCGCTGGTGGCGCATATCATCGCCACCGGCGAACGCTACGAAACCGGCCCGGCCGATTGCGAATTGCACTTCATGTCCTTCGCTTTCGACGGCTCCCACGAAGGCTGGATGCACCCGCTGATCAACGGCGCCAGCGTGCTGATCCGCGATGACAGCCTGTGGCTGCCGGAATACACCTACGCGCAAATGCACCGTCACAACGTGACCATGGCCGTGTTCCCGCCGGTGTACCTGCAACAACTGGCCGAGCATGCCGAGCGCGACGGTAATCCGCCGAAGGTGCGCGTGTATTGCTTTGGCGGTGACGCGGTGGCGCAAGCGAGCTACGACCTGGCCTGGCGTGCGCTGAAACCCACTTATCTGTTCAACGGCTACGGCCCGACCGAAACTGTGGTTACGCCGTTGTTGTGGAAAGCACACAAGGGCGATCCCTGCGGCGCCGTGTACGCACCGATCGGCACGCTGTTGGGCAACCGCAGCGGCTACATCCTCGACGCCCAACTCAACCTGCAACCCATCGGCGTCGCTGGCGAGCTGTACCTGGGCGGTGAGGGCGTGGCGCGTGGTTATCTGGAACGTCCGGCACTCACCGCCGAACGCTTCGTCCCCGACCCGTTCGGCAAACCCGGCAGCCGCGTGTACCGCAGCGGCGACCTGACCCGTGGCCGCCCGGATGGCGTGGTGGATTACCTCGGCCGTGTCGATCACCAGGTGAAGATCCGCGGTTTTCGTATCGAGCTGGGCGAGATCGAAGCGCGTCTGCGCGAGCAGGACAGCGTCGGCGAAACCGTGGTGGTGGCCCAGGAAGGCCCGAACGGTAAGCAGTTGGTGGCCTATGTGGTGCCACTGGATCCGGTGCTGATGGACGATGCGGTGGCCCAGTCCACCTGCCGTGAAAACCTGCGCCGCGCCCTGAAAACCCGCCTGCCGGACTACATGGTGCCCTCGCACCTTATGTTCCTGGAGCGCATGCCGCTCACCCCCAATGGCAAGCTCGATCGCAAGGGCCTGCCGCGTCCTGATGTGAGCCAGATGCAGCAGGTGTATGTGGCGCCACAGAGCGAGCTGGAGCAGGACGTGGCGGCGATCTGGGGTGAAATCCTGGGCCTGGAACGGGTTGGCCTGGCCGACCACTTCTTTGAATCGGGGGGGCACTCGTTGCTGGCGATGCAGGTCATCTCCCGTCTGCGCCAGTTGCTGGGCCGGGAAGTTCCCCTCAGAACCCTGTTTGAACACCCGCGGTTGCAGGGTTTTGTCGAGACGCTGCAGCGTTCGGCAGCCGAGACGGACAGTGCGCCGGCGATTCTGCCCGTCAGTCGCCAGCAGCCGTTGGCATTGTCTTATGCCCAGGAGCGCCAGTGGTTCCTCTGGCAACTGGACCCCCAGAGCGCCGCGTACCACATCCCCAGCACCCTGCGCCTGCGTGGCTGGCTGGACCAGGCCGCGCTGCAACGCAGTTTCGAAACGCTGGTGGCGCGCCATGAAAGCCTGCGCACCCAGGTGTACCAGGACGCAGGCCGCGCCCGGCAAATGATCCGTGATGCGGGTGCCGTAGAGATCCTGCATGCCGACGCCGACGAAGCGGATGTGCAGCGCCTGGTGCAAGCCGAGATCGCGCGACCGTTTGACCTGCAACAAGGCCCGCTGCTGCGGGTGACCCTGCTGCGCCTGGCTGACGACGAACATGTGCTGGTGCTGGTGCAGCATCACATCGTCTGCGATGGCTGGTCGATGCAGGTGATGGTCGACGAGCTGGTGCAACTGTACGCGGCCTACAGCCAAGGCCAGGAGCAGCAACTGCCGGCGCTGCCGATTCAATACGCCGACTATGCCCAGTGGCAGCGCGACTGGATGGCGGGCGGGGAGCGCGAGCGTCAATTGGCTTACTGGCAAACGCTGCTGGGCGGTGAACAGCCGGTGCTGGAACTGCCCGCCGAGCGGCCGCGACCTTCGGTGCAGAGCTATCGCGGGGCGAGCCTGGATGTCGTCCTGGACCCGGCGCTGGTGACGGGGCTCAAGGCCCTGGCGCAGCGTGAGGGGGTCACGTTGTTCATGGTACTGCTGGCGTCGTTCCAGACCCTGTTGCACCGTTACAGCGGCCAGCAGGATATTCGCGTCGGTGTGCCGATCGCCAACCGCAGCCGGGTCGAAACCGAGCGGCTGGTGGGGTTCTTCGTCAATACCCAGGTGCTCAAGGCCGATATCGATGCTCAACTGACCGTCACCCAATTGTTGCAGCAGGCCAAGCGGCGGGCCCTGGATGCCCAGAGCCATCAGGACCTGCCCTTCGAACAATTGGTCGAGGCGCTGCAACCCGAGCGCAGCCTGAGCCATAACCCGTTGTTCCAGGTGTTGTTCAATCACCAGAGCGAAGCGCGCCTGGCCAACAGCGGCCAGCAGCTTGCCGACCTGAGGGTTGAAGGGTTGGAGTGGGGCGCGCAGACCGCGCAGTTCGACTTGAGCCTGGACACCCAGGAGACCGCCGAAGGGCTGTGGGCGACCCTGACCTACGCCACCGATCTGTTCGACGCCGCGACACCCAAGCGCATGGCCCGCCATTGGCAGAACCTGTTGCAGGGCATGCTCGGCGATCCGAATCAGCGGGTCACCCAGTTGCCGATGCTGGAGCGTCTGGAGCAGCAGGTGATGGTCGAGCAGTGGAACGACACGGCGCAGGATTACCCGTTGCAGCAGAGCGTGCAGCAGTTGATCGAAGCGCAAGCCGAACGCACGCCGGATGCCCAGGCATTGCTGTTTGATTGCGAAGTGCTCACTTACGCCCAACTGAATGCTCGTGCCAACCGCCTGGCGCACCGCCTGATACAGGCCGGTGTCGGGCCAGACCTGCTGGTGGGCGTGGCGATGGAGCGTTCGGTGGAGATGGTGGTGGCGCTTCTGGCCGTGCTCAAGGCTGGCGGCGCCTATGTGCCGCTGGACCCGGAATACCCGCGCGAGCGCCTGGCCTACATGCTGCAGGACAGTGGGGTGCAACTGCTGTTGACGCAGGCGCATCTGGTAGCGTCGTTGCCCATCGGTGACTGCGTACAGTGCCTGGTAGTGGAGCAGGGTGACAGCTGGCTGGCAGGGTTTGCCACCTTCAATCCCGAGGTCGCCGTCGAGGCCGAAAACCTCGCTTATGTCATCTACACCTCCGGTTCCACCGGGCAGCCGAAGGGCGCCGGTAACCGCCACTGTGCATTGACCAACCGATTGCTGTGGATGCAACAAGCGTATGCACTGGATGCCAGTGATACGGTGCTGCAAAAGACGCCGTTCAGTTTTGACGTGTCGGTCTGGGAGTTCTTCTGGCCGTTGATGAGCGGCGCACGGTTGGTCATGGCGGCTCCGGGTGATCATCGAGAGCCGTCGCGCCTGGTGACGTTGATCAATCGACACCAGGTCACCACTTTGCACTTCGTGCCCTCAATGTTGCAGGCGTTCCTCCAGGACTCGCAGGCCGGCAGTTGCCAGGGCCTGCAACGCATCATTTGCAGCGGCGAAGCCCTGCCGGTGGACGCCCAGCAACAGGTGTTCGCCAAACTGCCCAAGGCCGGGCTGTTCAACCTGTACGGCCCGACCGAGGCGGCCATTGATGTGACCCATTGGACGTGTGTCGATGAAAACCGCGACAGCGTGCCGATTGGCCAGCCGATCGCCAACCTGCGCACCCATGTGCTGGATGCGCAGTTGCAGCCGGTTGCGGCGGGTGTTGCCGGTGAGTTGTACCTGGGCGGTGTCGGGCTGGCGCGCAGTTACCATCGCCGTCCCGGCCTGACCGCCGAGCGCTTTGTGCCGTGCCCGTTCCAGCCTGGCGCGCGGTTGTATCGTACCGGGGACCGGGTCCGTCAGCGCAGGGATGGCGTGATTGAATACCTGGGGCGCCTGGATCATCAGGTCAAGTTGCGTGGTTTGCGGATCGAGCTGGGCGAAATCGAAGCGCGCCTGCTGGAGCATCCGCAGGTGCGTGAAGCATCGGTGCAAGTTCAGGATGGCAAGCATCTGGTGGGCTACCTGGTGTTGCACGACCCGGCCGCCGCCTGGCGTGATGCCCTGAGTCATCACTTGCTGGCGCATTTGCCCGACTACATGGTGCCTGCGCAATGGGTCGTGCTGGACCGCATGCCCTTGAGCCCCAACGGCAAGTTAGACCGCAAGGCCCTGCCGGCACCGGACGCCAGCGTGCATCAGCGGCACTTCGTTGCGCCGAGCAACCCGCTGGAGCACACCGTTGTGCTCGCCTGGCGCGAGGTCCTGGGCCTTGAACAGGTGGGGGTGGAGGACAACTTCTTCGAGCTGGGCGGGCACTCGTTGCTGGTGTTGATGCTCAAGGAGCGTATCCGCAAGGCTACCGGCGTGGAGCTTTCGGTGAGTCAGCTGATGCTCAACCCGACGGTTGCGGGGCAGGTCGCCTGTGTTAATGGTCAGGCCGGCAACTCGTTGATCGTCAGGTTGAACAGCCAGACCCGTGGCACACCGTTGTACCTGTTTCACCCCAGCTATGGTTCGGTGCATTGCTACAAGGCCATTGCCCTGGCGTTGCGCGAGCAGCGGCCGGTAATGGGCGTGATCTGCCGGGCGTTGGCCGAGGAGGGCAGTGAAGTGCCGGCCTGGCACGAGATGGTCGAGGACTACACCGCGCAATTGTTGACGGCGCAGCCGGAGGGGGCCTTCCGTCTGGCGGGCTGGTCCCTGGGCGGCAACCTGGCGATGGAAGTTGCCCATGGCCTGGAGCAGGCTGGGCGGGAAGTGGAGTGCGTGGGCTGGATCGACGCATCGCCACCCCAGTGGGTCAAGCCCTTCTGGGACACGGCGGTGATGGTCGATGAGCGCGAAATATCCGCCAATGACCGGCGCGTGGAATTGTTGGGCGCGATGTTCCCTGAGTTCACGGCGCAGATCCATGCCAAGTGGTCGGGCCAGCAGGCCACGGTTGACGGCGACGATGAGCAATGGGCCGGGTTCAACCAGTGGGCTGGGGATGTGCTGGGTGAGCGCTTCCATGAACTCAAGGAAGAGTTGCTCAGCGGCCATGAGGCGCAAATCTCGTGGGAGGTCGACCGCATGCTGGGCCAGCGCCTGCATGATGCCGATTTCAAGGCGATCAAGGCGCCGATCAGTTGCTGGTGGGCGACCTTGAGCCGCACGGGTGTGCATCATCGGTTGATTGAGGCGAGCATGCTGGAGGTCGCCGGCCAGTCCCGGATTGAACGTTCGGTGCTGATCGAGACCAGTCATGATCGGTTGATCGACAACGCCGCGTTCGTGCGCAGCTTCGCCGACGCGATGGCGTAACACCGGGCCTGAACGAACAAGCCCCCGGCCACTGATGGTGACCGGGGGCTTTTTCGTGGGGTGGGGTTCAACGACCGGCCCCTGCAAAAACGCCCCGGGCAATGAATGCACGGGGCGTTAGGGTTGGAACCCTCAGTAGCCGCCAGGGCGGCTACGAGCAGGTCTTAGAAGTCCCAGCGGGTGCTGAGCATGAAGTTGCGTGGCTCGCCGTAGGCGGCAGAGTTATAGAAGCCGATGTTGGTGTAGTAGGTCTTATCGAAGATGTTGTTGACGTTCAACGTTGCCGACACGTTCTTGGTGAACTGGTAGCGGGTCATCAGGTCCACCAGCCAGTAGGACTCCTGGGAAAACTCCTCGTAGCCGCCTTTCGGGCTGTTGTAGATGTCCTGCCAGCCAACACTCTGCCAGCGAGCGCCGCCGCCGACGGTCAGCTTGTCGAGGTTGCCCTTGAACTTGTACGAGGTGTAGACGCTGACCTGATCTTCCGGCTCGAAGGTCGAGATCTTGATGTCGTTGTCGTCGCGCACAACCTTGTGGGTATAGCCACCCTGGAGCTGCCAGCCCGGTGCCAGTTCGCCCGACATTTCGACTTCGTAACCCTTGGTCACGGCCTTGGTGCCCTTGAACGCGTAGTTCGACGGTGTCGGCGTGCGGTTGTTGTATTCGTCGTCGGACACGGAACGGTTGGTTTCGTGGATCTCGAAGTAGGCGGCGCTGGCGTTTACACGACCGTCCAGGAAGTCTGCCTTGACGCCCAGTTCCCAGTTCTGGCCTTCATCCGGCTCGACCAGCTTGTTGTTGCGGTCGCGGTTGTAGCTTTCCTGCGGCATGAAGATATCGGTGTAGCTGGCGTAGACCGAGTACGTGTCGTTCAGGTCGTAGACCACACCGGCATACGGCACGAACCGTCCGGTTTCCTTGTAGGTCGGGTTGTTGCCGGTGACGGTGTAGTCGACCACGCGGCCGCCGAGCAGCAGCTTGAGGTCGTCGGCGAGGTTCAGGCGGGTGGTCATGTACGCGCCGGTCTGGCGCACGGTGTCGTCGATCTTCGACTGCGGTGTGCCCCAATCCGGTTCGGTCGCGTTGCCGTGCCAGTTGTGGAAGTTCACCAGGTTGGGGGCGAGGTTCCAGTAGCCATTGCCGTTCCACTCGGAAGAACTGATGGAGCCGCCGAGGACCAGCTCATGCTCGCGGCCACCCAGGCTGAACGGGCCGCTCACATATAGGTCGGCGGAGTCGCTGACGGTTTCGCCGGTGTACTTGCCCGATGTCAGCTGCGAAGTGCCGTCCAGGTTGGGAGTGCTGCCCTGGATCGAGCCCATCTTCGCGTGGTAGCCGTTGATCTTGTGGTCCAGTTGCAGCTTGGTGACCCAGCCATCGCCGAGGTCGTGCTCGACTATGGCGAATAGGGTGCGGGTGTACTGCTCCCAGCTGCTCCAGTCGGCGGCGTTGTTGAACGAGCGCTTCACCTTGTTGCGATTACCCTGGGCGTCGATCAGCGGGAAGCTGCCGGACCAGGACGAGCCTTTTGGCAGGCTGTCCTGGTAGTCGCCACCCACGGTCAGCATGGTGTCCGGGGACAGGTCGAATTCCATGATGCCGTAGTAGACCGGGCTTTGGCGCTCATAGCGGTCCATGAAGGAATGCTTGTCCTGGTAAGCTGCCACCGCCCGACCCCGGACATTCCCGGTTTCGGTCAGCGGGCCGCTCACATCCAGCTCGCTGCGGTAGTTGTCCCAGGAGCCGGCACCCACGCTGGCGTGGCCCTGGAACTCTGCGGTGGGCTTTTTGCGCACAAGGTTGATGGTCGCACCCAGGGAGCCTGCGCCAGTGAGCAGGCCTGTGGCGCCCTTGAGTACTTCGACCCGGTCATAGATCGCCATGTCGCTCAGGGTGTTACCCGCTGAATAGGCCACGTTGCGCGCAGTGGACGGAATGCCGTCGTACTGGAAGTTGTTGATGGAGAAACCACGGGCGTAGTAGTTGCTGCGCTCGGTATCGAAGGCCGAGACGGTGATGCCCGGCGTGTGGCGCATCACGTCGTCAACGTTGTTCAGGCCGAAGTCGTCCATGTGCTGGCGGGTGATGACGGTCACCGACTGCGGCGTCTCCTTGGGCGTCAGCACCAGGCGGGTCGAGGTGGCGATGTAGCCTGGGGTATAGGAACCGGTGTTTTCGGTCACGTTGCCCAGTTGGTTGGCGGTCACCTGGGTCGGGCTCAGTTCCAGCCCGGCGGAGGTACCGGCGGCGGTGACGGTCAGCGAATTGCCATTGAGGCTGTGGGTGGTCGACGTTCCTGACAGCAGGGTATTGATCGCCTGTTGCGGGTCCAGTTTGCCTTTGACGGCGGTGCTGTTCTTGCCTTGCACGTCGGTCGGGCTGTAGAGCACCTGCATGTTGGCCTGATGACCGAAGGCCTGCAGCGCGCTCCCCAGCGGCTGCGCGGGAATGTCCAACTCGATCTCTTGTGCCTGCACATAGCCGGCCACCGGCAGTGATATGGCCAGGGCCAGGGCGTTCGGCAGGAGGTTGATGTTCAGGGCCCGACGCATGGATAGCGCTTTGCTCAGTGGGCTGAGACCGAGTCGTGCTGGCATGGGTGTTTTCTCTTCTATGTTTTAAGTGGGCAATTATAAGTGTTTATTGAGTCTGGTTCTCATTACCACTAGTGAGACGTTCCTATCCCGGGAAACCGGAAAAGAAAATTCACGCCGGCGTCATTTCGCGCACGACCTGGCCGGCGCGCAGGCGCACCAATTGGTCGGCGATATCGAAATAGCGGTCGTCGTGACTGATCACGATGATGGTCTTGCCCAGGCGCTTGAGGTCCGGCAGCAGCTCGGTATAGAAGATCCGGCGGAAGGCCGGGTCCTGGTCGGCGGCCCACTCGTCGAACACCAGCACCGGGCGTTCTTCCAGCCAGGCGTTGACCAGCGCCAGGCGCTTGCGTTGGCCGGTGGACAGATCGGTGGTGCTGAACACGCCGTCCTTGACGCTGACCTTGTGGGCGATCTCCAGGCGTTCCAGGTATTTTGTCGCGCTGTCGAGTGACTGGGCGGCGCTGCCCTGGACCAGGTCATCGAACAGGTAGTAATCGGCGAACACCGTGGTGAACAGTTGGCGATAGTCGTCGCGCTCGGGGTCGCTCACAGCGTTGCCGTTGAGCAGGATTTCCCCGGCCTGCGGTGGGTACAACCCCAGCAGCAGCTTGATCAGGGTGGTCTTGCCGCTGCCGTTTTCGCCGACGATGAACACGATATCGCCCTGGGCGATGTTCAGGTCGATCGGCCCCAGGTGGAACGGTTCGCTGCCTGCCACTGCCGGCGGGCTGTAGCGCACACCGCGCAATTCCAGGCTGTTGACCACCGGTTGCGGGGCTTCGCTGTCATCCATCAGCAGGTGCGGTTCCGGCGAGGAGAAGCGCTGTGACAGCTCACTGATACGACCAAATGCAATCTTCGCCTTGCCCACCACCGGCAGGTAGCCGAGCAGGTGTTCCAGCGGGCCTTTCATGTACAGCAGCACCAGGACGAAACCGGTGATCACGCTAGGGTCGGGGTTGGGGTTATAGGCCTGCATCGCCAGGGCCAGGCCGATCACCACGAAGAACAGCATCGAGCCAAAGGTCTTGGCAAGGATGTAGATGTTCACGGAACGCACCTGGATGTCGGCGATGCGGTCCGCGGTTTCCTGAATGCGCTGGGTGTTCATGCGAAAGCGCCGGGGCCGGTGCATGCGCAGTTCCTTGGCGCCGGAGGCAATGGCGTTGTAGTAACGCTGCAGCTCATCCTCGTGGCTGCGCGCCAGGTCGAAGCCCTGGATGCCTTTGCCGCCGGCGATGAACTGCACGGCACTGCCGATCACGATGGCGACCACCATCATCAGGAACATCGGTACCGACAGGTAGGCCAGGTAGCCCAGGCAACCCAGGGTCACTGTGGCCGCAATGGCCAGCGGTGTGAACGCGAAGGAGAAATCGCTGATGGTGTCGACGTCGTGGGTCAGTACCGGGATCAGCCGGTGGGAGCGATAACCCTCGATCTGCCCGATCGGCGCCGACAGCACCTTTTCGCCGAGGTCCTTGCGCAGGGCGGCAATGATCCGTTGGCCGACGTAATTGGTGCCGATATCGGAAATGATCGAACTGACCAGCGCCAGTACACACAGCGCAGCAAACGTCAGAATCACCCCCTGGGTCATCCCGGCGGAGGAGTGCAGCGCATTATTGATAGTCGCCAGCAGCAGCGTGATGGCCAGGCCACCGGCCATGCCCAGGGCGACGGAGACGCTCACGATGGCGCGAAAGGGCCTGAGCAATGCGAGCAAACCGCTGAAGGCGCCGCGCTTGGGGTCGGTCATAGGTACTTCCCGGAAAGTGAATGGAGGGGGCTGGGCACACAGACCCTTACCCATGACAAACGAAGCGTCGGCGCGAGTATTTAGCGCGGCGTGCCCGGCGGTGGCGGTGGCGGATAAATTGCCCGCTGCCTGGTTCGTTCTTGTTGGGTAGGCGCACGCGTAGGGTCGCGTGCCGGATCTATCCAGTGAGAGCGAACCAATGACGAAAAAGAACCTGGTGTATGTGTGGTCCCTGAGAAATGCCGCCGCCGACAAGGCCGGGCAGCCAGTGGCCTATAAGGACCACGAGCGCTACATGAAGTCGGTGCTGGAGTTTCTGGTGGGCTCGCTCAACGATACGTCGCTGGGCGAGGCCTATAACCTGGTGGGCGTGGTGTATGACGACGACGAGCAAAACCCGCGTGACCGGCAATTGGTCGCCGACTATGGCTTTGCCTATGCGCCGGGCCGCCAGTGGCTGTACCCGGCGGACCTGCGGGTGCAGGGGCGTCTGGTCAACGATTTGCTGCTGAGCGTGCCGTCCACCTACCGCCGCCTGCCGCGTGGCAGCGCGCAACACGTCGCCGGCAAGCAGGATTTCGAACGCCGCCTGCGCGACACGCTGGTGGAGCTGAAGGCCGATATCGTGGTGCTGGACGGCCTGTTGGTGATCCTCGATGAGCTGGTGCGCCCGGGTGCGCCATTTGCGCGGCGGATCATGAACATTCACCCGGGCATTACCCGTATCGAATCGCCCTACGAGCGCCGGGGCGCCTACGCTACCTGGAACGCCTTGTACGGTGCCCGTGGCCAGGCGGTGGTGGATTGGACGACCAAGGAGACGCAGCCGTGCGAGCCGCTGTACCTGACCGGTGCGTCGTTCCACTACGTGGACAACGGCATCGACTCCGGTGAAGTGTTCCACGACGTGCTCAAGACCGAGATTTCCCCGGACGACACCATCCTCGAATTGCGCTGGAACAACTTCAACAACAGCCTGTTTCCGGCGTTGCATGAAGGTTTGGAACGGTTGGCTCGGCAGGGCTGACGCACGCCCCCTGTAGGAGCGGGCTTGCCCGCGAAAATCGCCAACGATAACGCGTTTATCCTGGATAAACGCGGCGTACTCGGGGGCTTCGCGAGCAAGCTCGCTCCTACAGTGGGTGCGGTGGGTGCAGCGGGTGCAGCGGATGCAGTGGGTGCAGCGGGTGCAGTAGGTGCAGTAGGTGCAGTAGGTGCAGTGAGGGGATTTGTTGTTACAGGTCTCGCACTACCCGAAAACCGATCCAGTCCCCGCGTGTCTGCGGGTAGATGTTGTTGCGATTGCCCGAGCGCGAGAACACTGGCGCTTCGCCCCAGTCATTGCCACGGATCTGGTAGCTCTCGCAGTTCGGTTCCACCCAGGCGCTGCCGTCGGTCGGTGCGCCGACGTAGTTGGGGTGTTCGCAGTCGGCCACGCGCTCGTAGACGTTGCCGTGCATGTCGTACATGCCGAATGCGTTCGGCGGGTAGCTGCCGGCCGGCGAGGAAAAACTGTAGCCATCCGCCGGACCGTAAGTGTTGGCATGTTCGGCAATGCTGTAACCCTTGCCCTCGTCGAACGGAAACGGGAAGGGGCCGCTGGAGCCGGCGCGCGCGGCGTATTCGCGCTGGGCTTCGCTGACCATGTGGTACGGCTGCCCGGTCTTTTTCGACAGCCAGGCCACGTAGTGTTTGATGTCGTCCATGTCCATGCACACTGCCGGCTGACGCGGGCTCTGGGGGTAGCGCGGCTTGCTGGCGATGCATTCGCGGCCGGGGCGGGTATCGCCGTCGGCGATCTTGACCCCGGTCTGGCGGATATAGCTGTCCCACTCGCCAGCGGTGATCTGGAAGCGGCTCATGGCGAACGGCTTGGCGAAGGTCACGGCATGCATCGGGCCTTCGTCCGGCTCGCGGCCGACCTCATCGTCGGGCGTGCCCATGGTGAAAGTGCCGGCGGGCAGCACGACCATTTCCGGGCAGTCCTTGCAGTCCTTGAACACTTTGCCGGGTTGCGGCGTGGCGGCCTCGGCCAGGTTGGGCAGCAGCGCTGCGCACAGGGCGGTGAGGGCCAAAGCGGTCAGGGGGGCGGATGGCGTCATGTGGGCCTCTCGTTCAAAGGGCAAAGGGCGTGCGTCGCCACCGCTGGCTCAGCACGGTCATGTTGTGCTCGCGGGCTTACGTCGAGGGTGATGAGCGGTTGGCCAAGGGCCTGGCGGCTTTTTGTACCTGTTCCCACACCCGCAGAAAGTTGCCGCCCCACAGCTTGGCGATGTCGGCTTCGGAGTAGCCGCGCTGGATCAGCTCGGCGGTGACGTTGCGGATTTCGCCGACGTTGTTCCAGCCGTCGATACCGCCGCCGTCGTTGAAGTCCGACGCCAGGCCGACATGGTCGATGCCGATCTTGCGCACGGTGTAGTCGATGGCATCGCCCAGGTCCTTGAGGGTGGCCTTGGGTTCGTCATCGAGGATCGCGTACAGCGCGCTGGCGTACTCGCCGAACGTGTGCTCGGGCCAGGCGGCGATGATTGCGTCGCCCGGCATCAGGGCCACGGCCAGGTTGGGCAGGGGTGGCAGGTCGAAGCGGGCGCGCAGGGTGTTGAGCTTGTCCTGGGTCGGCTGGCTCAGCGGGCGCAGGTAGGCGGAGAAGGCCACGATCTGTACCACGCCGCCGCTGCGCTTGATCAGTTGCAGTTCCTTGTCACTGAGGTTGCGCGGGATATCCACCGCCGCGCGTGGCGCCGAGTGGGAGGCCACCAGTGGCGTGCGGCTCAACTGCGCAACCTGTTCCAGGGCCTTGGTCGACATTTGCGACACATCAATGATCACCCCCAGGTCATTGAGGCGGTGTACCGCTTGCTGGCCGATGTCCGAGAGGCCGTCGAGAGCGTCGGTGGAGTCATTGAAAAATGGCAGTGGCCGCGACGAGTCGGACCAGGCGTTATTGCCGATATAGCTGAAGCCGAACATACGCATGCCGCGTGCTGTCCACAGGTCCAGTTGGTTCAGGTCGCTGCCCAGCGGGTAGGCGTTGAGCATGCTGATAAAGATCGCGAATTTGCCTTCGCCATGCAGGCGCCGGAAGTCATCCGGGGTGTAGGCGATGCCCACTTCGTTGGGGAAGTCGCGCACCATGCCGGAGATGATTTTGTAGCGCACCTCCTGCTCGTGGCGGGCTTCCTCGACAAAGCCGTCGCCGGGCCTGTGGGGAGCATTGGCGCCGTTCCAGATTTCCGGCCAGCCGAAAACCGTCAGCGCCGCCCCGGACAATCGCCCGCGACGCGCCTTGGCCAGGTCGAACTGGCCGCTGCCGTCGTGGTCGGCCTCATTGCCGGCGGTGCCGAAATCCAGCGGCACGGTGATATGGCTGTCGAACGACAACAGGCGCTCCTGCAGGTCGTTGGCCTGCTTGATCACCGCCAGCGGGTAGCCGGCATTGCCTCGGAACCAATGATCCCAGGCCAGGAAACCGGCCCCGGCGCCGATGGCCAATGCCAGGCCGATAAACAGCGCCTTTTTCGAACGTGGTTTTGTCATTGCCGTCTCAGTCAGTTGAGGCCTTTGCTATCTGGGAAGAACGAGCGATGAGCGCGGAAATTTAGGCCTCGGCGACGGCGCGGTAAATTTCCCGCGCGAGTAAACGTTCTAGCTCTGATAACGCCGTTTCCTAAGGTAGACAATGACGATCTCTCGACGTGGGTTCATCGCAGGCCTGGCGCTGACTGGCGCCGCCGTGCCGGCGGCCTTATATGCCCATCGCGAGTGGACGCGTGAAGAATTCCCCATCACCCCCGGCGAAGCCACGGTGGATCTTGCCGATACCGCCGGCCAGCACCTGGCGAACACGTTGCGCGGGGTGTGGAACCTGCGGCTTGAAGGCCGCGATGCCGGCCTCAAGGGTTTGCCCGCGCGGGGCCTGGCGTTGCTGCTCGATGTCGCGCCGCGTGGGCGTGGTTTGCGTGGTTATCTCGACACGGCCGAGCACCTGCGCGGCGATGGCGAACCCCGTTATCGCGTGTTGGGTGACTTGCTCGCGGGCGAGGGCACCGAGCTCTATTGGCGGCTGATCGACCGTGATGCAGCCGACGGCGCGCCGGCCTATGAATTCAGCATGACCGTCGATGAAGTCTGGGGCATCTTCGGCAACGCCGGCAGCGGCACCCTCAGCGGGCAGATCCTCGACCTCGACCGCCCCCTGGCGCTGACCGCGCCGGATAATCGCTTTGTTGCCCACAAACAGCCGTTTCCCGAAGCCCGCCAACGCATCGGTCTCAACCCTTCGCTGCTGGCCTGGCTGATTTCCCCCGAGCACCGCCTGTTCCACCAACTGTGGCACGCCACGCGCGACCAATGGCACAAGCTCTCCGAGGAAAAACGCGACGCCTTGCGTGGCATCGGCTGGCAGCCCGGCCCACGGGGCAAGGAGCGCGACGCACGGGGCAAGCTCAAGGATCGCAACGGCTCGGGCATCGACTTCTTCTTCATGCATCGGCATATGCTCGGCACCGCACGTGCGATGCAAGACTTGCCGTCGTGGTCCGCCTTCCCCGAACCGCAACCGGCCCTGGAACGTGATCGCCAGGGCTTCCTGCGCTACTTCGACAACCATGACGGCTTTGCCCTGCCACCCACCTGGCTGGCGCCGGACGACGGCGACTACACCCAATGGGTCAGCGATATCAAAGCCGCCGAGACCTACCACAGCAACTTCCAGGTCTGGGAATCCCAATACCGCGACCCGCGATACCTGGCCAAATTGACCCTGGGCCAGCTCGGCTCCGAAATGGAACTGGGCCTGCATGACTGGCTGCACATGCGCTGGGCCTCGGTGCCCCGCGACCCCTCCAACGGCGCCCCCGTGCCCTTCGCCCGCGACCCGGCAGACTTTGCCGCGCGTTGGTATGCGCCCGAGAACGACTTTCTTGGCGATCCGTTTTCCTCCCACGTCAACCCGGTGTTCTGGCACTTCCATGGCTGGATCGACGACCGCATCGAAGACTGGTTCCGCGCCCATGAGCGCTTCCATCCCGGCCAGGTCAGCCGCCTGGAGGTCAACGGCGTGGCATGGTTCGCGCCGGGGCGTTGGGTTGAAGTCGGCGACCCGTGGCTGGGCCCGGATACCCATGGCTGCAGCACCACGCCAGGCTTGCAGAGGGGGCGTTCGATGGAGATGGACCCAGAGATCATGAAGCTCGCTCTGCGAATTACGTTTGCTGCGCAAGACGAAGCGCTGCAGGGTTTGTTCAAACGGGTGCCGAAGCGGCCATGGTATGCGCGGCATTTGAAGGTCAAGGCGCGCGAGGTGTAGGCGTTTTTTGCTGGAGTTCAATGTTTATGATGTAAAGCTGAGACGGAGATGGTTTATCTTCTGGTCGGCACGTGGGTGTTTTTTATAGGTTTTAGTACTATAAACAATGGAAGATGTTGAAAGAAATTCATATGGGTTGGTATATTTCTACTGATCTTTTATTGGGCGTCGCCACGGTTAAGAAATATCCGACAGCGAGGTCCCTGTCTGTGGTTTAAATCTTCAATAATCTTTGCAAGAAAGATAATCTTTGTGCTTTGTGGGAAATATCCCTGATGCGCAATGGAAAGTTCCCGTCCGTGATCCGGGGGCTGGTAAGTTCCCGCAGTGATACTTCATTCTAGTGAGCAAGCGGACGCCATGCGCCATGTAGCGCTTTGGTTTCCGGAAAGGGAATTTAAGTTGATTGGATTCCGGTTTTAATTTCCATCTGACCGCAGATCAATGCTGTTGGATAACTCACGGAATGAAACGATGACGCTAAGCAGCTTTCAAAATGAAGTGCCCAAGGCCAGGGTTAATATCAAGCTCGACCTGCATACCGGCGGTGCGCAGAAAAAGGTTGAGTTACCTTTGAAACTGATGGTGCTGGGGGACTACAGTAACGGTAAAGAACAGCGTCCGCTCTCCGAGCGTGGCAAGGTTGATATCAATAAGAACAACTTTGACAGCGTCCTGGGCGAGTTCTCGCCGGGTCTGAAGCTGGCTGTCGACAACACCTTGGACGACGATGCGTCCGACACCGCTGTCGAACTGAATTTCCGGTGCATGAAGGACTTCGAGCCTGAGCAGGTCGCACGGCAGATTCCACAACTGCGTGCGTTATTGGCGATGCGCAACCTGTTGCGTGATCTCAAATCGAATCTGCTGGACAACGTGACCTTCCGCCATGAGTTGGAGCGCATCCTCAAGGATGACGCGCTCAGTGACGAACTGCGCGCTGAGTTGGCTGCCTTGGCGCCTGAAGAAGAGCGTTAATTCATAGCGGTAATTTAAAAGGGAAGTTAAATCATGTCCTTAGAACATTCCAACGTGCAAGCGCGCGGCGCTACAGTGTTGTCTGAAGAGTCTGCGGGTGTTTATGCTGCGCTGTTTAACAAGATCAATTTAAGTCCTGTTGCTGAATTGGCCGGTATTGATATCTTCCAGAACTCGGATGCGCTGTCCGAGGTGTCCGCCGATGAGCGGGTGACGGCAGCGGTCAGTGTGTTTTTAAAGTTGCTTAAGCAATCGCCGCAAAAAATCGAGCGTTTGGATAAAGTCCTGTTGGATGAGCATATTGCTTCGTTGGACCGGCAGATTGGCCGTCAACTCGATGCGGTCATGCACCATCCGGACTTCCAGCGCGTCGAGTCAACCTGGCGCGGTGTGAAATCGCTGATTGATCAGACGGATTTCCGTCAGAACGTTCGCATAGAACTATTGGATGTCAGCAAGGACCACCTGGTGCAAGACTTCGAGGACGCGCCTGAAATTGCCCAGAGCGGCTTGTACCTGCATACCTACACGCAGGAGTACGACACACCGGGGGGCGAGCCGATTGCGGCGGCTATTTCAAACTACGAATTCGATCGCAGGCCTCAGGACATCGCGCTGCTGCGCAATATTTCCAAAGTCGCCGCCGCCGCGCACATGCCGTTTGTGGGGGCTGTAGGCCCAGCGTTTTTCGGCAAGGAAACCATGGAGGAGGTGGCCGCAATCAAGGACATCGGCAACTATTTTGATCGTGCCGAATACATCAAGTGGAAGTCATTCCGTGACAGTGACGACGCGCGTTACATCGGCCTGACCATGCCGCGGGTCCTGGGGCGCTTGCCCTACGGGCCCGACACCGTTCCCGTGCGCAGCTTCAATTACGTCGAGAATGTCAAAGGGCCGGATCACCACAAGTACCTGTGGACCAACGCATCGTTTGCCTTTGCCGCGAACATGGTCAAAAGCTTCATCAGCAACGGTTGGTGCGTGCAGATACGTGGGCCGCAGTCGGGTGGTGCGGTCACTGAACTGCCTATCCATTTGTATGACTTGGGCACCGGCAATCAGGTCAAGATCCCTTCCGAAGTGATGATTCCGGAAACCCGTGAGTTCGAGTTCGCCAACCTCGGTTTCATTCCGCTCTCGTACTACAAGAACCGCGACTATGCGTGTTTCTTCTCGGCCAACTCCGCGCAAAAGCCGGCGCTGTACGACACGGCCGACGCCACCGCGAACAGTCGAATCAACGCACGTCTGCCATACATTTTTCTGCTGTCACGCATTGCTCACTATCTGAAGCTGATCCAGCGCGAAAACATTGGCACCACCAAGGACCGGCGTTTGCTGGAACTGGAGTTGAACAAGTGGATCGGCGGGCTGGTCACCGAGATGACTGATCCGGGCGATGACTTGCAGGCCTCACACCCGCTGCGGGAGGCGAAGGTCACGGTGGAAGACATCGAGGACAACCCCGGTTTCTTCCGCGTCAAGTTGTATGCCGTGCCGCACTTCCAGGTCGAGGGCATGGACGTGAACTTGTCGCTGGTTTCGCAGATGCCCAAGGCCAAAGCCTGATTCAGTCGTAGGGAAACGATGCCATGAATATCGATCGCCCTCTGTGGGCCGCCGGGGCGTTGCTGTCGCCGCAACAATTCCAGCAACAGGCGCGCTGGGAGGCTTGGACCAACGAACAACTCGCGCATCTGGCCCTGGCGCACCCCTGGGGTGTCCAGGCGGTAGGGTTCGACCTGGATGCATTACGGCTGGGTAAGCTCAAGGCGACTCAGTTGCGGGTCCGCATGCCCGATGGCACCTGGATCGACACCGAGCAGGTCGACCGCCTGCCTCCGGCCTTGGAGCTGGCGCAGTTGCTGGCCGACGAAGATCAGGACGCGTTATTGCACTTGGCCTTGCCCCTGGAACAGGCGAATGGCGACAACTGCCTGTTCGACGGTGGCAGGGCCGATCGGCCCACACGCTATCGCCAGTCTTGGCGCGACGTACAGGATATGTATGCCGATGAGGTGCAGTCGATAGGCGTGCTGGAGCATGCACTGAGCCTGCGCCTGCAGCGCGACGATAATGCGGACTACATGACGTGTCCGGTCGCGCGCCTGGTGCGCGACGGGCAGGGCGCCTGGAGCCTCGACCCGGGCTATGTGCCGCCGTTGCTGAGCTTCGCCGCGCACCCGGGGTTGCTGAACCAGCTGGACAACCTGTTGACGCAATTGTCCGCCAAGCGGCAACGGCTCATGGGCATGCGGCGGGAAAGCAATCAGCGCATGGCCGACTTTGCCGTCGCCGACGTGTCGCTGTTCTGGCTGCTCAATGCGTTGAATACCTACCAGCCGGTATTGGCCGATCTTCGGGAGTTTCCCGCGCGCCACCCCGAGCAGGTCTACCAGCAACTGATCAAGCTCGCCGGTGGCCTGCTCACGTTTTCGCTGGAACACGACGTGGACAAGATCCCCGCTTACCGGCACACCTCGTTGGAGGCAGTGTTCCCGCCGCTGATGCACACCCTGTCGCTGTTGTTGGAGGCCAGTCTGCCGTCGCGGGTCATTGCTTTGAGCCTGGAGGTACAGGGGGCCAATCGGTGGCAGGTCACGCTGAATGATCCGCGCTTGCGCGAGCGTGAGGGGGCCGACTTTTATCTGTCGGTGCGCAGTCGGCTACCGGCGGCGCAGGTGCAGGACCAGTTCCCGCGCCTGTGCAAGATCGGTACGCCGGATGAGGTCGATTATCTGATCAACGCGGCGCTCGACGGGGTGCCGTTGCAGTCCCTCAGCCATGTGCCGGCGGCGATTCCATTGCGCCTGGAAAATCAGTACTTCGCCCTGGACCTCGGGCATTCCAAGGGGCAGGCGGTGCTGGACGAAGGGGTCTGTGCTTTCTACGTTCCCAGCAGCTTGGTCGACGTCAAGCTGGAACTGTTTGCGGTGCTGCGCTCATGAAACCGACGCCTTCCAACGAGCAAGCCGCAGCAGCGGTGGATATCGACGCGCTGTTACAGGACACCTACCTATTGGTGGTCGAGTTGCGCCAGGGCGCCTCGGTGCAACCTGGCCGGGAGTTGGGCCAGCTTTGTATCGAACAGGTTGAGCAAGCTCGGCAGCACCTTGAACGGGCGGGCCTGAGTCAGCGCAACATCGACCACATCAGTCATGCTCAATGCGCGCTACTCGACGAAACGGTGCTGACCTGCGCTGACGCAGATGCCCGCGCCGCCTGGGCCAGCGAACCGTTGCAGGCCAAGTTCTTCAATCGTCATCAGGCCGGTGAGTTTCTGTACGAGGCCATGCGTGACGTGTTGAGCGAACCCGCGCCGGACCGGCATGTGTTGACGGTATTTCAGCGCGTATTGATGTTGGGTTTTCGCGGGCGCTATCGTGATTTGAGCGACCCCGGACGCGAGCAACTATTGGCTGCCCTCAACGCACAGGTGGCGCCGTTCAAGGTCAGCCAACACATGCCGACGCAGGTGGTCGGTGGCGAACTCAGCGCGGGTTTTGGCTGGCTGCGCTCGCCCTTGATTCATCTGCTGACAGTGGCCCTGTTGCTGGTTGCGACGTGGTGGGGATTGGATCATCTGCTGAGCGATGCGATTGCCTCGCTCTTGCCTGATCAGGGGTAAGTGCGGATGACCTTCAATCTGCATCGCATCCTTTACCTGTGGGCCGGTGTCCTCGTCCTCGCGTTGCTGCTCATCATTCCGCTGGCGATGTGGGCGCGTGTGCTCGGCGTGCTGATCGCGGTGTGCTGTGTGACGTGGGCCTGGGTATCGCTGCGCCTGCGCGCCGAGCGGCAGCGTGGGTCGGTGAGGTTGGCCGAGGGCATGGTGCTGCCCGCTGCGGGGTTTCGTCAGCCGGTGGTGCTGGTCTGCGGTGATGGCCTGGATGGGCTGTTCGGCGGGGTTGCCGCCGGGCAGTTGGCCCTGCGGGTAACCGAGCGAGGGTGCTACGTGCGCGTACCGAGCCTGGAGCAACTGCCGGCTATCACCGATCACCTTCTGGCCTTGCGTCCTGGCTGGGCCGGGCAACTGGGCGTGATGTTCAGCGTCAGCCCCGGCGCGCACAGTGATGGGGCGATACTCGCCGGTCAGATGCGCGCCTTCAGTCATCAACTGGCCTTGGCCCGCAAACGCGGGGTTGCGCTGCCGCTGTTGCTGGTGAGCTACCTGCAAACCCTGCAGGACGAGGCGCCCTGGTTCTGTTGGGGCAGCGGGCAGGCCGAGGTCCGTGTGTGTGATGCGGGTGCTTGCGTCAGCCTGGATGACTGGCAACAGCAACCCGCTGACTCGCCCAGGCAGGCCGCTCGGATGCACGCCAGCATTCAACTGAACAGCGCTGTGGCCTGGCTTCACGAAGCGGTACTGCCGCACCTTGTCACGCGTAACGCTTCTGGCCTGGCGGCGATCTGCGCAGTTACGTGGGTGCCGGCATTGGCGCATGCCGTGAAGGGGAACCTGTGGCAGCAATGGTTACGCGGCAAAGTCGCGCTGGCGGATCACAGGGCGGTTGTGGCCGATGCGGTGTTGCCGGTCCCGGACCCTTTGCTCAACCTGCTGCCGCTCGGCCCGCTGCGTTCCCCGGTGCAACGCGCGAGCGTTGTTGCGCTGTGGTTGTTCGCCGTCGCCGGTGTTGTCGCACTTGCCAGTTCGGCGTGGCAGAACGCCCTGTTGCTGCGCCAAGTCAGTGATGACCTGCGACGTTATTCGGCGATCCCGCAACCGACCCAGCGCAATCAGCGCGAGTTTCTTTGGCGTGAAAGTGCCGTGGGCGTGCTGCGCCAGGACGCCCAGCGTCTGGACGCGTACTACCGGCACGGTGCGCCCCCGGCATTCGGCCTGGGCCTGTATCGCGGCGAACGCCTGCGCGCTGCGCTGCTGGCGGTACTGGCTGCTCACGTTGAGCCGCCACCGGCCGCATCGCCTGCGCGGGCTGCCAGCCCGGTGCGGTTGGACAGCCTGTCGCTGTTCGCCAGCGGCAGTGCCCAGCTCAAGGCGGATTCAGCCAAGATCCTGATCAATGCGCTGGTCGATATCAAGGCCCAGCCCGGCTGGCTGATCGTGATCTCGGGGCATACCGATGCCACTGGCGACCCCGAGAACAACCTTCGACTGTCCCGCACCCGCGCCGCTGCCGTGCACGACGGGATGCAACGCATGGGCGGCATTCCCGACAGCTGCTTTGCTGTACAGGGTTTCGGCGCCAGCCAGCCGATTGCCGGTAACGACACCGAGGCGGGGCGTGCAGCCAACCGCCGCGTTGATATCCGTCTGGTGCCTGAGGCGGGGGCCTGCGCGCTTCCCGTTGCAAGCCCGGACAGGCAACCCCCGGTCGCATTCCGCGACATTTAAATCTACGAGAAAAAGGAGCTTCACATGGCAATTCCCGTTTACCTCTGGCTGCAAGACGACGGCGGCGCAACTATCAAGGGTTCGGTGAACGTGCAACAACGCGAGGGCAGCATCGAGGTGGTTGCCCAGGATCACAGTCTGTACATCCCCACCGACAACAACACCGGGAAATTGACCGGTACGCGGGTTCACACCCCGTTTCTGTTTTCCAAGGAAATCGATGCCTCCAGCCCCTATCTCTACAAGGCGGTCACTACCGGGCAAACCCTCAAGAGTGCCGAGTTCAAGTGGTACCGCATCGACGATGCGGGGCAGGAGGTCGAGTACTTCATCACCAAACTCGAAGAGGTCAAGGTCGTGAAGGTTGCGCCGAAAATGCACGACGTCAAAGACCCCAGCAAAGAGAAGCACAACCACCTCGAGCAGGTGGAGTTGCGTTACGAGAAGGTCACCTGGACCTACAAGGACGGCAACATCATCCACTCCGATTCGTGGAATGAACGCCAAAGCGCTTGATACGCCCGGAGCAGCAGGTGGGTCTTTGCCTGCTGGCTCCCGGTGTGCTGGGTTGAGCGTCCGTTCGCGGGCGTTCAGCCAAACACATCGAGTTTCCGGCCCGCGATTGGCGTTAACGATCGCGTACCACCATCACCGAACAAGGATGTAGCCGTATGGCCCAGAATTCCACGCGCTTGCTTCGTCGTCTCAACCCTTACTGCGCCCAGGCGTTGAGTGCAGCGGCCACGCTGTGCCAAAGCCGTGCCCACGCGCAGATCACCGTTGAACACTGGCTACTCAAGTTGCTGGGGCAAGGTGAAGGCGACCTGGCCGTGATCGCACGTCGCTATGAGTGGAATATGGAGACGTTGTGGTATGGCTTGCTGGAGCACATCGATCGTCTGCCGCGTAGCGTGCAGAGCAAGCCGCAGCTGTCGGCGCCATTGCAGCAACTGATCAAAAATGCCTGGTTGCGTGCCTCATTGGACGAGCACAACGACAGCCTGCGTTCCGTACATCTGCTGAGCGCGTTGATGGAGACGCCCAGCCTGCTGGCGTGCGAAGCCGTATGGCCCTTGCTCAGCCTCAGTGAGGTGCAGTTGCAGCGGCTGCAGGTGTTGCTGGACCAAATCTCCGAAGAGCGCCCCGCGGTGCAGACGTCAGTGACCGCGGTGCCTTCAAGTGAACTCGCCATACTCCCGCCCAGCGTGTCGAAAGACGATGCGTTAGCGGCGCTGCTGGACAGGTTTACCCAGGACCTGACCGCCAAGGCCGCGCAAGGGAAGATCGACCCGGTGTTCGGCCGCGATGATGAAATCCGTCAGGTCATCGACATCCTCAGCCGTCGGCGCAAAAACAATCCGATCCTGGTGGGCGAGCCTGGTGTCGGCAAAACGGCGCTGGTCGAAGGCCTGGCGTTGAGCATTGCCCAAGGCAAGGTGCCGGACAGTCTCAAAACAGTCAGTGTGCGTACCCTTGACCTGGGATTGTTGCAAGCCGGCGCTGGCGTCAAGGGCGAGTTCGAACAACGCCTGAAAAACGTGATCGACGCCGTACAGCAGTGCGAACAACCGGTGCTGTTGTTTATCGATGAGGCCCATACCCTGGTCGGGGCCGGCAACCAGGCCGGCGGCGCCGATGCGGCTAACCTGCTCAAGCCCGCTCTGGCCCGTGGCGAGTTGCGCACCATCGCCGCGACCACCTGGAGTGAATACAAGCAGTATTTCGAGCGTGATGCCGCTTTGGAAAGACGCTTTCAAATGGTCAAGGTCGAGGAACCGGACGACGCGAATGCTTGCCTGATGCTACGCGGGCTCAAGGCGCGCTACGCCAGCCATCACGGTGTGCATATCCAGGATGCGGCAGTGCAGGCGGCGGTCAGCCTGTCGAGGCGCTACCTGACGGGGCGCCAGTTGCCGGACAAAGCCGTCGACCTGCTGGACACCGCCAGCGCCCGGGTGTGCATGAGCCTGGACTGCGAACCGCAGGCGTTGCGCCGTCTGAGTGCCCTGCAAGTGGCCCTGGAACTGGAGGGCCAAGCGCTGGAGCAGGATCAGCGGCTTGGCGGCCACAGCGTGGATGAGCGTCTGGCGACGATTGCCGCGCAACACGCCGATCTGCAACGTCAGCACGCCGATCTGGAACAGCAATACCGCCAAGAACTCGATCTGGCCCAACAATTGATTGCTGCGCGCCAGGCGCAGCCACCGCAGCGGGATACCTGTGCACAGTTGCAACGGCAGTTGAGTGACATTCAAGGCAGCCAGCCACTGCTTTCTTTGGATGTCGATGCACGTAGCGTGGCGCAAGTCATCGCCGACTGGACCGGCGTGCCACTGGGCAGCTTACTCAAGGACGAGCAGGCCAATCTGCTGCTGCTCGAACAGCAATTGCAAGCGCGCGTGATCGGCCAGGCTCCGGCCTTGAGTGCCTTGGCTCAGCGCCTGCGTGCGGCCAAAACCGGGCTCACCGATGAGAAGGCGCCGTTGGGCGTGTTCCTGCTGGTCGGCACCAGCGGCGTAGGCAAGACCGAAACGGCGCTGGCCTTGGCCGACAGCCTGTTCGGCGGCGAAAAATCACTGATCACCCTCAACTTTTCCGAGTACCAGGAAGCCCACACAGTCAGTCAACTCAAAGGCTCGCCACCCGGCTACGTCGGCTACGGCCGGGGCGGTGTATTGACCGAAGCCGTGCGCCAGCGGCCCTACAGCGTTGTGTTGCTCGACGAGGTGGAAAAGGCGCATCGCGATGTGCTTAACCTGTTCTACCAAGTCTTCGATCGTGGGTTTATGCGCGATGGCGAAGGGCGCGAGATCGACTTCCGTAACACGGTCATTCTGATGACCTCCAACCTTGGCAGCGATCTGCTGCACACCAGCGTGCAGGAACACCCGGAGATACCGGACAGCGTGCTGCATGAACGACTGCGTCCGATCCTGCGCGAACACTTTCAGCCAGCGTTGCTGGCGCGCTTTCAAACCCTGATCTATCGCCCGCTGCGAGCCGACGCACTCAAATGCATTGTTGCGATCAAGCTGGCCCAGGTCGCCAAGCGCCTGCAGCGTCATTACGGTCTGGATTGCCGGATCGACGACACCCTGAACGACGCCTTGGTTGCCGCCTGCCTGCTACCGGATTCAGGCGCACGCAACATCGACAGCTTGCTTAACGAGCAGCTCCTGCCGGTCCTCAGTCAACACCTGTTGGCGCGTCGAGCGGCGCAACTGCGCACCCACGGCGTGAGCTTGGGCTATAGCGAGGATGAAGGGATCAGTCTGCATTTCAGCGATGTTCAAGACACGGCGCAGGCCGTCGCCCTGGAGGTGTGAACGTGCAGGCTTTCTTCGACCACAGCCGGCACACCTTGAGTGTGCGCAACATCGAAGCCCGTCTCGACGTGTTGGCCTTTGAAGGCCACGAACACCTGAGTCAACCCTTCACCTATCGCGTGGAATTCACCAGCACCGAACGTGACCTCGC